>CALAXC010000152.1 GCA_937894775.1 uncultured Clostridia bacterium
CCTATTAACCAAAAGAGGTATCGACAAGGACGTGCTGAACACCTTTGCCCGGCACGGTATGATCTATGAATCCGCCGACTACCACAACGCCGTGTTTGTCGGATACGATCAGGACGGTGTCCCTCGCCACGCAAGCTACCGAGGCACAGGAACGGAGTCAACCTTCCGTGGCAACAAGCCGAGCAGTACGCCCGAATACTCCTTCCATTGGAGTGGCAAGAGCGACCGCCTCTATCTGTTTGAAGCACCGATAGATATGCTGTCCTACATCTCCATGCACAAGGACGGATGGCAACAGCACAGCTATGCCGCCGCCTGCGGTGTCTCGGATCGGGTGCTGTTTCAAATGCTGAAGGACAATCCGAGTATTAAAACCGTCTGCCTTTGTCTTGACAACGATGACGGCGGCAGAAAGGCAGTCAATCGCATATCCGCAAAGCTATACGCGCAAGGCATTCCAACCGAAGTCCTCGTCCCGTCCCATAAGGATTGGAACGAGGACTTATTATATCCCCCGACCAATACCGAAAGTGAGGTGAACACACCATGTCAAGCATTACGCTGTTGATCGTGATCGGCGCACTTATGGCAACCGTCCTCGGCGGTGTCACTCTGCTGAGCCACATCTATAACCTAAACCACATCAAAAGCAAGACCGTAGGCGACGGTCAGCACGGAACGGCGCGGTGGGCGAACAAGGGCGAGATCGCCAAGACCTATCGCCACATCCCGTTCACTCCGCAGAAATGGAGAAAGCAGGCGAAGAACGGACAGACACCGTCCATGTCCCGCCTCATCAAAAAGAAACGCTTTGGCAAGAAGGACAGCGAGATCGTGGAGGATGCGCTCCCCCAAGGCATCGTGGTGGGATGCGTTGGCAATAAGCGCAAGACCACGGCTCTGATCGACACAGGCGATGTCCATGCCCTTATGATCGGCGCGGCGGGTGTCGGTAAAACGGCATATTGGCTCTACCCGTGCATTGAGTACGCCTGCGCGTCGGGAATGTCCTTCCTCTCCACCGACACCAAGGGCGACGTTATGCGTAACTACGGTAACATCGCCAAGGACTACGGCTATCAGGTGTCGGTCATCGACCTTCGTAACCCCACGCGCTCCAACGGAAATAATCTCCTCCACCTCGTCAACAAATATACCGACCTCTACCGTGACCATCCCGATCAGCTCATGTATAAGGCGAAAGCCGAAAAGTACGCCAAGATCATTGCCAAGACCATCATCCTATCGGGTATGGATGCGGCATCCTTCGGACAAAACGCATACTTTTACGATTCCGCCGAAGGTCTGCTCACGGCGACCATTCTGCTCGTTGCCGAGTTCTGTGAGCCGAGCAAACGCCACATCGTGTCGGTGTTCAAGATCATCCAAGAGCTTCTCGCTCCCTCTAATCAGAAAGGCAAGAATCAGTTTCAGCAGCTCATGGAGATGCTCCCCGAGGATCACAAGGCAAAGTGGTATGCGGGATCGGCTCTCAATGGCGGTGAGCAAAGCATGGCAAGCGTTATGTCCACAGCCCTCTCCCGCCTCAATGCATTCCTTGACTCCGAGCTGGAACAGCTTCTGTGCTTTGACACCGAGGTGGATGCCGAGAAGTTTTGCTCCGAGAAATCCGCTATCTTTGTGATCATGCCGGAGGAAAACCCCAACACCTTCTTCATGATCTCACTCATCATTCAGCAGCTCTACCGTGAGATACTTGCCGTAGCCGATGAGCAAGGCGGCAAGCTCAAGAACCGTTGCGTGTTCTTCTGCGACGAGTACGGTACGCTCCCCAAGATTCAGGATGCCGAGATGATGTTCAGCGCATCCCGTTCCCGCCGTTTGCAGATCGTGCCGATCATTCAGTCCTTCTCGCAGCTTGACAAGAACTACGGCAAGGAGGGCGCGGAGATCATCGTGGACAACACACAGCTCACTATCTTCGGCGGCTTCGCCCCCAACAGCTCCTCGGCTGAAATTCTCTCCAAGGCACTCGGCAGCCGTACCGTCATGTCGGGTTCGGTCAGCCGAGGAAAGAACGACCCCTCGGCATCCCTGCAGATGATCGAGCGACCGCTGATGACTCCCGACGAGCTGAAATCCATGCCCAAAGGTCAGTTTGTTGTTATGAAAACGGGAGCGCACCCGATGAAGGTGCGCCTCAAGCTGTTCTTTGAATGGGGTATTGAATTTGACAAGGACAATCCTTACGCCGTAGCCGAGAACGCCAACCGCAAGGTGGGCTATGCCGAGAAGAAGGAGATCATCGACGGCATCGTGAAGAAATATCATCCCGATTGGCTTGCCGAAAAGACGGCATCAGGAACTGCCGCAGGCGGCGGTGTGGTGCAGACCGAGAGTCAGAGCAACGATCCGCAGAGGACTCCTCCGAGAAAATCCGGCAAGACCAAGACAGGCGGCTCCTCGCTCCGAACCGCACCCGAAAGAAAGCCTGCCGAAGCTCCCGCCGAGCCGATAATCACCGAACAGGAGGAAACCAAGAATGAGCCGTCTTGATTTTCTCTACCGCGCGGAGCTACCGCACCGTGCGGTCTCGGTCTACGTATACCTCAAGGACAGAGCGAACAAGGACGGCGAATGTTGGCCGGCGATCCCCACCATCGCTCGTGAACTGAAGCTGTCCGAGTCCACCGTCCGCCGAGCCTTGCGGGATCTGCGCCGTGGCGGGTATCTCACCACCGAGCAGAGGTATCGGACAAAGGGCGGTAAATCGAGCCTGCTTTATAAAATCCGGGCATAGGAGCGTAAAAAAGATACCACCTACTACCAAGGGCGTAGTCTGCCTAAAAGGGGGTTCCCCCAAAGGCACATCTTGCCTTTGGGGGAGAAGGAGGCGCAACGAGCAGTATGAGTTTTGCCGTTTTAACGGCGAAACGAAGGATGCATAGTTTGCGCCGACGAGGTGGCAGGTGGTACCTGTCATCATGGCAGGTCAAGTGAACTACCCACCCTAAAAGATAACGACAGAAAGAAAAAAGTTAACAGTTTGTTTTCTGGACTGTTGGCAAGAGGTGTGGTATGGTTGTGTGCTTGAAAGGAGGTGCAGCCGTGAGAAGCATACTGGAAGAACTGTGGTACGGACGGATCGAGCCGTATGACGATATTCACATGACCAAGGAGGAACGCCATCTCATCGACTTGATTGCCGAGAATCGAGAGCGATTGAAAAAAACGCTGACCGAACAGCAAAATGAGCAGCTTGATAAATACGTTGACTGTTCCCAAGAGCTTTCCGATCTCATGCAAAAGGAAGTGTTCATGCACGGATTCAGGCTTGGTGCAAGGATCGTCATCGAAGCTCTTTACAGAGAGCAAGACGAGGATCGGAGATAACCAAGGGTACAAAGGCGGTGTGAGAGATCATGCCGCCTTTTTCTTTTCTGTTGGTATGATTATTGTCG
>CALAXC010000153.1 GCA_937894775.1 uncultured Clostridia bacterium
CACAGGTGGCACATGGCCCGGCCAGGCCCTCACGTTGGAGGACGACAAGTATGTATGGGTAGTTCCCGAGACTGCTGCCGGTAAGACTATCAGTGTAATCTTCAACAATGGTACGGAGCAGACTGCCGACATCACCGATGTTGTATTGGATCAGGACCACACGTTCGTTCTTAACGCTGACAAGTCGTGGACTATGGATGGCGCACAGCCCGAGCCCGAGGCTGTAACGTTCAATATTGATGTTACGGCTACCGGCTGGACAAACTGCAACATCTGGGCTTGGGACGATGCTAATGTTAACTACACAGGTGGCTCATGGCCCGGTCAGGCTCTCGAGTTGAAGGATGGTAAGTGTGTTTGGGTTGTTCCTGCCGAGGCTGTTGGCAAGACGATTTCTGTAATCTTCAACAATGGTTCGGAGCAGACTGCCGATATTACAGGTATCGATGCTAGCAAGAGCCACAGCTTCGTAGTTGCTGCCGACAAGAAAGTAACTATGGATGGCGCTTCTCCTATCCCTACTTTCACTGATTATGCATGGGCTCTGGCCGGTACATTCAACGGATGGGGCAACTTGGAGATGACAGTTGCCGATGGTTGGGCTACTGCAACTGTCGATTTCGCCGCAGGTGCGGAGTTCAAGGTTAAGGCTACTTCTACCTGGGATGTTAGCTTCGGCCACAGCGAGGATGGCAAGAACGTAGTTGTCGGCTCGGAGTTCGAGGTTGCTTTCAATGGTAGGAACATGCTAGTTGAGAATGCCGGTAAGTACAACGTGGCCTTCACTATTGTTGACGGTAAGGCCAAGATGAAGGTTGAGCTTGCCAACTAATCTCTCCTATTAAATATACCGCGCGTATGCGTGCGCGCGGTATATTCTCTTGGTTCGAGGGCTTTGATCGGCCCTCGGACCCCTCATGACGAAGAACAAAACTAAAACAATTGATATATGAAGCTAAGAAGCCTATTTCTGTTTGTCCTGGCCGGCGCGATGGTGTCGTGTGGCACCGAGGAGCCTGCCAATGGCGAGTTCGCACTCGGCAACAATGCTGCCGTGATGCCCCTCGGTGTGAAGTGTGGTACTACGCAGCACTACCTAACCGACTACTACCCGCAGTGGGAGGGTGCCGACTCACTCACAACTGCCGATGCACGTATTCAGATTATCCCCACCGCGGAGAATAATGCAGAGTTCGATATCTGCACCGAGGCCGATGCTATGGTCTCGACCATCGACGTATGGCACGACGGCACAAGCCTCGCTATTGTAGTTCTCGGTGGCGAGCGCGACAAGGATAGCTACATGTCGTCTGTGGGCGTTGAGGGTGGCCGCGTGAAGATTGTCGCCGAGAAGCCCGTTGTGGAGGCTGTTGCCATGTGGCAGAACGAGAAGATTGAGGATGTTAAGGTCGAGGGTAATGTCGTAAGCCTCGCCATCCCTGCTGTGGCAAGCAACTTCGACCGCTCTGTTGTCCGCGTATATGCTGCATCGGAGGATGGTCGTTTCAACGATGTGCTTTTGCCCCTGGAGCGAGGCACCGTAGTCGTTGATGCTTCGCAAATTAAGCGTCAGGACCATCAGTCGCAGGCTCTCTACTCGCTGATGATTGACCGCTTCAACAATGGCAATGCCGAGAACGACTGGAAGATTAACTCGCCCGAGGTACTCGACAAGGTTGACTATCAGGGTGGCGATATTGCGGGTATCACCGCGAAGATTGAGGATGGCTTCTTTGAGGATTTGGGCGTTTCGACAATATGGATTTCGCCCATCACGCAGAACCCCTACGATGCGTGGGGACAGAACGTAAATCCCGACACTAAGTTTTCGGGCTATCATGGCTATTGGCCTATATTCAGCACCGTCGTAGATAAGCGCTTCGGCACCGATGAGGAGCTTCGCACGATGCTCTCTACGGCACACGGAGAGCAGCTCAACGTCATCTTGGACTATGTGGCCAACCACCTGCATATCAACTCTCCCGTGTTGCAGGAGCATCCCGATTGGACTACGCCTCTCTACTTGGAGGATGGTCGCGAGAATATCGCACTGTGGGATGAGCAGCGCCTGACGACATGGTTCGATAAGCATATCCCCACTTTGGACTTGGAGCGCGAGGAGATATGCGACCCCATGACCGACTCGGCACTACATTGGGTTAAGAACTTCGAGTTCGACGGCTTCCGCCACGATGCGTGCAAGCACATTCCGCTCAACTATTGGCGTATGCTCACTCATAAGATGAAGTCGGCAATGCCCGAGCGTGTTATGTGGCAGATTGGCGAGACCTATGGCTCGGTAGAGCTTATCGGCTCGTATGTTAAGTCGGGTATGATTGACTCGCAGTTCGACTTCAATCTCTATCACACCTCGCGCGATGTCATCGTCGATGAGAATCTCTCTATGCGTGATGTTGTTTTTGTTGTCGAAGAGTCGGAGGCAGCGTACGGCTCGCACCACACCATGGGTAACATCACAGGTAACCACGATAAGCCTCGCTTTATCTCGTTGGCAGGTGGCGATATGTCGCTCTGGTGTCCCGACGATAAGGCCGAGGGCTGGAATCGTGAAGTTGGCGTGGGCGATATGGATAAGGGCCATGCACGCCTCAAACTGTTGAAGGCTATTATTAGTACCGTGCCGGGTGTTCCCTGTATCTATCAGGGCGACGAGTATGGTGTGCCTGGTGCTAACGACCCCGATAATCGCGATATGATGCGTTTCGAGGGTTACGATGACTATCAGATGGCGCAGTATGCCGCTACGCAGCAGCTGCTCAAAGCACGTCGTGCCTCAATGCCGTTGATGTATGGCGACTACCGCACGTTGTATGCCGACGACGATGTTTGGGTCTTCGTGCGCCACTACATGGGCGATTGGGCCCTTGTGGCTATGAATGTGCGAGGCGAGGCTCGCGAAGTTGAGGCCACGATGCCCTCATTTGCACAGTGTGGTTCGTTGGAGAAGGTAGCCTTTGTGGAGGGTGCCGAGGTAGAGTGCTTGGGCAATGGTAAGGTGCGCGTAAGCCTGCCTGCCTACGGCTATGTTGTTGTAAATAAGTAATAAAAATATACTAATACACGAACATTATGAAGAAGATTTTTATGATGATTGCCGCCGCAGCTATGCTCGTATCATGTGGCGCGCAGGTCAACGAACAGACAACATCTTACGACAAGTATAATTCGGTTGTCTATGAGCTCAACATCCGCCAGGCTACCGAGGATGGTACCTTTGCAGCTGCCGAGGCTTACCTTCCCGAGTTGAAGGAGATGGGTGTAGATATCGTATGGCTGATGCCTATAAGTCCTATCGGCGTTGATGGCCGTAAGGGTACGCTTGGCTCATACTACTCGATTATCGACTATAAGGCTATCAACCCCGAATTCGGCACTATGGAGGACTTCGATAGCTTCCTTGCCACGGCACATGAGCTTGGCATGAAGGTTATCATCGACTGGGTTGCCAACCACACCTCGCGCGATGCAAACTGGTGGAAGGAGGGTAAGAAGGATTGGTACGTTATGGATGAGGCTACCGACCTTCCTATCGTTGAGTACGATTGGACCGATATTGCGAAGCTCAACTACGAGAACCAGGATATGCGTGCCGCTATGACCGACGCCTTGAAATTCTGGGTTGAGAAGGGTATAGATGGCTTCCGTTGCGATGTGGCGATGAACGTTCCCGCAGATTATTGGGCGAGCGCATGGAAGGAGTTGAAGCAGATTAACCCCGACCTCTATCTCCTGGCCGAGGGTGAGGATACATGGTTGCATGAGAGCGGCTTCGACGCTACCTACGCTTGGGAGTTGCACCACATCTTCAACGCAATGGCTAAGGGCGGTAGCGAGACTAAGAATGTAGCTGGCGATGGCACCATCAAGACCGACGCCAAGGGTGTTGCCGACCTTAAAGAGTACCTCGCACGCGACGATGAGAAGTATCCTGCACCCGCGATGCGTCTTATGTTTACCTCAAACCACGACGAGAACTCATGGGCAGGTACCGAGTTTGAGCGTATGGGTGATGCTTATCGTGCCTTCGCAACCCTTACCTTCGTGTTGCCTAAGGGTCAGCCGCTGATTTATACGGGTCAGGAGATTGGTCTCGACCGTCGCTTGGAGTTCTTTGAGAAGGACTCTGTTAAGGAGCTTGTTGACGTTGAGTATGGCAAGGAGTTCCGCACCTACTACAAGAATATGGCAGCCTTCCGTCATGCCAATAAGGTGTTGGCCGCAGGCGAGAACGTAGCCCCCATAATCTATATGGAGGGTGCCCCCGAGACGGTATTTGCCTTTGCACGCGAGAAGGAGGGTAACAAGGTTATCGGCTTGTTCAACTTCTCGGCTGAGCCTGCTACGGTTATCATCGCAGAGCCTGTTGCCGGCGATTATACGGCACCCTGCGGTAAGAGCGTATCTTACAAGGTGGGTGACGAGGTAACTCTCGGCGCTTGGCAGTGCGTAGTGGCAGCACGATAAACTACTGAGAGTGGGTAAAAAGTGAATTTGGACGTTACGTACCTCGCGTAGCACATCCGTTATGGCGAGTGCCGCTCGGAGGGCTCCGTGGGTCGATGGCTCTGTGGGTCGAGGAGTTCATCTTTTTATTCACTCTTTTTCTTGTTAAGTAAGCAAAGATTGTTACGATGTATAGAAATCCCGAATGGAGCTACTCTGCCGTCCTCTATGAGATGAACATTCGGCAGTTCACTGCCGAGGGTACGTTTCGTGCTGCCGAGGAGCGTTTAGCCTTCCTGCGCTCGGTGGGTGTCGATGCTATATGGCTCATGCCCATCTATCCGATTGGTGTTGAGGGGCGCAAGGGCACGCTTGGCTCGTACTACTCCATCCGCGACTATTGCGCCGTGAATACGGAGTTTGGTACGGCAGATGATTTGCGCCACTTCATAAGCGCGGCACATGCTATGGGTATGCGTGTGTTGCTCGACTGGGTTGCCAACCACACGGCGCGCGATGCCCGCTGGGTTACGGAGCGACCTACGGACTGGTATGAGCGTGATGCCGAGGGAGAGCCTCTGGTGCCGTGGGACTGGACCGATACCGCGAAGCTCAACTACGCCAACCATGATGTGTGGCGCGGAGAGATTGACGCCATGCGCTATTGGGTCGAGGAGTTCGATGTCGATGGCTTCCGCTGCGATATGGCTATGTTGGTGCCTATCGCCTTCTGGCAGGAGGTGTCGCGCGAGCTTCACGCGTTGAAACCCGATATCTTCCTCTTGGCTGAGGCTGAGGAGGATAACCTCTTCGATGACGCCTTCAATATGAGCTATCAGTGGAACATCCACCATATGATGTGTGATATCGCGAAGGGTGCACGCCGCGTGTGGGATATGCGCAACGCCATCCATGAAGAGCGTGCGAGGTATCCACGCGAGGCTATGCGTATGAGCTTCACCTCGAACCATGATGAGAACTCGTGGAGTGGCTCGGAGCAGTCGCGCTTCGGTGCAGCTTTGGACGTTATGACTGCCATGACGTTCCTCATGCCCTCGACCATGCCGCTGATATATACGGGTCAGGAAGTGGGCTACGATCACTCGTTTGAATTTTTTGAACGAGACCCTATCCCTGCGGAGAGATATCGCGAGACACACCGTACGGAGCTATACCGACGTCTTGCGGCGTTGAAACACTCCGAGGTGGCTTTGGCTGCGGGCGAGCGTGGTGGTGAGCTTATCGAGATTGAGAATAATGCCAAGGACTGCATCATGACCTTCGTGCGTGAGAAGGGGGGTAGCCGCGTGGTGGCTATCGTCAACCTCTCGCCCTATGTCATACATGCCGACTTTAATACGGGAATATATGCCGGAGAGTACCAAGATGCCATCACTGGCGAGCGTGTTCACCTTGCCACACATGTAGAGCGCGATATTGCGCCCTGGTACTTCCAAATACTTAAAGGATGTTCTAAAAAATAGTTTAAGATGAAACGATTAGCGCTTTTTGTTGTGCTGTTCCTCCTATCTTTCGGTGAGGCCTCTGCTGCGAAGCCCAAGAGCATTATCAAGCATGTGGAGCCGCTCTCGTGGTGGACAGGTATGAATATGCCGTTGCAGCTCATGATACATGGCGATAATATCTCGGCCTACGATGTCGCGATTATCCCCGCTACGCAGGGTGTAACCATAGGCGATGTACACCATGCCGATAGTCCCAACTACCTCTTCGTCGATGTTCACATCGCCGAGGATGCCGTTGCCGGCGACTATACGTTGCGTTTTAAGTGTGGCAAGCGTCGCTACGACTACACCTACCATATCGCCGAACGTGAGGCGGGCTCGCGCGAGCGTAAGAGCTTCACCACTGCCGACTTCGTATATCTTATCATGCCCGACCGTTTTGCCAATGGCGACCCGTCGAACGACACTACCGCCTCTACTGTTGAGGCTGTTGAGCGTAGCAACCCCTCGCGCCGTCATGGTGGCGACCTGCGCGGTATTATCGACCACCTCGACTATGTCGCCGACCTTGGTGCTACGGCTATATGGAGCACGCCGCTGCTGCTCGATGATGAGAATGGCGCGTCGTACCACGGCTACTCGTGTAGCGACTACTACCATATAGACCCTCGCTTTGGCAGCAACGACCTCTATAAGAGCTTTGTCGAGGAGGCACATGCCAAGGGCTTGAAGGTCATCATGGATATCGTGCCCAACCATAGCTCGACATCGCATTGGTGGTATGGCGACCAGCCCTTTAAGGATTGGACGCATCAGTTTGACCGCTACACGCAGTCCAACTGGACATTCTCGACGAATATGGACTTCAACGCCTCGGCTGCCGACCTCTACCAGATGGAGAGTGGTTGGTTTGACCGCTCGATGGCCGATATGAACCTCGACAACGAGTATCTGCTCACCTACTTCAAGCAGTGGGGCGTGTGGTGGATAGAGTTTTCGGGCTTGGATGGCTTCCGCGTAGATACCTACCCCTATAACGAGAAGGGTCCCATGAGCGAGTGGTGCAAGGCTATCATGGCCGAGTACCCCAACTTCAACATCGTGGGCGAGGTGTGGACATCCTCTATCCCGCAGTTGGCCTATTGGCAGGGCGACAATTGTAATAAGGATGGCTTCAACTCGCACCTTAAATCCATCATGGACTTCCCCTTGCACGATGCTCTGCGCGCCGCCATGACCGAGAGTGGCGACACTCCGGGCTGGGGTCAGGGCATGACGCGCGTCTATGATGTGCTGTCGCACGACTTCGTATATCACGACCTCTCGAATATGATGATTATGGCGGCCAACCACGATACTGACCGTATCGGCGACATATGCGAGGGCGATGTCCGCCGCATGAAGATTGTCCATGCCATGCTCTGCACCATGCGTGGCATGCCGCAGATGCTCTATGGCGACGAGCTGCTCTTCCGCTCCTCGGACCGCTCTAAGGGACACCCCACGCTGCGTATCGACTTCCCCGGAGGCTGGGCCGGGGATGATGTAAACCTCTTCGACAGGGCGCAGCATGAGGGCGCCTCGAAGGAGCTCTTCGACTATACGCGCCACCTCATGAACTGGCGTAAGACGAAGGATGTCATCCACAACGGCCGCACGCTCCACTTCATCGACCGCGACAATACGTATGCCTACTTTCGCTATGATGATGCGGAGGCCGTCTTTGTCTTTGTCAATAATACCGATAGTGTGCGCACGGTGCCTTGGGCACGCTATAAGGAGCTTACGGAGGGCATTACCGAGGTGCGCGACGTCATTACGGGTGCGACTATCGACATGACGGAGTGTAGTGTGCCGGCCCTCTCTGCTCTTGTTGTCGAGTTTCGTAGATAGGGTAGTGAGCCCCATCGTATAAATACTTAATTGGAGGCTGCTTGCGATAAAAATCGTGGGCAGCCTTTGTATTATGAGAAAAAAGATGTAACTTTGTTGTTGCGAAAACCTAATAACACTACTATAATGAAGAGATTTTTTTTGATGCTGGCATTTGCTGCCGTTATTGGTGGCGTGTCGGCGCAGGAGCCTGTTAAGACATTGAGCGATGCACAGACCGAGTACGACCAGGCTGTCATCGAGCAGAAGCGTGCCGTGAGTGAGGCTCGCAACTTGGAGCGTCGTATCTCGGATGCTGCCAGCCACCGCCTCGAAACAGTTAAGGCCGACTACCAGGGCGTCAAGGAGCGCTATAAGATTGTTGTTGCCGAGCAGAAACGCCTTGTTGCCGAGGCTAAGGGTAACCTCAACGCTGCTAAGGTGCGCTATAAGGAGGAGTCTGCGCGTACTAAGGAGGAGATAGCGGCGGCCAAGGCACGTACCAAGTCTGTTGTTGAGCGTCATAAGGGCTCTGTTGCCAAGGCAAAGGCGGAGATATCGCGTATCAAGGCTGAGCAGCATAAGTAAAGTGATGTGATAAGCCGCAACCGGCGGCACGAAACAGAAAGCTGCCCCGAATGGATAGTACGATAAGGTGCTATCCATTCGGGGCGCTGTTATTACAGAGTACAGAGTACAGAGTACAGAGTACAGAGTGCAGAGTACAGAGGTAAGTGGAAAACGGAAAACGGAAAACGGAAAACGGAAAGCAGAAAGAGTGCAGAGTACAGAGTGCAGAGTACAGAGTACAGATGAAAGATAGTTGGTAAGGTGGCGCGCAGTGTTGTATATTTTTCGATTTTTATGCAATGTATGCGCGGGTTTATGCAGTGAATATGTAAAAATTTGCGAAATTAATTTGCAGTACAAATAATTTTTATTACCTTTGTATAATGATTAATGTGCGGAGGTTTAATTCCCCTCGCGCAAAATCATCACCCGTAAAGTAACTAAACACTATTTTCAAACCACATTAATAACAAATTTTTATGAAGAAGTTTTTCTCTTTCATGAAGGCTTTCATAGGTTGCGCTGTTGCCGTAACTATGTTGGCTACCTCGGTTGTGTCATGTTCGTATGACGATACTGAGATCCGTGGCGAGATTGATAACATCAAGAAGGAGCTCAGCCAGCTTCGTCAGGATGTTCAGTCGCAGCTTGACGCATTGAAGGCTCTCGTTGAGGGTCAGGTTACCGTTAAGTCGGTTGTAGAAAACCAGGACGGTAGCACAACTATTACCTTGTCTAATGACAAGACCATTACTGTTTATCCCGAGGCAAGCATCGACGGTCAGATTACTATCGTTGAGCAGAACGGTGTTAAGTACTGGGCACAGTACAACGCTGAGGGTGAGCCTGTTCTCATCTCTGTTGGCGGCAGCAACATCCCTGTAAGCGGTATTGCACCCGAGACTCGCGTAAATGAGGCTACTAACGCTATCGAGGTATCATTCGACGGTGGTAACACTTGGATTGAGACCGGCACTTCTACCGGTATCGCTAAGGCCGAGATAGTTTACTCTACATGGCAGGTTGACGATGATAATAACCCTATCGCCCTCTACTGCAAGATTGTAATGGCTGATGGCACCGAGATTAATGTTCCCTTGGCTGGTTCGAAGATTGTGATGCCCAATGGCGATACTATCTATGCAACTGCAGGTACATCATCATATGCTTACATCCCATTCCTTATCGATGGTGCTCAGGATTGGCTTATCCAGATGCCCGCAGGCTGGGAGGCTGATTTCGAGTACTACGCAGAGGATGGCGAGGGCTACCTTTCTGTTACTGCTCCTTCTCCCGAAGCTGTCGCATCGGGTACCGCAGTTGCTGAGGGCGAGGGTAAGATACTTGTAACCTTCGAGAATGGTACTTCGGCTATCGCTAAGTTCTATGCTACATCTAAGCCCGCTGAGGTTGTTTTGAGTGCTGATGGTGTTAGCGTATCTGCATACCCCGGTGTTGAGCAGTTTGTGCTCGGTATCAGCAAGGCTGATGAGTTCTCTTACGATGCTGCTGCTGAGGCTATACAGTATCTATGGTATGGTATGGATGTTGATGGCGTTATATTTTTCAATTTCTTTGGTAACACAGAGGCTGAGGCTGCTTGGAGCAAATTCTACTCGCAGGAGCTCGTTGCCGGCGAGGAGTACATTGTATGGTATTACACTCCCGTTCAGGATAGCAACTATAATATGATTCTCGAACCGGCCTATATCCACACTATCAACTACCGCCACATGGTAGCTACGTTCGAGGTTACGGCTACTCGCTTGTTCAATGTTGACGTTAAGTTCAGCGTTGTGGGTTCTAGCGGTTTCCGTGCCGACTGGGAGCCTGCTGCCGACTGGACACCCGCAGTTCAGGCAGCTTGGGCTAACGAGAATAACTACTACTTCAGACCTGACTGGGGTTACTCATACAGCGATGGTACATATGAGGGCAATGTATGTCAATTGTTCTCATCTTGGAATTCGGCTGATGGCCTTATGCCCAATACTGACTACGTATTCTGGTTGATTAATGCTAATGACTCGTTGGTATTCACTGAGTCTGATGTCATCTACTGGGAGTTCACTACCCAGGCTATCGAGACCACCGGTGGTACTGTAACTATGACTGTAAACGCAGAGCAAACTTACAATGACTACGACCAAATGACGGTAGGATTCGACTTGTCGGATAAGGCTTCATTCGTCGTTTACAAGTATGTTCCCAAGTACGAGGCTTCGGCTTATGCAACCGACGAGGATATCATCGCATTGCTCCTTGAGCCTGAGAACATGCAGAGCAACCTCATCAAGAGCCCCGGTAATCAGGTATGGTGCAGCGCAAGTGCTTATAATCTCAAGGGTGAGCCCGGTGACGAGTTCACATTGTTCGCCGTAGCAGCTGATGCTGATGGCAAGCTTGGTACTCCTGTTAAGTATGACTACAACTACAAGGCTATTGAGTATAGCTCACTCGTTCCTAATGTAACTGTAAGCGATACTAATGTTGATAAGGTTCTTATTGACGTAACATGCGATGGTGCAACGAAGTTCCTCTACTTCGTTACTACTACCGACTCGTACATATGGACTGAGTACTGCGGTGGTACTGCTGATGGCGCAAGCAAGTATGTTGTTCTAAACTCAGATTCTTACCAGATTTACCATTCGGATAACAATAGTTCGTCAACTTACTATGGACTCGTGTTTGAGAACAACCAGATTATCTACACCAAAGCACAGCCCGACAAGGAGTATGTTGTTGTTGTAGCTGCAATGGATGAGAGCTGGAAGTTATCGAAGGCTGTTGTTAAGTTCTTCACTCCTACTATGAACTTGGGTACTGTTGTTTACAAGGAAGATCCCAAGTGGGAGGCCAACAAGCCTGCGGTAGCAGTTTACTCTACTGAAACGATTGGAGACTTCTTCGCATTCGACTGGACCGTAGCTCCTAAGGAGGGCTTCACAGCTTACTCTGTTGGTGAGCACATCGGCAACTTCACCGAGTATAACATTGACACTACCGACGTTGAGGCGATGATTGCTTTCATTGCAAAGCATGAAAGCGCATTCAAATGCGAGTATAGCGCCGATGGTTACTTCTACGATGAGGTTGAGTATCCTGGTGTTCTCTGCGACGTATTCTACGGTACCGAGGGTATGATGCAGATTTGGACAACATGGTGCGATGCTGAGGGTAACTACTATGAGCCTTTCATGGTTGAGGTAAAGTAATTTAGCCCGATAAGCCGCAATTTGCGGCACGAAACAGAAAGCTGCCCCGAATGGGACGTACGTCAAGTACTGCCCATTCGGGGTACTTTCATTAAGAGTACAGAGAACAGAGTACAGAGTACAGAGCAAAGAGCAAAGAGAAAAGCAGAAAACGGAAAACGGAAAACGGAAAGCGGAAAACGGAAAGCGGAAAGCGGAAAGCGGAAAACGGAAAACGGAAAACGGAAAACGGAAAACGGAAAGAGCAAAGAGTACAGAGTACAGAGTACAGAGAACAGAGAACAGAGAACAGAGCAAAGAGTACAGAGAACAGATCTAAAATTTTGCGGATTCGATTAATCTTTATATCTTTGTGTAATTGTTTGGTTAATGAGATAAACCTAAAATATTCTAACAATGAAAAAACTAACGTACTTTTTATCGCTGCTCATGGCGTGTATAGTTATTGCAACGTCGTGTGAGCCTCAAAACAATGTGCCTGATGGCGTGATGCCTACCATCGAGCTTGCACCGGGTGAGGCTACATCATTCTCGCTCACGTTTGAGATGAAGACAACAAACGCAGAGAAGGTGGCATACATTGTTGTTACCGGTGCAGCGTCGTTCGATGCCGAGCAGATTCTTGCAAGCGGCGTGCAGGTTGACCCCGAAGAGACAACGATTACGGTTGAGGAGTTACAGAGCAACAAGAGCTACTTCATAGTTGCGGCAGCGTCGAATGTCAATGGCTCTGTCATGGCCACTCCTATTTCGATGAAGACCCTCAACCCCGGCGACGAGCCTGAACCCGAGCCCAACCCGGGCGATGATCCCGACCCCGAGCCCGAGCCCAACCCCGGCGATGAGCCCGAGCCTCCATTTGAGGATGGTATCGATATTGTGCGCACATCAAAGGGCGTTTGGTACGATAAGGTGAACTACTACGTTACGTTGGAGGTGGCAACAGGCGAGCTGCTCATCCTCGATATGTACACCAACCCCGGCCTCTCGGACGGTAAGTATATCCCCGAGGGTCGCTACAACGTGGTATCGGAAGTTACAGACTACAACACCATCCTCTCGAAATTTTCGGGCTTGAAGCAAAGTGCCGATGCCGAAGAGGGAGTTGAGCTTGCATCGGGATATTTGGATGTATCGGTAGTAAATGGAGAGTACTTCCTCGTATTCGAGTTTGTCCTTGTCGATTCATCGAAGATACGTGGCTCATACTATGGCCCCATGTCGGGTGCTTCGGTGCGAGGCGAGAGCGAGCTGCTCACAGTGAAGAAGATTACATCGGCATCGTTTACGTTCACTATCAATGCCCCCGCAAATCAAGAGTGGCGTTGTGCTGCCGTAGAGAAGGTTACCTACGATATGGCAGGTGGCAAGGCTACACAGTTCCTCTCGAACTATGGCTTCCCCGGTGTCGGCCCACAGGAGATTACATGGGCTAATGGCACCCCTCACCCCAATCCCGACTTCGCAGCTAATGGCGTAATGGTCGAGGTTGGTCCCGGTATGGACTATATAATCCTCGTGGCGTTGTACGACGCATCGACGCAGAGCTTCGCAAGTGCCGTGTTCGAGAAGGTTGTTCATACGCTCGATGCACAGGAGAGTAAGGAGACTGTCGAGGTGAAGATTGAGAGCATTGAGCCTCATAAGGTAAAATACTCGCTTACACCCAGCGCAAACGTCTTCTCATACCGCACGTGTGTCCTCAAAACAGAACTCGTCTTGGAGGCTGAGGAGATCTATTACACCTATGAATTCTCGTCGTTCGAGTCGTTCATGATATATCTTATCGAATCGTCGGCATCGCAATCGCGCATCTTCTATGAGCCTGCAACGGTAGAGTGGGATGAACTATGGTACGACTGCGACTACACCATCTGTAATCTTGTGCTCGATACCGATGGTGCAAAGGGCCTATCGTTCACTGACTTCCATACGCCTCGCGAGTAAGCACGGGTGGCGTGCAATAATAAGGAGGGGGATGACTAATTTACTTTATAGTCATCCCCCTCAATCTTTTGGGTCTGCGATTATAGAAATCGCTCTATGTCGTTATATCTGTTCAGAGCTCGTGTTTCGGTCAGATGGTCGGGTAGTGTGCAACGCTCGTAGGTCGCTACCTCGTTGTTGTCGAGCGTGTCTGTCCATGTCATCACATCCTCTACTACGGTGTAATAGTAGGTTGTGCCCCATGCTACGCCGTCGCTGTATGTGCCACCTATTACACCATTCTCCGTTGCTGCTGTCGCCTTGTAACACTCCCACGTGAGGGCCTCTATGCGTTGCCATAGCGTTACGCCACCGGTAGTGTCTATCGATAGATATACCTCGAAGTTGGGCTCTACGCCGCACCACAGCGTGAGGTGCCAATCGCCTGCTACCTCGGTTGTGTCGCCACCTGTCGGAGGCGTGGGTGTCGGCTCGGGCTCAGGCTCAGGCTCAGGCTCAGGCTCGGGTTCAGGTTCAGGTTCAGGTTCTTTATTTGTATTATCGGGATCTTGATTTGAACCTTCGGTTTCTTTGTTGGGTTCTTCAGTTCCTTTGTTGCTTTCACCATCGGTGTTAGTAGTGCCTTCGGTTTCTTTTTCTGTTTGTTTAGCGGTATCGTTGTTTTCGGTATTTTCGTCGCTTGGGTATTCATCAATAACGATGGTTTTTGTACAGGAAGCGAAAGCACCGAGAAGCATTATGATCGCTAAAAAGAGCGCTAATAATTTTTTCATACTGTCCTCCGTAATATTTATTATGTAAAAATTATATCATATATTTTTTTCGTTGTCAAGAAAAAGAAAAAATGGCTTTCTCGTTTTTTGAGAAAGCCATTTTGGTGATCCACCGGAGATTCGAACTCCGGACCCCTTGATTAAAAGTCAAGTGCTCTACCGTCTGAGCTAGTGGATCAAATGCTCTGTATAACCTACCTATATATAATATCACAAATAGTGTTTTTTGTCAAGAAAAAAATCATTCTCGGGCTCACAAATAAAGGTGGAAATATAGAGCAATTTTTGTATATTTTTAACAAAAACTATTTTTTGAGTCTGCGAATACGCTCTGCGAGAGCAGAAATGTTTTCGGGCATAAATTCGGGCAATTCAAGTCCGCTTGAGTTTGCAAGATCAGGATCCTGTGTTAAAATATTCTGACGCATGATCTTAACCATGAGCTTATCTAGTCCGTGAAGCTTGTCTGGCTTGAGTTCTCCGCCAAAGCATTCGATACCAAGAGAAAAGTTGATCTTAGGCGGAAGCTCAGTTGCTTTATAGTCGTCAAAATCTTTGATAATACCGCAACAAAAGAAGAATGCACTTGGCATGTTTGAAATCTTATCACAATTAGCTTTAAGATACTTTTTGAGTTTTTTATTGAGTGCGGTCATTCGTATTGAGCCGCCTAAAATTGCTACATCGTAATTATCAAGTGCCGGGGTAGCTACGTTGATATCGAAAACATCTATGTCATTAGTTGGGTTAAGCTCTTTTGCAAGAGTTTCAGCGGCTCTTTTTGCCACACCGTTTTTGGATGCGTATAAAATTAAAATTTTCATAGTCTATTTTTTACCGTTTTTCTTGTTTTTTATGTGTTTGCTAAGACTTGTTTTTCTTTTTTGCGATTTAGTCTGTTGCAAAGGTTCTTTTGTCTGCTTTGAAGAATTCTTTTTCACTTTTTGATATGAAGGAGAGGGAAGAATTTTTGATTTTTCGGGCTTCACCAAACATTCAGCGCCAAATCCGATAAGATCTTCTCTGCCAAGCTTTTTAAGTGCTTCTCTGACAAGTGGAGCGTTTTGCGGACGGTTATACTGTAAAAGAGCTCGCTGTAATTGCTTTTCGTGATAATCTGTTGCGACATACACCGATTTCATTGTAAGAGGGTCTATACCGGTGTAGAACATAACAGTTGATGCTGTGCCGGGAGTTGGATAGTAATCTTGTACTTGCTCAGGGGCATATCCGTCGCGTTTAAGGCAGAGCGCAAGTTCAAGAGCATCTTCAAGTGTTGAACCGGGATGACTTGACATAAGATAGGGAACGAGGTACTGCTCTTTGCCTATAGATTTTGTAAGTTCAAAATAACGCTTGCGGAATTTTTCATATACCGAAAAGTCGGGCTTACCCATACATCTGAGAACAGCTGAAGAACAATGCTCGGGCGCAACCTTAAGCTGACCGCTTATGTTATCACGGACAAGCTTTTTAAAGAAGGCTTCGTCTTTATCGGCAAGGAGATAATCAAATCTTATTCCCGAGCGAATAAAGACTTTTTTTACTTTTGGAAGTTTTTCTATTTCTTCAATAAGCTTTATATATTCGGTGTGATCGGCAATAAGATTTTTACACGGAGTTGGAGCAAGACACTTTCTTGAGGCGCAAACACCATCGGTCAGTTGTTTCTTACAAGCGGGAGCGCGGAAATTTGCCGTAGGACCGCCTACGTCGTGAATATAACCTTTAAAATCGGGCATTTCGGTTATTTTTTTAGCTTCCGCAACAACACTCTCGATACTTCTGGAACGAACAGTTCTTCCTTGATGAAAAGCGAGAGCGCAGAAGTTGCAACCGCCAAAGCATCCTCTGTTATGGGTGAGTGAAAATCTTACCTCTTCAATAGCGGGAATTCCACCGTCTTTTTCATAAATAGGGTGATACGTGCGCATAAACGGAAGAGCATAAACCTTGTCAAGCTCATCTCTTTCAAGAGGGGGCATAGGAGGATTTTGTACGAGCATTTTTCCGTCATAGTATTCTACGATAGCTTTTCCGTTTATAGAGTCCTGATTTTTATACTGAATTCCAAAAGCTTCCGCATATTTTCTTTTGTTCAGCTTTAATTCATTATAATCAAATTCTGCGGCAACGGGGTAGTGTATTTTATCGTCGGGATGCGAAAGATATACAGTTCCTCTTACATCGTGTATCTTTTTTACAGGTACTCCTTTGTCAAGCAAAGAAGCAATTCTCAAAAGTATGTTTTCACCCATTCCATATGTGAGAATGTCAGCTCGGCTGTCAACGAGAATAGATCTGCGCACCGAATCTGACCAATAGTCATAGTGCGCAAAACGGCGTAAAGAGGCTTCAAGACCGCCAATAATTATCGGAACGTCACCGTAAGCTTCGCGAATTCTGTTGCAGTATACGATAGTAGCACGGTCGGGACGTTTTCCTGCTTTTCCACCGGGTGAATAATAGTCGCTTGAGCGTTTTTTCTTTGCTGCTGTGTAGTGAGCAACCATTGAATCGATATTTCCGGCAGAAACTAAAAAACCAAGTCTCGGACGTCCGAATTCTTTAAATGCTTCGCAGGATGTGTAGTCGGGCTGTGCCAAAAAGGCTATCCTGAATCCCGCATTTTCGAGAACTCGCGATATAATAGCAGCGCCAAACGAAGGATGATCAACGTAGGCATCTCCGCAAACGTATATAAAGTCGGGTCTGTCCCAACCCAATGATAACATATCTTGTTTTGAAATCGGTAAAAATCCCATTGTTTTAACCTCGTGAAAAAGCTTTTATATAATTATACAGTAAATTTTGAAAAAAGTCAATTCAAACCGCTTAAAGAATAAAAAAGACCGCTTCATTATTTTATCAAAATAATGAAGCGGTGATTATCATAAATGTTTTGTTTTATAATATTTTATTTTGCAATAACCTTATTTGTGTTAGTATCGGTCAACAAAGCAGCCGTTTTAAGAGGATCTGACATTGTAGCATCATCAATGCTCGTATATTCATCGCCAATTATATACCAACCTAAAGGTGCCGCAAAGCTTGCGTTAGTAAGAGCATCACAGCCTGAGAAAGAAGCGGTCTCTATCATTGAGAGGGAAGCAGGTAATGCAACATTGTTTAACAATGCACATCCTTCAAAAGCCTTGCTTTCAATTGTAGTAATGCTCTTTCCAAAGGTTACTTTTTTGAGGACCTTGCAATAATTAAATGTTTTTGCCTGTATTTTTGTTACGCCGTCAGGAATAACTATTTCCTGAATTCCGCTATTTCTGAATGCCTGGCTGCCGATTTCTCTGACGCCTGATGGGATAGCGAGTGTACTAAGTGAAGTACAAGTATCAAATGCGTATCTGCCGATCTCACGAAGAGCAGATCCTTCTTCGAAGTTTACATTTATGAGAGTTTTGCATCCATAGAATGTACCGTCACCCGACTTTGATGCTTTATCATCGCCGATAAATGTAACACTCTTGGGAATGTTGATAGTTTGAAGCTTTTCGCATCCGCTGAATACAGCATTGGGAATTCCCCAAAGAAGGCTGTTTTCTTCAATGGTAACTGTTTTAAGAGAAGAGCAGTCCTGGAATGCCGCCGCTCCGATAGTTGAAACGGTTGCGGGAATTTTTATGGTTTCAAGATTTTTACATTCGTAGAAGGTCTCAGGACCGATATAAGTGTTTCCTGTAGGAATATTTATGCTTGAAATACGACTGCAATTATAGAATGCTTTTTCACCGATACTTGTAACACTATCGGGAATGGTTATACTTTTCAAGTTTGTGCAGTTATAAAAAGCATTACTGCAAATAGCTTTAGTGCCGTCTTTAACAACACACTGGCTTATTGTAACATCCTTTGCTTCAACAAGAACAAGGTGGGGATTTGTAGCATTACCGAGATAGCAAGCATTTTCGTGTTCTGTGAGCTTAAGCTTATCGCAGTTTGCGAATGCGTTAT
Source organism: uncultured Clostridia bacterium (assembly GCA_937894775.1). Taxonomy (GTDB): domain Bacteria; phylum Bacillota; class Clostridia; order Oscillospirales; family CAG-272; genus HGM12713. The sequence goes on from CALAXC010000153.1 coordinate 18,280, forward strand.
CACCGACACTTGTTATTGTGCTGGGGATAGAAATTTCCACAAGATTTGAAGCACCGTTGAAAGCGTCTGCAAGAATAGTTGAAACAGGCTTGCCGTTATAGGTTTCTGCAATAACTATTTTATCAAGATACTTTGCATTTCCCGCCATAACTCCGTATGTTCCGTTGGGGAGAAGAAGATAGCTGGGACTTCCTTCAGAGTCAGCAGCGCCGTCAACACCCAAAGATCCAACATTTACGGGATTTTCAGGATCGTTGCTGTAGGTTACCCAAATGCAGCCGTCTTTAACTTCTGTTTTGATTATGTAATTTACTTCCGGAGTCTTAGGTTCTTCTACATCGGTATCAGTAGATGTTTCTTCATCGACTGGCATTTCTTTTTTACACGACGTTAATAACGCAGTAGAAAAGACTAAAATAAAAACCAATAAAAGAGATAAAAATCTTATTGAATGTTTCATTTTTTCCTCCTGATATTTTTTTTAAAAAATTGGGATTTACACTATTGTATCATTTTTTGAGATTTTTGTCAATATTTTTGAATTATTTTGATTTCTTTTTCGTGAATCTATCTAATTTGTTGCTTTTGGACTTGGTTGTTTCGCTTATCTTAAAAATCTTTTTTACTAACGGTGATAAAAATGCAGGTGTACGTAATAATACTATTTTCATAAAAGACCTCCTCAGATTTTGTTTGTTTTTGGATTTCATTACAGTATATGCAATTTTTTTAAAAGTGACTTATTTTTTTAAAAAGAGAGCCATAATATGTATATGAAAAGAAATTTAACGGAGGGATATATGAGCGCAATAGGCGGAGTAATAGATTTTAAGCATAAGGAAGTTGATTTTGCAACGGTAAATGCTATGAGAAGTGCGCTAAGCTTAAGAGGACGTGAAAAAAGCTCGGCATATTTTGATAACGGGCTGGGAGTGTTTTATAATTGTGACGGAGTATTTGAAGGTAACGGAGCAGATCAACCCCTCCTTTCTGAACGCAAAGGAAAGGTGAGTATCCTTTTGGCAGACTGCAACGGTATTAACGCAAAAGGAATAATGGAGAAATATAGAACGGACGGTGTGGAGTGCTTGGGAAAGCTTTCAGAGCCTTTTGCAATAGCCATTTATGATGCTGAAAGAAATATGCTTTTACTTGCACGTGATAAAAAGGGAAAAAAGCCGCTGTTTTATACTGCAAAAAAGGGAAGAATAAGCTTTTCCTCTGAGGCAAAAGGACTTCTTGCTATTGAAAACAACGGAATAAACGTGAATCGAGATCTTCTTTCTTATCATTTAACCTCGGTAAGCGGAGTTTATAAAGCTTCGGATATTTATTCTGATATATCCGAAATAGCGGCAGGGGAATGTATTTTGTTTACCGAAATGGGTATTAGTAAATTCTTTTATAGAGAAGAGGATATTTCTAAAAAGTACAGACATTATTTGAACGATAATAATATCGAAGAAACAGTCGAACCGTATTGTGGCGTAACTAAAAGCTCTTTATCCAATATATTAAGCGATAGCTTGGTAGCGTTTGATATTCCGCAGTTTGACGTATTATCTCCGAGTATATATGAAATTTTTTCTTCGATGCGGAAAAACCAAAAAAAGATTTTTAGTTTTTATGACAGATTAAAATATAAAAGTGTTTCTTATTCTTATGACAGAGCCGATAGGTTCAGTTCCTTTTTTGGGGTGAGTGGAAACAGCGTTATGCCAAAAAACGGGCATAAACTTTTGGAAGACTGTGAGATAGAGTCATTTAAACTATATTCCTATCTTGTTGAGCATTTTTCTCAAACGGATAGCGAAAATATGTCGCTTATACGAAGGATATTCGGTGATGCAAAAATGAATCATATTATGCGTACAGTTGCATCTGGAAAAATAAAAAAAGAAGATACGGAAATATCTATCCGTATCCTCGGTATGCTGTGTCAGATCTCAGAGTGGAATACTTTGTACAAACTTAATATAAAAAGCTTTGAAGAAAGGATATATAGCTTTTCAGATTGATTGTATCGGTATTAAAGTTTGCATCAGTCAGAGGACTCTATTATGAGGAGTCCTCCTTTTTTTATCGAAATAAAAGCGCAGTTTTCAGTTATCTCATTTGAAATTCCAAGCCCTTGTGATTCCTGAGCAAGTGATGCATTCTTTAAAGGATATTTGCATCCGAGAATTGTAATTCCTTTTGTCTTTGGAGTTCTTGGAATAAGTGAAAGATATTTGAAATGACTTTTTGGAATGAGTGTGCTCGTGGACTCTATGTATCTTACTCGGTTTTTTCCGTTCGTTATTAATGCATAGATCCTGATTTTGCTGAGATTTTCAATAATAGATAAATTTGCAAGTGTGTGATCTAATCGTCCGTCAAGACCGCCTATTATAACTATATCTTCTGCACCTTTTTTAATAGCTGTATTGACGGCAAGCTCGGTATCGGTAAAATCTTTTTCAGCAGGTACAGAGGTAATATCTGCTTTGGGAAATTCAGCTTTTATTTTTGAAAGCTCACCGGAATCAAAATCACCTACGATGATGTCGGGAGTATCTCCAAGCCTTTTTGCATTAAGATAGCCTACGTCTGCGGCTATGCAAAGATCGTCTGATTTGGGATGCTCGGTTATGTTTTCAGGATATACCGAACCACCTGTATATATAAAAGCCTTCATTTGTAATATATTCTCCTTGATTACCATTTTGTTTTTTGCTTTAAAACATCAAAAAGCTCGCAATAGCTTTGATGACGGCTTTTTTCTATATCGCCTTGTTTTATCGCTTCTATTATAGCGCATCCTTGTTCCTTTGTGTGAGAACATTTTTTGTAATAGCATTTTCCTATGTAAGGACGGAATTCACGCATGGTATAAACGAGATCGTCCTTTTCAAAAAAGTCAAATCTTTCAAAATCAAGCATTGAAAATCCTGGTGTATCCGCTATATATCCGCAATCGGACGTGCCTGACGGATTAACGACGGGGAATAATTCTACTTTTCGAGTAGTGTGTTTTCCTCTTTGGATTTTTTTGCTGATATCCGAAGTACTAAGTGACAGATCGGGAAAAAGTCTGTTGAGGAGTGTTGATTTCCCTATTCCCGAAGCACCTGCAAAAGCGGCAGTATGTGAGGGAAGGTGGGATCTTATAAAATCATCTATCGGTTCAATTCCGATGTTTTCCGCTGCGCTCAAACAAAACACTTTAAATCCGCTTTTTTCGTATATATTTTTTATTTTATTTGCATATTCGGTGTCAAGCTCACATTTCGTTATGACTATCACAGGTTCTATATCGTTGAATTCTGCAATGGAAATAAGCTTGTCAACGGTAGAAAGAATGGGCGAGGGAGCTGCGGCAGCAAGAGTTATAAATATAATATCAAGATTTGCTAACGGTGGACGGATAAGAGAGTTCTTACGATCGCATATTTTTTCTATTACGTATGTCGCACCGTCTTTTTCTCCCGCCTCACTCGCTATGTCTATAATAACGTTGTCACCGGAAAGAGGCGATGTGTTACTGTGCCTGAATGATCCACGCGCTCTGCATGGTACAGTCGTACCTATAAGAGGAGAATCTTTTTCGCCTGCGATCGAGTGTATTCGTACTAAATAAAGACCTCCAACGCCTTGCGTTATTTTTCCGTATATTTCTGCCATAGTTTGCCTTTCTTGAGTTATTCGGTAGAATAATCGCCACCGCTTATTGTGAGTGAAATTTTACTTCCTTCCCGCACAGATGAACCGCTTTTTACACTTTGCTCAATAACAGTTCCAAGAGGAAGAGGAGATGACCTATATTGAACGTCATTTAACGTTAGCTTTTGCTTTTTTATAAGCGTGATAGCGGCACTTTCGGACAATCCGATAAGATTTGGAGTATCTGTATAGACCGCTTTTTTTCCAAGACTTACCGTAAGGGTAATTGAGTCGCCTTTTGATATTTTACTTCCCGCGCTATGCGAGGAGCTGATTATTTTTCCCGATGAGATATCATTTGAATAAATTTCATTGGTGTTTACCAGAACTCCCGCGTTTTTTAATTCGAGCTCAACGTTTCTTGCGTCTAAACCATGAAGCTCAGGAATGGTTATGGGCTCATCTTTTTTATTTACTGTAAGCTTGACCGTTATTTTGCCATTGATGCCGTATAGCTTTCGCACAGTGTTTGGCTTTGGAATTTGTGAAATAACGGTATCTGGCGCAGATGTTGGGTTTTCGGCATAAGTTATTTCATATTTGAACTTTCCCGATCTGCTTTTTAAAAGCTTAATTGCATCTTGCTCGGTCATATCTATGAATGAAGGAACGGTGATGGTATGATGGATACCGCCCGATTTTGAAAAGAGAAGCAGAAAGGTAACAGTGCCCGAAAATGCAAGTATGCATAGAGCACCGCATAAAATTCCCGCAAAAAAACTCGGTGGAGTTTTTGGCGGCGGCATTGTCTTTTTTTTCTTTTTTATTGTACGCGGATATTCGATAAAAGGATCGTTTTCATCAAATGTTCCAAATTTGTAAGATTCGTCTTCATATACCTGAAGACCTCGGTATATTTGAGGAAGGTATTCTTCTTCATTTTTTTTGTTGATTTGCAGATCTTTGGGTACTATCTGGCAAGTTGGATTTTTTTTGCGCTTGGAAAATTTAAATTTCATATCTCTCTCCGTGATATTTATGAGTAATATGTAGAGAGAATCTGATAAATATATGTTATTCGGATTTGCTTTGCTGTTCTCGGCGTAACTGACCGCAAGATGCGTTTATATCTGCGCCAAGTCTGCGTCTTACCGTTGCGCGTATTCCTTTGCTTTCGAGGATCTCGGCAAATTTTTTAACCGCAAGCTTGTCCGACGGCGAAAATTCGGTTTCCGTTACGGGATTTACAGGTATAAGATTTACGTGTATCGGAAAAGGTTCGCCTTGTTTCTTTTTGCGAAGACTTCTGTTAAGAAGCTCTGCAAGCTCTATAGCTGAGCGTTCGGAATCGTTTTTCTTCGCTATGAGCGTGTATTCAAAGGATATTCTGCGCTTGGTGGTGTTGTAATATCTTAAGCAGGCATCAAGCAGAGCCGAAATATTCCATTTTTTATTTATCGGCATTATCGAGCTTCTTGTTTCATCGTTTGATGCGTGAAGCGATATCGAAAGAGTAATAGGAAGATCTTCCTTTGCAAGTGCATCAATACGTTCAACAAGACCGCAGGTAGAGAGCGAGATGTGTCTGTATCCGATATTCATTCCGTCAGGATCTCCGACAAGCTTAAGAAAACGGATAACGTTATCGTAATTGTCAAGAGGTTCTCCGATCCCCATCATAACGATATTGGAAATTCTTTCTCCGATATCTATTTGCGCAGTGAGCACCTGACCAAGTATTTCCGATGCATTAAGATCTCTTATCTTTCCTCCTATAGTAGAGGCACAGAAAGCACATCCCATACGGCAACCTACCTGGGAGGAAACGCATATTGTATTTCCGTGCTTGTACTTCATAACCACACATTCGACGGTGTTCTTATCGGAAAGCTCCAATAGATATTTAACAGTTCCGTCTATAGCGGAAACAAGTTTTACGCGTATTTTTGGAAGATGGAAAAAAGATATTTCTGCGAGCTTTTGCTTTGTAGCCTTGCTGAGATTGGTCATATCTTCGGGAGAGATGCCCCTATGTATCTGGGTAAAGATCTGCTTTGCGCGATATGCGGGTTCTCCTATCGAGAGAATGAGCGACTTCAGCTCATCTGGATAAAGTGATAAAAGATCGGTTTTATTCATAGAGTTATGTCCTCTGAGATTACTTAAAGTTTAGTTTTTTATAAGCTTAGCTATGAAGAATCCGTCGGTGCTGTGCACGTGAGGTAAAAGCGTGATCATTCCGCTTTTTGCTTCAATATTGCCGACTTTCCACGGAAGCAGCGAAAATTCAGGATGCCTTTTTAAAAAAGCTGAAATATTATCTTCGTTTTCCGTTGGTAAAACCGTGCATGTGGAATAAAGTAAAATACCGCTTTTTTTTACATAATGGCAGGCGTTATCCAATATATCACTCTGTATTTTCGGTAATGATGCCGATGCAGATGGATCTTTATATCTTAATTCGGGTTTTTTTGATAAAACACCAAATCCCGAGCAGGGAACGTCACAGATCACTTTGTCGGCAATACCGTTAAATTTTGAAATGTTAATACGAGCATCTGCGGCAGCGGTTTCTATAATATTTATTTTTAACCGATCCGCACCGTTTATTACAAGTGAAAGTTTATTTTCGTGAAGATCAAAGGAATATATCTTACCTTTGTTTTTCATTTCTATTGCAGCACCGAAGCTTTTTGAACCTGGACAGGAGCAAAGATCGACAACGGTGTCGTTTTCTTTTAAGCCGAGAGCCTCAACGGCTATTTGTGAAGCTTCATCCTGAACAAAAAAGTATCCTTCGTCAAATCCGTAAAGATCTCTGACCGAGCCTTTAGCATAAACACCCGAAGAAGAATTTTCGGTCGGTTTGGATGTGTCGATATTTTCGAGAAGTTGAGCTCTTGAACAGAGAAGTGTATTCGTTCTCAAAGTAATATCGTTAGGCGTATTTATTGCAGTGAGGAAACGTTCTGTTTCTGCTTCGCCGAATATTCTCAAAAAAAGCGATGCAAGAGGTTGACATACAGAATAACAAATCGAAATATATTGCTCGATATTGTCCTTACTTGGCAAAAAGGGAGATCCCTTTCTTTGAAAGGCACGTAATATAGCATTTACAAATCCTGCGCTCTTTTTTGATACAAGGTTTACAGATTCATTAATGGCTGCGTGAGGCGGAACTCTGTCGAGATATATAAGTTGATAAAGTCCCATTCTGAGCGCAGTCAACGTATTTATATCGATATCTTCGATAGTGCGTGAAGAAAGAGAGCTGATCTGATGATCAAGAAAAAGCTTTCTTTCGGTCACACCGTAAAATATAATAGATACCAGCTTTTTGTCAGCATGTGAAAAATTCTGCTTTGACAGAGCGTTATCCAGAGTGATATTTGAATATTGAGCCGATTTCTCGGCTTTTATCAGTAATTCATGGGCAAGTTTTCTTGGTGTCATATCAGTTTCTTCTTCCGTTTGAAAGTAAAAGTAAACGAAGGAGAGTAAGAAGTGAGGTAAGAAGTGCCGCAACGTAGGTCATAGCAGCGGCGGTAAGAACCTTTCGCGACGCACGAAGTTCGCTTTCGTTAAGAATACCTGTAGATGCAAGAACAGACATAGCTCTTGAGGATGCATCGAATTCCACGGGAAGAGTAACGAGCTGAAAAAGTGCGACTAAAGAATAAAGGAATATGCCTACGACTGTTAAAGGATAATAAGTAAAAATAAGACCTATAAAAAAGAGAGGCATAGAAAGTGCAGAGCCGATATTGGTTATCGGAACGAGCTTTGCTCTTATGTTTATAGGGGTATAATTTCTTGCGTGCTGGATCGCGTGTCCTGCTTCGTGCGCCGCAACTCCTATTGCTGCAGGGGATGTGTTGTGATATACTGATTCCGAAAGTCTTATAACATTTGCTTTGGGATCGTAATGGTCGGTAAGCTCACCGCGTATTTGAACGACTTGAACGTGTGCAAGTCCGTTAGCATCAAGTATTCTTCTTGCCGCACCGTATCCCGAAAGACCTTTTACAGTATTCATTTTTGAATACTTTCTGAAGGTCGTGCTGACTTTGATCTGCGCCCAAAGTGAAATTATAAAACCGGGAATTACAAGCAGAATAGTCCAGTCAAATGCAAATAAACCGAATATCATTTTTTCGTATTACCTCGTGTGAAATATATTTTAGCAAAGAATATCTCCAACCGATACAGAGCGGCCTCTTATGAAATCGGCAGCCGCCATTCTTGATTTTCCTTCGGGGAGTATACGCGTCAAAGAAATCGAACCTACACCGCAGGCTATTTCTATGCCGTCATCAAGTGAGAGGACAGTTCCGACATTTGCGTGGACGGTGCTGCGATCGGTTATTTTTGAAGAGATGACTTTGAGTATCTTTCCGTTTGGAAGATGTGTAAAGCTTAAGGGAATAGGGGAAAGACCTCGTATCTGATCGTGAATTTCTTTTGCGCTTTTTGAAAAATCTATTAAGCAGTCTTCTTTTGAGATCTTTTTTGCATAAGTAGAAAGACTGTCATCCTGCGGAATTCTTACCGCTGTTCCGTTTTGCAGCATCGGTATGATCTCCTGAAGCATTTGAGCACCGAGGATTCCGAGTTTATCGTGTATGTTTTCAAAATTATCGTTTTCATCTATTAAGATCTCACGTGTGAGTAACATATCACCTGTGTCAAGACCTTCGGCCATATACATTATCGTTATGCCGGTCTTTTCTTTTCCGTCTATAATAGCTCGTTGCATAGGAGCCGCACCTCTGTATTCGGGAAGAAGAGATCCGTGAACGTTTATGCAACCGTATTTAGGATAATCAATAACATTTTTCGGCAATATCTTTCCGTAAGCAACAACTATAATAAGATCGGGTGAAAGCTCACATAAAAGCTGTTCGAATTCTTCACCTTTAAGAGTGCTTGGCTGATATACATCAAGTCCTACCGAAAGCGCATACTCTTTTACGGGTGGAGGCAGGAGCGCATAACCTCTTCCTTTGGGTTTGTCGGGTTGAGTGATAACTCCGCAAATGCTGATATCTGAATTCTTTGAATATTCTACTAATGATTTAAGTGAAAACAGAGCAAAATCGGGAGTTCCCATAAAAAGAATTTTCATAACAGTGTTTCTCCAAGATTTATGCGTTTTCCATCTTTATAGCACAGTCTATATAGAGCTTGCCGTCGAGATGGTCTATTTCGTGACAGAATGCTTTTGCTAAAAGCCCAGATCCGTTTATTTCTATTGTTTCACCTTTTCTGTTAAGCGCTTTTACCGTGACGTGCATCGGTCTTACGGTGATTCCCCATTTGTTAGGAACTGAAAGACATCCTTCCTGAGTGCGCTGTTCACCTGCAAATGCTATTATTTTGGGGTTGATGAGCTCAATAAGACCTTCTTCCGGCGTTTCGATAACTACTATTCTTCTCAAAACACCGACCTGAGGTGCAGCAAGACCTACTCCGTCAGCCGCACGCATGGTTTCTATCATATCATCTAAAAGCTGTAAGGTTCTCGGAGTGATCTGCTCTACGGGACGACATACCTTGCGAAGGATCGGATCTCCTACTTTAACTATTTTTAATTTTGCCATAATATTTCTCCTGATGTATGAGTTAAATTTATAAGCTCGAAGGATTAAGATCTATCGAGAAAGAAATAAGCTTCATATTAAGATTTGAAAAGCTTTTTATAAGAGTTGTAAACATTTCGCGCGAACGTTTGTTCAGGCGGCATTTAAGTACTATTCTTATTCTGTACTTGTTTTCTACTTTATATACCGGAGCTTCGAACGGTCCGAATATCATAAGCGGAACGTCTGAATATTCTCCTTTCGAAAGTTCAGCAAGCTTTTGCGCAACGATATGTGAAATTTTTTGTATCTCGTTTTCGAGAGGGCAAGAAAGTGTTATGACCGCTATATCACAATAGGGAGGGAAACACAGTTCTTTACGTAATTTCATTTCAAGCTTGTAAAATTCTTCATAATTTTGTTGGCAGGCAAGCTTTATACATTCGTGGTTTGGATTAGAAGTCTGTATAATGGCTTCACCTTCTTTATCGGCTCTTCCGGCTCTGCCTATTACCTGTGTAAGCATAGCAAACGTGCGTTCGCCTGCACGGTAATCATCAAGATAAAGGGAAGAGTCTGCCGATAAGACACCGACCAGTGTGACAGCAGGAAAATCGTGCCCCTTTGTCACCATCTGAGTTCCGACGAGAACGTCAGCCTCGCGCGCTCTGAACTGACCTAAAAGGTTTTCATAAGCGCTTTTGGTTGAAGTCGTATCTGTGTCCATACGAAGAATACGTGCTTTTGGAAGAAGAGCGGTAAGCTCTTGTTCAACACGCTGTGTTCCAAATCCCATCTTGGTAAGATGAGGACTCTTGCATTCGGGACATTCGCTCGGAAGATCCATATGTCTGCCGCACCAATGACATCTGAGTTCACCTGCGCTATATGATTTTCCGTAGGTATGATAGGTCATGGAAACGCTGCACGTTGGACAGGTTACAGCCGCTCCGCAATTTTGACAGCTGATAAAATTATTATATCCGCGTCGGTTTAGAAAAAGAATAGACTGATTGTTTTTCGCAATGTTGTCTACAAGCTTTTCGCAGATGAGATTTCCAAGTGGGGAATTAATGCCCCCCGATCCCGCTTTTCTCATGTCGACTATCGATACTTTGGGAAGATGCGCTTTTCCATATCTTTTTGTAAGCTTTATCAAGGCGTATTTTCCTTCTTGTGCCTTATGAAAGCTTTCAAATGACGGAGTTGCCGATGCAAGAAGCATAAGCGCATTGTTGTATGCACATCTGAATCTTGCAATGTCACGTGTGTGATATTTTGGGTTTTGGTCTGATTTATATGTGTGCTCCTGTTCCTCGTCTATAATTATTAATCCTAAACGGGAGAGTGGAGCGAATACAGCAGAACGCGTACCGATTACTATGTCGGCACCACCGCTTTTTATTCTTCTGAAGGTATCAAGTCTTTCACCTGCAGAAAGTCCTGAATGTATGATAGCAACTCTCTCACCGTAGCGTGAGCAGAAGATCCCGAGTGTCTGCGGAGTAAGAGATATTTCGGGCAGAAGAACTATCGCTTGCTTGTTGTTTGAAATAACATGATCTATAGTTTTCAGCATGACCGATGTTTTTCCGCTTCCCGTAACTCCAAAGAGAAGGGCAGCCTTAGCAGCTTTACTGTCAGAAAAGCCTTTGAGAGTTTTAAACGCTGCTTCCTGTTCATCACTTAAAACTATCGGAGTAGCGGCAGCTTCGTTTATAGCTGGCTTTATGAGTGCTATCCCTCTGTCGACTTCTCTGGTAGTGCGGTTGATGATTTCTTTGGTCACTAACGGCTTAAAGTGTGTATATGTTGCGTTGTATTTTTCGTACAGAATCTCTCTGCATACTTCTTCACCGTCTTTAAGTGTAAGAAGATGCTTGATAATGTCTATCTGAGTAAGTGAACGTACGCGGTAAAATTTGTCGCTTCTGTCTACTATAGCCTCAGCATCTTTACGCGGAATAGCGAGGGAATAGTAGCTTTCGTATTTTTTTGGCGGATCGTGTATTTCATAATCCTTATATATCACTTTGGCATTTATAAGCTCGGTGATGAATTCGTCGATCAATGGATTGAATTTCATCTTTACTTCATCGACGGTCGTTTTTTTCTTTTTTCTTATATAATCTCCAATGATCCTTGAAGGCTCGCGTACAACACCTTTTGGAATCTTTGTTGCATATTGCTCGGATATCACGATTATTTCGTGCGGATCCGTCAATGCCGCAGAGGGGATCATTACCCGAATAGCATCACCGACAGAACAAAGCGTTTGTTCCTTCATAAAAAGACAAAGCTTGAGCATTTCTTCGGAAAGTGAAAGCTTTTTGTCGCAGACAGAGAAGATAGGCTTGTATTTGATTTCATTTTTTTCGTCATCGACGTCGGGTAAATCTTTAAGGGAGATCACTAAAGCGATCTCCCTCTTGTTAGATTTTCCAAAGGGAACGGCTACAAAATCTCCCACAGCTATCGAATCGCGGAGATCGGGCGGAATAAAATAGTCGTAAGCAGCGTCTATATGAAATGGATTACTTAAAATATGAAGACCTGCATATTCCGACATAATTATTGCCTCCGTTCTTTTTGGTTTGTATTATTCTTCCTCTGTGCTTTCTTCAACCGCAGGCGCAGCCTCAGCATTAGCAACAGCTTCGGTTTCACCGCGTACTATTTGATATTCACCGTTATAGATACGGGAAATAGCATATTTAACAGCTTTCTCATCACGGTATTCTTTTTTGATCATGTTGATGAGGTTGCGTTCAGCTTCTTTGCTTCCGTTTGCAGATTCTTCAGCAGCCGCTCTTTGAGCTACGTATTCGTCTGTGATTATTCTCGCACATTTTGCGGTAGCAAGTGCAAGCTCATAACGGTTGAATTCGTCTTTTGTGAGTTCTGTGATTGTTGGATAAAGCATAAAAATCTCCTTGAAATAATTGTATGTAAATATATTTTTATTTTTTGATTTCAAAATATTTTCTTGCAACTTCGGGGTTTCTTTTTATCGATGATTCTTCGGCTTCGATAATAGAAACTATGCGGTTTGCTGTATCAAGAGTTTTATCGTCATAATTATATACTACGTAATCATAACGGTTTATGAGCTCAAGTTCTTCTTTGGTTCGGTTAAGACGCGCAATTATTTTTTCTTCGGTCTCCGTTCCTCTGCCTCTTAAACGTCGCTCCTGAATGTCAAATGTAGGAGGGAGAAGGAAGATGAGAACGGTATCTTGATACTGTGATTTGATATTGAGGCCGCCCTCGATTTCGATTTCGAGAATAAGATTTTTTCCTGTTTCGAGAATTTTATCAGCTTCTTCTTTAAGCGTACCGTAAAAATTACCGCAGTATTCTGTGTACTCAAGCATCTCACCGTGTTCGATCTTTGATAAAAAATCCTCACGGCTGATAAAGTGATAACTCTTTCCGTCTATTTCTCCGGGACGCGGTGCGCGAGTTGTTGCGGAAACAGCAACCGCAAAATCATCACGTTGAGTCAAATGATTGCAAACCGTACCTTTGCCGCTGCCGGCAGGTCCCGAGATAACGAGCATAATTCCTTTTTTCATACAGCACCTCTTAGATCATCAGTTGTCCGGATCGTCTTCGACGTCGGTCTCGGTTATAAGGCGGTTCGCTATAGTTTCAGACTGTATAGCGCTGAAGATTATGTGATTGCTATCGGTTATAATGACAGCTCTTGTACGCCTTCCGCAAGAAACATCTATAACGCGTCCTTCGCTTTTTGCATCTTGCATTAATCTTTTGATAGGAGCCGAATCCGGACTTACTATGGTTACTATTCGGTCTGCGGCTACCATATTTCCAAAGCCTATATTAATGAATTTCATATTGGTATTCCTCTTGAAGCTTACGTAGAAGCGGGGTGGTTTTATTTACTCGATGTTTTGTATTTGTTCGCGTATTTTTTCGAGCTCGCATTTTATGTCAACGACTAATCTTGCTATTGCAGAATTCTGACATTTTGAACCTATAGTATTTGTTTCTCGGTTCATTTCCTGAAGCAAAAAATCAAGTTTTCTGCCTGCAGGCTCATTCGATTCAAGAATATCTGTGAAGGCAGAGAAGTGTGAGTTTAATCGCACGATCTCCTCATCAATAGCGATCTTGTCTGCAAATATCGCACACTCGGTAAGAATACGAGCTTCGTCAAATATTAATTTGTTATCCGATAGCATATCGCGTAATCTCGATTCGAGCTTTTCACGGTATGACTGTGTATCCAAAAGGGAAAGGGATTCGATTTTTTCAACGAGCAAAGAAATGTTTTTAACTTTTGATTTTATGTCAAGTTCTATGTTGGCACCTTCTCGCCGTCTTGCAATAATGAATTTTTCAAGAGCCTCATCAAGGACTTGACGAAGGTCGTTCCATTCTTTTTCGGTGTCCTCTTCGGATTTTTTGATAACAAAAATGTCACGGTTTTGAGCAACGTTCATAACACTTATATCGTTTTTTAAAGAGTACTTGTCTGCGAGGTCGTTAAGTGCTTTGATGTATGCTGATGCATATCCGTCATCAACGGTTATATCGGGCATAGGAGAGTCTATAACGTCAATGCTGATATAAATGTCAACTTTTCCGCGCGATACTGAATTTTGCTGAAGATAGGGTTTTATCTTTTCTTCGAGATAGCTGAAAGCACGCGGAAGCTTAGCTGAACAGTCGAAAAAACGGTTGTTTACCGATTTTATCTCTACAGTTATGTCTTTGCCTCCAACTGTCTTTCTTGCACGTCCGAAGGCAGTCATACTTTTTATCATAAATGCATCCTTTCGAAGTAAGCATACTCAATAATAACAATATTTAAATATATTATAAACTTTTTTTCTTCAAAAGTCAATGAATTTTTTTATTTTGTGGAGATATATACAATAAATATGTAAAAAAACAACATTTTTATGGTGAAAAAGGCAAGTAGAGGAAAAATATTTAAAGAGTTTTAAGAAAAATAAAAAAAAGACTTGCAATTTTTTGTAAAATGAGGTATAATGTTTTTGTGTAAATTTAGACTTATTTTTTGGAGGTACATAAAAAAATGGTTGTAGCAGGCGATTTTAAGAACGGAATTACGTTTGATATGGACGGCGCCGTATTTCAGGTGGTTGAGTTTCAGCACGTAAAACCCGGTAAAGGTGCGGCATTCGTTCGTACAAAAATTAAAAACGTTATCACGGGTGCTGTGATCGAAAGAACTTTCAGCCCTACGGATAAATTTGAGAATGCTTACATCGAAAGAAAAGAAATGCAGTATTCTTATAATGACGGTGATCTTTATTACTTTATGGATATGGAAACATACGATATGCTTCCTCTTAACAGTGATAAGCTTCCCGATAGCTTTAAATTTGTAAAGGAAGAAATGATGTGTAAGATCATTTCTTATAAGGGTAACGTATTCGGAGTAGAGCCTCCTACGTTTGTTGAGCTTGCTGTTACTCAGACTGATCCTGGCTTTGCAGGTAATACAGCAACAAACACACTCAAGCCCGCAACACTTGAAACAGGTGCTGTTATTAAGGTTCCGCTCTTCATTAATGAGGGTGAGATCCTTAAGATAGATACAAGAACAGGCGAATATCTTTCCAGAGCATAATTATCAGGAGGAAATTAATATGACACTTAGTGAAAAGGCAGCTTACATTCAGGGACTTGCAGACGGTCTCGATCTTGACGAAACAACTAAAGAGGGCAAACTTATAGCAGCTCTTATAGATCTTGTAGGAGAAATGACCGATGCTATAAATGCACTCGAAGAGGATGTTGACACTCTTAACGATTACATTGAGGAGATTGATGAGGATCTTGGCTCTGTAGAGGAGATCGTTTATGAGGATTGCGGTTGTGATTGTGACGATTGCTGTGACGATGACGACTACGATTGTGATGATTTTGATGAGTGCGATGGCAACTGCGATGATTGCGATGAGGATTGCGCGCTTGCAGATGATGAGTATTTTGAGGTAGAGTGTCCTTCTTGCGGAGAGACTATCTGCTTTGACGGAAGCATTGATCCTGAAGAACTTGCTTGTCCCGCATGCGGAGAAAAGTTTGAGTGCCTCGTATCCGAAGAGGATCTCAGAGCACTTGATCAGTAATCAGGGGGCATAGATTATAATGGTAAAAAGCGTGTTCGCGTTTGCGAATGCGTTTTTTACTTTTTATTGAAAAATGTTGAAAAAGTTGCAAAAAAGTATTGACATAATGAATGATGAGTGATATAATAGTTATACCTCTGCGAGCAGGCTTTTTTGTTGTGCAATGGTTTGCGCCATAGCCGAAAGGCACTGTTGCACACGGCTCGGTGAGGGAGGTACACGGACTGTTGTCCTTGTGCGCTTGAGCGCAAGAGGCGTTCAGTCAAATATTTTGAAAATGGAGGTGCCGCAAAAATGGCTAATGATGCAAGAGTTAAAATTACTTTGGTATGTACAGAGTGCAAGCAGAGAAATTATGACACGAAGAAAAACAAAAAGAATGACCCTGACAGATTAGAACTCAACAAGTACTGCAGGTTCTGCCGCAAGCACACTCTTCATAAAGAATCTAAGTAATTTCGGGAGGTTAAGATGGCAGATAAGGAAAATAAAGCCGCAGAAATCGAAACCAAAGAAGCTAAAGCGAAGCCCGAAAAAGCTAAGAAAGAAAAGAAGGGTAAAATAAAAAATGCTTGGAAGGGATTCAGAAGCGAGCTTAAGAAAATAGTTTGGCCTTCGTGGAAGCAAGTGCTTAAAGGAACGGGAGTTGTTGTTTTGGTCGTTATTATTTGTGCAGTAGCGATAGGAGGACTTGACTGGACCTTTAGCAAAGGCATGAAGGGACTTTTAGATCTCTTTACTAATCTCTTTAGTAAATAAGAGGGAAAAAACATGAGTGATATCAATGAAATGAATGTCGGTGTCAGATGGTATGTGGCGCACACTTATTCCGGCTATGAAAACAAGGTTAAGGCAAGCCTTGAAAAGATCGTTGAAAACAGAGGCCTCGGACATCTTATATTTGATGTAAAGATCCCTGTTGAAATCGTTGTTGAGCAAAACGGTGAAGAAGTGAAGGAAAAAGAAGTAAAGCTTTTTCCGTGCTATGTTCTTGTCAAAATGATAATGACTGAAGAAAGCTGGCACGCAGTGAGAAACATCACCGGTGTTACGGGATTTGTTGGTCCCGGATCACGTCCTACGCCGCTTTCTCAGGCAGAGGTCGATGCGCTCAATATTGAAGTCAGAAGAGTTGAGCTTAAGTTTAAGGTTGGTGATAACGTAGTTATTACTGCAGGAGAACTTATTAATTGTACCGGAACGGTACAGGCTGTATCTGAAGATCTTAAAGTTGTTACGGTACTTGTTAATAAAGGACGCCGTAATTTGCCTATACAGTTTGACGCAAGCCAGATAAAGCTTGCATGATCGTGACAAAAGTCACAGTGGGAGGGAGAAAAATTTTTCGAATTCTCCCGTAAATTCACCACATTGGAGGTATTTTAAATCATGGCAAAGAAAGTAATGGGCTATATTAAATTGCAGTTGCCCGCCGGAAAAGCAACTCCTCAGCCCCCTGTAGGTCCGGCACTTGGTCAGTACGGTGTAGCGATTCCCGTATTTACAAAAGAATTTAATGAAAGAACAAAGAATGATATGGGTCTTATCATCCCTGTAGTTATTACAGTATATGCAGACCGTTCATTCACATTTATAACTAAGACTCCTCCTGCGCCTGTTCTTATAAAGAAGGCAGTAGGTATTGAGTCAGGATCTGCAAAGCCTAACAAGACAAAGGTAGCAAAGCTTACCAAAGAGCAGGTTCGTAAGATAGCAGAAACAAAGATGCCCGACCTTAACGCAGCAAGTATCGAGACCGCGATGAGCATGGTTGCAGGTACTGCACGTAGTATGGGCGTAGAAGTTGAAGACTAAGGAGGGTGCTGAAAATGGGAAAGAAATATATTGACAGCGCAAAGCTTATTGAAAAATCAAAGGCGTATGACCCTTCTGAGGCATTAGAGCTTGTATGTAAGACCTCTAAGGCTAAGTTTGATGAAACTATAGAGATCCACATCCGTCTTGGCGTTGACTCACGTCACGCAGATCAGCAGGTAAGAGGAGCTGTAGTTCTTCCTAACGGAACAGGTAAGAATGTAAAGGTGCTCGTATTTGCAAAGGGTGATAAGGTTCAGGCTGCTCTCGATGCAGGCGCAGATTACGCAGGCGGTGTAGAGTATGCAGATAAGATTGTTCAGGAAAACTGGTTCGATTTCGATGTTGTTGTTGCAAGCCCTGATATGATGGGTGTTATCGGTAAACTCGGTAAGGTTCTCGGTCCTAAGGGACTTATGCCTTCTCCTAAGGCAGGAACTGTTACTCCCGATGTTGCAAAGGCAGTAACTGAGGCTAAGGCGGGTAAGATCGAATACCGTCTTGATAAGACAAACATAATCCATTGCCCGATCGGAAAAGCATCGTTCGGTGTTGAAAAGCTCACAGAGAACTTTGATACTCTCGTTGGCGCAGTTATTAAGGCTAAGCCCGCTGCAGCAAAGGGTCAGTATATCAAGAGCTGTGTTATAGCAAGCACAATGGGACCTGGTATCAAGATAAATCAGGCAAAACTTGGCTAATATAGCTAAATTAAAAAGGACAAGATATTGTGGTGATCAGATATAGATCGGTCACACTTTAGCTTGTCCTTTTTGTTGTTTTATTAATAAAATGTTCTTTATTTATTTTATAGTTTTTAATATATAAAAGGGTTGACAAAGCAACTAAAAAAGTGTATAATTAACGTGTATATATGTGTCATAATTTCGGTAGAGTACCGTATATGATATATCTATAATCTTTGAAAAATAAATAGAAAAAAAAGACAAGGAGGTGCAGAAATTGGATTTGATTTATGCAATCTTGATGGCTGTCGCTGCTTTTGCGGTCGGTTCACTTGTTTTTGCTATAATCTTCCGTAAGGTTGGATACGATGCTCGCAAGCGTATTGCGGAATCGGAGATCGGCTCGGCAGAGGAAGAGGCAAAACGTATTCGTGAAGACGGTATGAAGCAGGCTGAAACCATGAAGAAAGAAGCCTTACTCAGCGCAAAAGAAGACATTCTTAAGCAACGAAATGAAGCTGAGAAAGAACTTAAAGAACGCAGAGCTGACATTTCAAGAACAGAGCGCCGTTTGGTTCAGAAGGAAGAAAATCTGGATAAAAAGGCAGAATCGCTTGAAAGTAAAAGCGAAATACTTGATCGTAAGATAAAGGAAAATGACGTTCTTAAGGAGCAGATAAACGAGCTTCGTGTAAAGGAACTCAATATTCTCGAAAGAATATCGGGATATTCCGCACAAGAGGCTAAGGATGAGTTGGTATCGCGTGTTGAATCGGAGATCAAACACGAATTGGCTCAAAGACTTGATGCTCTTGAAACACAGTTTAAGGAAGATGCTGATGCAAAGGCTAAGAACATAATTTCTCTTGCAATTCAGAGATGTGCCGCAGACCATGTGGCAGAAACGACGGTTTCGGTTGTATCGCTTCCAAGTGAGGATATGAAGGGACGAATCATAGGTAGAGAAGGTCGAAATATCCAGATGCTTGAAAAGCTTACAGGTGTAGAGCTCATTATTGACGATACTCCCGAGGCGATAACTCTTTCGGGCTTTGATCCGGTCCGCAGAGAGATTGCCCGTATTACGCTTGAAAAATTGATCTCTGACGGAAGAATACATCCGTCGCGTATTGAAGAGATGGTTGAGAAAGCAACCCGTGAGGTTGAAACAGGAATCAAGCAGGCGGGCGAGAGAGCAACCTTTGATGTAGGTATTCACGGAATAAATACCGATCTTGTAAGAATGCTCGGAAGACTTCGTTACAGAACAAGTTACGGTCAAAACGTACTTAAACACTCTATAGAAGTTGCTCTTATTGCAGGAATGATAGCAGATGAACTTGGAGTTGACAGTACAGTAGCAAAACGTGCAGGTCTTTTGCACGATATCGGAAAAGCACAAACACACGAAATGGAAGGCTCACACGTTGAGCTTGGTGTAAATCTCGCAAAGAGATACAAAGAAAGCCGTGATGTAATTCACGCGATCGAGGCTCACCACGGAGATGTTGAACCTCAAACGATCACTGCTGTAATCGTTCAGGCGGCAGACGCCATATCGGCGGCAAGACCCGGAGCGAGAAGAGAGGATCTTGAAAATTATATTAAGCGTCTTGAAAAGATAGAAGAAATAGCTAAGGGCTTTTCGGGCGTTGATAAGGCATTTGCTGTTCAGGCAGGACGCGAAATACGCGTAATGGTAAAACCTGAAGAAGTAAATGATGACGGAATGAAGCTTATTGCCAGAGAGATGGCTGTTAAGATTCAGGAAGAAGTAAAATATCCCGGTCAGATAAAGATAAATATTATCAGAGAAAGCCGCGCGGTAGATTACGCAAAATAATGGCAGTAAAAGCTATATAAAATTCACCTAAAAGGTGTTATCCATATATATTTCATATAAAACCATTAAGGTAACATAGCGCATTTGCGTTTGAGATAAATTGGATAGGGGTTGTTTTGAATTTAATTCAGGACAACCCCGATTTTTTATAATAATAATTCTAATTTTGATAAAAACACTTGCATATAGAATAAAAAAATGTTAAAATAAAAAAGATAAGTTTGCATAAAGGAAGGTGTGGTATGTGAAAAAAGTTGAGCTTTATACAGATGGAGCTTGTCGCGGAAATCCTGGAAATGGAGGCTGGGGAGCAATATTGGTATACGGTAATGTGGAAAAAGAGCTTTCAGGCGGTGAAGAGCAAACCACCAATAACAGAATGGAGCTGATGGCAGCAATAGCAGGGATGGAAGCCCTTAAGGAGCCGTGTGAGATAACTTTGACATCGGATTCGAAATATTTAACCGATGCTATTAATAAGGGGTGGCTTGATTCTTGGAAGGTAAAGGGATGGCGTAAGGCGGATAAATCGCCTGTTCTTAATGTTGAACTTTGGAAAAGATTAGATGCTCTTTTATCAATTCATAAGGTAACTTTTGTGTGGGTACAAGGACATGCAGGGCATCCGTATAACGAAAGATGCGATGCTCTTGCTACGGAATTTGCCGATAGTTTTAAAAAATAAAATATTATTAAAATGACGGATGATTTTTATTAGAAAAACATTCGTCATTTTTTTGAAAAACATCAATTTTTTACTGTAAAATATTGAAAAAATATTTAATATATGATATAATGTATTGGATAATGCTATTTTTAGGACGTTTAATATGCAATTAATAAAAAATGAAAGATTTGATGAGGAAAGAGCTTTTTATTCAAGCAAAGAAGTAAAGCTTATAGAATGTAGCTTTGACGGCATAGCCGACGGTGAAAGCGCTTTTAAAGAAAGCTCTGATATTGAGATAGAGGATTGTTTCTTTAATTTGAGATATCCGTTTTGGCACGATAAAAACATATTGATAAAAAATTCAAAAATGACTTCGCTCTGCAGGGCGGCAATTTGGTATTCTGACAGCATAAGTGTTCAAAACACAGATATGCACGGAATAAAAGCATTAAGAGAGTGCAAAAACGTTGAAATAATCAATAGCGATATAATATCTACCGAGTTTGGATGGCTTTCCGAAAATATTATCCTTGATTCAACAAGAGCGGAAGGCGAATATTTTATGTTTATGTCAAAAAACATAAACGCAAGGGAATTGAGCTTTAAAGGAAAATATTCTTTTCAGTACATAGAGAATGCGGTTTTTGAAAATTGTGATATAGACACTAAAGATGCTTTTTGGCACGCAAAAAACGTGCTTGTTAAAAATTGTCGGATAAACGGTGAATATCTTGCTTGGTATAGCGAGAATATCACTTTTGAAAATTGTATTATTTCAGGAACACAGCCTTTGTGCTATTGCAAGGGCTTGAAACTTATAAATTGCGAGATGAACGGTGCGGATCTCTCTTTCGAGCTTTCCGACATATATGCAACCCTTAATTCGTACGTTATAAGTGTTAAAAATCCGTTGTCAGGGTATATAGAGCTTCCGTCAGTCGGTGAGATTATTCTTGATAACGTAAATTCTGAATGTGAAATTTTTGTAACACAACACAATGATTGATTTTGCTTTAGGAGATAATGAAGATGGTACTTAGTTTACTTTCAGTCGCAATACTTTTGATTGCGATATTTGAAATTATAATGGAAACGGTCAAGGCTGTTAATAAGGGCTTGAAAAAATCCCTTGTTACGTTAGCTTCAATTATGCTTTCTATATTTTTGTCCTTGGTATTGACACAACCGGTGTCAAATCTTTTGGTAAACCCGATAGCAAATTTATTGAAAAAGCTTGTGAATCTTTCGGCGCTTGAGAATACTGTTCCAAGCTTGCCGTTAGTGATTGGTGCTTATGCTGATGCATTGATATCACCGCTTATATTTTTGATATTATTCTTTTTGATCAGGGCGATAATCGCAATCGTTGTTTTGATCGTTATGCGTTCGAGAGAAAAAAAGAAGATCGATACTAATAATTATGAAAACGAGGATGCTCCTGCGTTTAAGAAAAACCCCAAAGCCGCAAGCGGAGTAGTGGGATTTGTGTGCGGTATTTTGTTGATAACAACTTTTACAGCGCCTATTATGGGAACTCTTAAGGTCGCAGAAAAAACTTTTTCCGCAGTTAATAATAATTCCGATGTTTACGGAGCTAAGATCAATTCAAAAGCAGTTTCGGTTATCAAGCTTTTTTCAAAGGATATGATAGGAAACGCATTGTATTATTGCGGTGGAAACCTTATATACAAAGCAAGCGCTACGTCGATGCTTAACGATAATTATTTTCAGCTTGAAAATGAAGCCGTTCAAACGGTAAACACGGCAGACGATCTTATGCTTGTTACGAGTATACTTGGAAATATAAATTCTTCAACAGAGGAGCAGAGAAACTCAATGAAGGTTCTCGGCAAGGAAATAAATAAAGCAGAAACGCTTAAAACTGTTGCCGCGGATATAGTTCCGGAGCTCTCAAAAAATTGGCTTGACGGAAAACCTTACTTGGGTACTGATAAGCCTAAATTCAATAAGATCTCGGAAAGCGTTTTTAATAAAATGCTTTATGTGTGTAAATCGAGTACTGTTGATACTGTAGGTGATGACCTTAATACTCTTTTGAATGTTTATATGATAGCATATGAGCATGATATGTTGGTTTCGGGAGATTATAAAACGGTAATTGAAACAGCCAGCAGAACCGGTGCTTTTGATCTCATAAGACAAGAACTGAGTAAAAACAGAAGAATGGCAGGTATTACTTTAGATATCGATACGATGTCGATACGTACAATAGCATCTGCAATTCAGTCCTTTAACTTGGAAAACTATGATATTCTTATGAATAACATAACTAATACGCTTAACGTTGCGCTCAAATATGAGGGCGAAGCAAGAAAGCAGTATATTACCGATCTTACAAGACAGTATATTAATTCTTACGGAATCAATATTGGCGAGGCTGAAACTATTAAGTTGGCTGAAAAACTTAATGATGAAGTTATCGGCAATAGAAAGAGCGTGTCTATTGACGATGTTAGATCATTCTGGGATAAATATTCTGTGAAGAATAAGGATAATAATACTCAGGTACAGCAAACTCCCGTTATATCTGTACCCGATCAGACGGTTGATGATACTGTTGAAGGAGAAACAGATTTGGACACAGAGAATGAAGGCGGAGAAGGTTATCCCGAAAATCCTGAGTCTTATGCGGATGGATATGTTGAGCCTGAAAACGGGCAGGAAAATATTGAAAACGAGTATAATAGCATCGCATAATATTTTAAGCGTTGTAGACCCGAGTAAAAACTGTAAATGAAAATGGCAGGTAAGATATGGAAATAATTATGGCTTATATAGCAAAGGGAATCGTACTTCTAATGAGTATGGTACTGTATGTATACCTCTTTTCAGCGGTAGTCCCTAAATTTATTATGAAGCTCAGATGCAAAGTAAATACGTGCGACAGAGGTATAAGAAAATATAAATATCCTGATGGAAGATGCGTTGTTTACGAACCTGAAATTTCTTTAAGAAAATATGTTGAAAGTTATGCACTTTACGTTCGTGACGGATATAAATACATTACTTGTAAGACAACAGAAAATGTAAAAGATATAAGATACGAGGTCTATGCTTTTGATATAAACAATAAGCTTATAGACATTTTATCGGTACTTGAAACTGTGAATAACGGTTGCACACAGGAAGTTTCTATCCCCCCTGAAACATCGTATGTAAGATTGGTGCTCAGACGAGTTGATAATGAGTATTATTCAAGAAAGATAGTGGCAGAATACTCTGTTTTCAGTTATTGTTTGTGCGCTATAGTAGTTGCTGTAGCAACACTTGTAGAGTCTTTTATCGTTTATTTCTTGGCAAAAGATATTTTGATCAGCGGCTTAAGACTCAGAATGACTCTTATAGGAGTCGGCGGTATGTTTTTTATGGCAATTTTGATATCTTTGATAGTAGCGGGACTTACTGTTCTTGCATATCGCAGAAACTGTAAAAAGGTGATAAACAAATGAAAAGAGATTTGCAAATTATATCGAAAGGTCTGTACGATAAACCCAATGAAGATTGTGCACTGATTGCAGCAAAACAGTATATTTTTGCAAGGCAAAAAGGAAGAAAGATCTTAATTGTAAGATTCGAAAACCTTTCTAACCATAGAATAGAAGATATGTCATTTTGGTTGGTTCAGTTGAATTCTGACGGTGTTGAGATATCGTCTAAAAAGATAACATTAAAAAGTATCGGCTGTGCACCAAGGGAAATTTTTTCTCCAAATAATTGTTTTTACGTAGATAATAAATGCGTGGATTTTGAGATCCGAATGATTTCTGTTACTTCGGGCGGCTTTGAATATTTATCAAAAAACGGAGAGGGATTTGTAAAATATCCTCTTGAGGAGAGCTGGTCATATGCTTCATCGCAAAGTGTTTCGGGATATAAATATTCTAAAATACAAAATAACAGAGTTAAATTTTCAAAAGCAATTTTGATATTGGCATTGTTTTTAATCGCTCTTGCGGTTATTTGGCCATTCTTTGCAAATACGTTGTGTCCCGCAATTGCAGATGTTCTGGATAGATTTTGGAAAATGGTTGCTGAGGATACGAAGGAACTTTTCAGACGTATTGCAGAGTCATTCGAGAAGAAGAATGTTTAAATTATCAGTAGGAGAATGATATGTTAAAACATAAATTTATAGTTGATAAGCTTAGCGAAGCGCAAAAGATAACGCTTTTGTCTGACGTGAGAGTGCTTTCGACTGCGGAATATACTAAGTTTGGTATTCCAATGCTCAGTATTGAATCGATATACGGATATAAAACTGATGTTTATCCAAGTCCGATAAGTCTTGCGAATTCTTGGAATGAGAGAATAGTTGGCGAGGTCGCAAGTGATATCGCAGTTTCTATGTCCGCAGAACAAATAAATGTAGCGGGAATACTCAGCCCTATTCCAAAACTTAATATGACAGATAGAGCGATTTCGGAAGATCCGCTTCTTTCGGCAAAGATCTCATCTGCGTATATGGGCTCTATAGGAAAGACGGGAATAGCGGTAACACTTGATGATATTTTCTTTGATGAGCAGGATGTTTCTTGCTTGGATCATACGCCAAACAGTAGATTTTTAAATGAATTTGTTTACAGAGCGGTATCTAATACAGTTGAAAATAAAAAATGTCATGCTGTAACGGTTGGAGCAGATATAGATATAAAAGGCTACGAAAATATAAACAGTGAGATCACCGAGAGAGTCGCAACTATCGGCGGTGAAAAATTCGTTTTGTGTAAGAATATCGCACCGGAAGATACGGTTATAAGAATCGTAAAGGGGCAGATATGCTTAGACGGCTGTGAGCCTGTTCTCAAAGCGGCTATCGATAGATATGCACGTTTGAAAGAGGGAATAAAGCGAGGCAGAGTTACGGTATGCGAGCTTGAAGCTGAGATAGAAAACGGAAGCGCTTTCCCACCTGAAAAGATAGATGAGGCGGTAGACAAGGTTATAGATTTTGCTTTTGAAATGACAAATGCGAATAAAGGTAAGCTTGCTTCCTATACCCCTACTTCAACAGTGGTGAAAAATGCTGCTTATGAATCAACGGTCCTTTTGAAAAACTATAAAACAGTTTTGCCGTTAAAGCCGGGTACTCTTGTAACTTTGGCAGGAGATATATTGGTGAATTATAACGGAGAAGACGCGGATTATTCGGATAAAGCAAATGAAGCTGCATATTATCTCAGAGGTCTTGGCTGTGCTTCTCAAGGATTTGTCCGTGCATATTCTATGGCAGAAGACAGAAGCGATAAGCTTTTTATGCAAATGGAAGGATCTGCGCTGAACACCGATACGGTAATTCTCTTTATGGGAACTAATCCCCAAAAAGAGAAGGCAATTACCAGAACCGAGAATCTGTATCTCCCCGCAAATCAGCTTGCTGCCTTGGAGAAGCTTTATAAGATGGGTAAAAAGATAATCGCTGTAGTGTCAAGCGATTATGCAATAGATGTTACTTTTGCAGACAAGGTTGACGCACTTTTGGTAGCTCCGTTGAATACAAAATATGGCGTTGAAGCGGTATTCGATATCATTACAGGCAGAATGGGCCCGGTAGGACGACTTGCGACAACTTGGTATAAAAATACAGATAGGGCAAATAAAAAACATAGATTTTATTGTTCAATGCCAAACTCAAAGGTCGGCACTTATTTGGGTTACAGATATTATGATAAATCCGATTATGATGTGGGTTATCCTTTCGGATACGGATTGGCATTTTCAACCTTTGTTTATTCAAAGCTTTCGGTTCAGGGAACTAACGTTGTTTTCACCGTAAAGAATAAAGCTAAGGTTGCGGGAACCGAAGTAGTCCAAGTTTATTTAGGTATTAATAATTCAGCAATTCAACGACCTAAAAAGGAGCTTGTCGGATTTGAAAAGATATATCTTCAGCCGGGAGCTTCGACAACAGTTTCGATTCCTATGTCGAATATAGAAAGCTTTGATCCCGAAAGTAAACGGTGGATTATGGAGCGTGGCGAATACACAGTATATGTAGGCTCTTCGGTTAAAGATATAAAGCTTACAGCGAAGGTGTCGCTTGGACAGGATATTGTGAATTCTCCTGCGGAAGATCCGTCCGATTATTTACAGTCGGAAAGTAATATTATTTCAAACAGATACACATTGGAGGCAGATTATAAGCTTATGAAAAGGAATATTAGAAATATAGTATTTGGTATAGGCGCCCTTGTTTTGGCGGTGGCTATGTTTGTCTTCTCGATATTTTCGGGAAAGGTAAGTATTTTCTTAAACGTTGTTGCGTCTATATTGGCTTTGGCGGGAGTGGTGTTCTTTATTTTGGAAGGTACTGACCGTAAAAAAGCGCATAACGAAGAAAGAAACCGTGTAAATGAAGCGAATAAGGCTCATTTTGAAAATGCAACGGATATTGCAGATTTCTCTACAAATGCCGTATTTAGCGAGGAATTCGACAGAGTCGAGCAGAAGATATCTTTCACAAAAGATACGGCTCCCTCAAAGGCAGAAAGCTATCTTGCTTTTGTAAATGAGAGTCTTACATATGATGCAGCAATTTCTCAGTTTATTGCGTTTGCCGCTGCTAAAGGTTTTAAGTTTAATGAAAGCAACGCACGCGAGCTTTTTGCAGCTATGTCTGCATCAAGACTTATCATCACAAAGGGAATGTCTAATGACGTATTTGCCGAGCTTGTAAGAGTAGTAAGCGAATATTTTGGAACTCCTATGTTTGTGGATGCGGTTGATTATTCTTATGAAAATGATAATTCCGCACTCTTTAAGGGGGTAGGTGCTGCAAAGCAGAGAACAAATCTCACCAATGCTATTTATGCGGCAATTGAAAGCTCCGATAAGGTTCATATTGCAGCGCTTACAGATGTTAATTTTGCAGATCTTTCAAAGTATTTTGTTCCGTTTGCAAGATATATTCGTAATCCACGTAATGCAAACATTATTTCTACGGTCGATCAGACAGGTGAAAAGACTCAGATCACGATGCCACAGAATATGTGGTTTATGCTTAATTTGAGAATGGGCGAGACCATGAGTAATATACCTGAATATATCACTGAGCTTGCTTCGGTTATAAAGGTGGATTATATAAGAACTGCTCCTACAATGCTTTATACGCAGATTGTTCCGTTTAGTTATTATCAGTTTGATTTCTTGCTTGATAAGGTGAAAACAAGATTTATTATTTCTGAGGATACTTGGAAGAAGTTTGACCGTTTTGAAGCTTTTGTAAACGGTGTTTCTCCATATGCTCTTGAAAATAGAGTATGTATAGCCGTTGAGAGATTTTTTGCAGTATTCTGTGCCGCAGGCGGAGATACGAATGAGGCGATCGACAGAGCTATCAGTGCAAGAATACTTTCTTCGGTGATTATAACGCTTAATAATGCCGAGGACAAGGAAAATAGAAATCTTACCGAAAAGCTTGAGATGATATTCGGCGAAGAAAACATAGATGTTTGCCGAGCTTTCATCAGAGCGGCAGGATCAAATCTTATCTGAAAATAACGGATTAAGGAGAACAAGTAAATGTTAGAATTAGCTCGCTGTTTTGGAGGAAAGGCATTAGCATTTGATAAAGAAGCTATGCTTGATATGTTTACCTCTGAAATTGCAATAATCATATATATTTTTATTATTCTTGCGATAGTTGCGGTTCTTGTTGTAGCGCTTATTTTCTTCCAGCGCAAAGATGAATCGGATGAGGAAAATATTGCACCTGACAATGCGGGTGCTCAAGCTCCAAACGATGATGAGGTCGAGAAGGAAGAAACCACCGAGCGTTTTTGTATGTTGAGTGCGATCGACAGAAGAAGAAACAGCTATGGACACGTGAAGTACGCAACAAACGTAACGCTTGAAGATTTCTGTGAGAATTTCAGGAATTATGCGGCATACAGACACGGATTATACTATGATATAGAAGATATAAGAAGATTCATAGCAGGAATGTCAGTGTCACATATGCTTATATTACAGGGTATGTCGGGAACAGGTAAAACCTCGTTGGCACACGCGATAGGATCATTTGTTGATAATAGCTCAACGATAATTCCCGTGCAGCCAATGTGGAAGGAAAGAACCGACCTTATAGGTTATTATAACGAATTTACAAGAAGATTTAACGAGACATTATTGCTTACAAAGATGTATGAGGCAAATTATAGCAAAGACGTCTATGTAACGGTTCTCGATGAAATGAATATTGCAAGAGTAGAGTATTATTTTGCTGAATTTTTGTCTTTGCTCGAGCTTCCGAATCCTGAGGAAAGATACCTCGATGTAGTATCGGACAAATGGGAAAACGATCCCACTCAGCTCAAAGACGGAAGAATAAAGCTTCCTACAAATATGTGGTTTGTGGGAACGGCAAATAATGACGACTCAACATTCCTTATATCGGATAAGGTTTATGACCGAGCAATGATACTTGACCTCGATCAGAAAACCGAAAGATTCGTAGCGCCGCCAACCGAAAAGATGATAATATCTGCAGAACAGTTCGACGCACTTGTAGTATCTGCGCAGAAGGAATATGAGATAAGCAGCCGAAACAAGAAGAGACTTGAAGCGTTCGATGAATATCTTATAGCGCATTTCCACGTAACGTTCGGAAACCGAATTATGAAGCAGATATTGACATATATCCCCGTATATATAGCATGCGGCGGAGAAGAGCTTTTTGCGCTTGACGATATACTTTCAAAGAAGGTAATAAGAAAGCTCGAATCACAGAATCCTATATACTTCAAGAATGCGGCAGACGGATTGATCGCGTATATGGACGATCTTTTTGGCGCAGAAAATATGACTCTCTGCAAGGAGCATATAAGAAGAATTTTGAGAAATGCTTAATTTTTAAGATAAATTTTACAAAGGAAAATTTGTATGAATCAATTGGATGTTTATTACAGAGCCCAGCTTGATTATAAAAATGCGATAGAGTCCGATAAAGAGTGCTCGAAATTAAACTCTGCGTTCCTTTCAGCTGATGCAGAAAGCGACCGTTTGGTAATAACAAGAGCGTTTTGCACGGTTGATGAAGAATGGGTTGCCGAGATAGAAAAGGGCTTGGTTTTTATAGAAAAAGCTATAAAAGAAGACCGTCAGTTTATTCTTTCTCAAGGCGAGGTAGTTCCGATAGAAAAGGTTAAGTCTGTGTCAAAGGAATCGGTGCAGCATCTTGCAAAGCACAGTGATCTTATAACCGAGTATGAAGAGGGAGAGGATATTATTCCCGATAAGCTTTATACGGTTGAGAGATTAAACGATTATACCGTTTATGAGAACAGATTCCTTTATATGTTGCTTTGCTATCTTCGAGATTTTGTTTCGCTAAGATATACGAAGATCGTTGAAGCAACAAATAAATATGATGCCAAGCTTTCGATCAACAAAGATTTTATGATTGGTAAGGAAACTATCTCTTATACCGTAAATATACATGACGTAAGACAGGATGATGAATATCTTAAGGAGCACAATACCGCAAAGGATATCATCGATAGAATAATGCTTATTCTTAAAGCGATACTTGCATTTTTGGCGACACCTCTTATGGAATATCAGGCAAAAGTCCCAATGATAAAACCCCCTATAACCAAGACTAATGTTCTTAAAATGAATAATAATTTCAAGGGCGCAGTAGCACTTTATGATTATATTATTTCTTATGATAAACAAGGCTTTGAAATCGAAAATCAGGTCACAAATATATCTCCGTTTACAATCGAGATGGGCTCTGATTTTGCTTTGGCAGGTGGAATGATGACGTTTCTTTCTTATCAGTATGGTTTAGGACTTAAGAGTGAGCTTAAGGCTTCCTACGATAAAGAAGAAGAACGTCGCAAGGATGAGCTTGTAAAGCGAAACAGAGAGCTTATTGCAGCGCTTGATAAGAGACTTCAAAGATCTGAGATAACTCATAGCGAATACATAATCAAGCTCGAAGAACAGATAAAGCTCCTTGAAAAGCAGTGTGAACGTTTAGAGTTTATGCGCAAAGAGGTCGAGCGTCTTAAAACAAGTGAAAATAAGCTTTTGGCGGATATAAAGATATCTTATCTTGAAATATCTAAGCTCAAGAGTGATATGCTTTCTAAAGAACATGAGCATGCAGAGGCGGTCGAGCGCGTTCAAAGAGAGTGCTCCAACAAAATGCTCGAAATGTCGCAGGCATTTAATCAGGAGAAGATAGAGGCTACCGCTTCGCTTGTGGCAGAGGTAAGCGGCTTGCAAAACAGAGTTGCTGAGTTGATTGAAAGCAACAGGGTTGAACGTGAGGAATCCAAGAAGGAACTTAATGCACTTCAGGAAGAATATGATAAGCTGATGCAGGATTTCAACGAGCTTCAGGAAACGAAACGTCTTATAAACGCAAGGCTCAGATCCTATCTTTTTAAGAACGGTGAAGTTCCCGCAGGTGAGGATAACACCGATAAAGAGAAATTTGATGAACTTGAAAATGAACTTGAGGTATTTATTAAGTTCTATAAAAAAGAATGGAATAAAACCAAAAAGCGTATACGTAAGGAGCTTTTGAATATCAAAAATATCAGAAAGCAGGATGAGCAGGAATGATGCTTGGGTGGAATAGATGACGAAAAATGTTAAAAGAAATATAAAAAGAGTTATTTTACTTATCGTTTCTCTTGCGCTTGAGGGAATACTCGCATTTATGCTTATAGGCGGTATTGCAAATCACGGGCTTGCAGAATCTAAAGTAATAACGCTTATAATAATTCTTATGCTTATGATACCGCTTGCTTTGTTGGCACTTTTGTTTGTTGTTTCTTTTAGAAAAAAGCAACAAGCAAAAGTATCCAAAAGGCAAGAGACCGATAAAAAAACGGGTAAGAAGAAAAAGAAAAACGAAGATAACGGTGATACCGAGCGTTTTTGTATGTTGAGTGCGATCGACAGAAGAAGAAACAGCTATGGACACGTGAAGTACGCAACAAACGTAACGCTTGAAGATTTCTGTGAGAATTTCAGGAATTATGCGGCATACAGACACGGATTATACTATGATATAGAAGATATAAGAAGATTCATAGCAGGAATGTCAGTGTCACATATGCTTATATTACAGGGTATGTCGGGAACAGGTAAAACCTCGTTGGCACACGCGATAGGATCATTTGTTGATAATAGCTCAACGATAATTCCCGTGCAGCCAATGTGGAAGGAAAGAACCGACCTTATAGGTTATTATAACGAATTTACAAGAAGATTTAACGAGACATTATTGCTTACAAAGATGTATGAGGCAAATTATAGCAAAGACGTCTATGTAACGGTTCTCGATGAAATGAATATTGCAAGAGTAGAGTATTATTTTGCTGAATTTTTGTCTTTGCTCGAGCTTCCGAATCCTGAGGAAAGATACCTCGATGTAGTATCGGACAAATGGGAAAACGATCCCACTCAGCTCAAAGACGGAAGAATAAAGCTTCCTACAAATATGTGGTTTGTGGGAACGGCAAATAATGACGACTCAACATTCCTTATATCGGATAAGGTTTATGACCGAGCAATGATACTTGACCTCGATCAGAAAACCGAAAGATTCGTAGCGCCGCCAACCGAAAAGATGATAATATCTGCAGAACAGTTCGACGCACTTGTAGTATCTGCGCAGAAGGAATATGAGATAAGCAGCCGAAACAAGAAGAGACTTGAAGCGTTCGATGAATATCTTATAGCGCATTTCCACGTAACGTTCGGAAACCGAATTATGAAGCAGATATTGACATATATCCCCGTATATATAGCATGCGGCGGAGAAGAGCTTTTTGCGCTTGACGATATACTTTCAAAGAAGGTAATAAGAAAGCTCGAATCACAGAATCCTATATACTTCAAGAATGCGGCAGACGGATTGATCGCGTATATGGACGATCTTTTTGGCGCAGAAAATATGACTCTCTGCAAGGAGCATATAAGAAGAATTTTGAGAAATGCTTAAAAAAATAAAGATTTGAGATTATAGATTATGTTTAAAGATAGTAAATATGTAAAGTTAATATGCATAGTCTTGGTTTTTTCTGCTTTGGCGTTGGCACTTTCGATGGGGATTTTAGCTATCAGCGCTTTGCGGAATGAAACTTTTGCTGATCCGCTTGACGGTTATCAGGAAAACCTCGAGAAAGAAACGGTGACCCTTCCGCCTCCTGTTCCCCCTGACGGACCCGATCCTGACGACGATCCGGACGGAGATAATACAAGCCCGTATCAAGTGTATTCCGATCAAGCTGTAGATGCTCTCTATTTGAGGGGGGAGGCTTTTGGAAATTATAACGGAAAAGGATGGGATGAGGCAGTTCCGTATACAAATTTGATAGATGATAAATATCCTGCAACCTATCTTGGAAGTTTGATGATAGAAGAGTGGAGCCGAGCTTGGGGCATGTCTCCGATAGCTCTTTCTATAAAGCCGAATGATGCTGAAATGATCATACCTTCCTATACGGCAACATCGGAATATGTTGCAGATCTTATGGGAACAACGGATTATAAAGAAGAGTATTTAATTCCGGAAGATGATGTTACGGCAAATCCAAAGAGCTCAGAAATTTACCGTATGCATTATTATAATTACACAAATGTCAGCAAGAAAAAGGAAACTCCTACCACTTATGCACTCTATGAAAGGGTATACCGCGACTTTGTATATGACCATTATCTTTATGTAGATGATACAACAAAGTCCTATATGCTTGATATTATAGATAAGCAAAAGTTTGATTTTTATGATCAGAATGTTGCTCAGAATATTTCGGATTATGTTTCCGGATTAGGCGAATATCTCATTACTTATGATCAAGCCCTTGATCAAGAGGAAAATATGGTTATTGCCTTTATTGAAAAATATAAAGCAGGAACGTGTAAGCATTTTGCAAGTACTGCCACACTTATTTTCAGATCAATGGGAATTCCCGCAAGATATGTTACGGGATATATGACAGCAACAGAAGCGGGAGAATGGGTGCAGCTCGATAATTTCAATTCACACGCTTGGGTAGAAATATATGTTGACGGCTTTGGCTGGAAAACGGTAGAGGTAACACCCGCACAGCAAAAAGATCCTATAGAGATAAAGCCTGTTGATGTTAAGAAAAAATTTGACGGAACTCCGATTTTCCCTGAATATAAGATAGAAGGCTTTGAAGAGTACGAAAAGCTTGGATATACTTATGAGGTGGTTATAAGCGGAGAACGTACCGAACCGGGTGTGTCTGAAAGTATTATTGAAGATATAAAGATATTCGATTCCAATAAAACTGAAGTAACAGATAATTTTCTATTTGAAAAAAAGCCGGGAAAAATTATTGTTCTTGTTAGCGGAGTTGTTTTGAGGAGCGAGTCGATATCTCAGGTATATGACGGAATTCCGAGGACTTCGGATCTTTCAAAATGCAGTATAGATTTTGAAGATGGTGCAAAGCTTTTGGAAGGACATACTATCAGAATGGAAGCGAGATTACTTGAGACTAAGATAGGTGTTCATTCGCATGCATTTGATGTTATTGTGGAAGACAGTGAAGGTAATAATGTTACGGATGTGTATCTTTTCTCGTATGATTTAGGTAAATATGAAATATCTCCGATATCTATAACCATTAAAGCGGGAAGCGCTGAACAAGAATATCTTCCTGGAAAGATACTTACTTGTGATCAGTATGAAATAACATCAGGAAAGCTTATGGAAGGTGATTATATTCCCGATGATATAGTTATTACCAAAGGAGAGCAAAAGGTACCGGGAAGAAGTCCTAACACAATAGATCGTAGTAAAATAGTTATTTTAAATTCCGAGGGTGAAGATGTTTCGTCTAACTATGTAATTCGTACAGAGGTTGGAGAGTTACGTCTTTATGAAAGTGAATAATAAGTAAAGGGTGGTATAATGTTATACGATAGCTACCATAAAAAAATATCGAAGGTCGTTGATGTTTTACGCAAGGTATTTAAGCACATAGTCCTGATCAGCATTGTTTTAGGACTTTTGCTTGCGTTTCTCATTACTTTTATGGTTACAAAGGGAATGATTATTGACGATAAAAATGTGTCTAATAAATTCGCTGTAACTTACGGAGAAGACCTTCCATTGAAGACGAGCGCTATGTTCGCTTCACATAAATATCAATATTCCGAAAACGGAAGAAAATGGAGCGATGCTTTTCCGTCAGAACCGGGAACATACCGGGTCAGGGCAGTTGCTAAAGGAATATTCGGAAATGAGAGATACGGAAAGATCTATACTTTTGTTTTAAAAGCAAAGGAAATTGATGTTTCTGTAGTCGAAGATGAAATTATATATGGAGAACTTCCAACGGTTGAAGCTAAGCTTTCTTATGAAGATACTATCAGCTGTGACGGTTTTGTTTATGAAGACCGCTTTTCGGCAAGCACTAAGGTAACTCCGAATGCAGAGGACATTACGATTCTTAATAAAGACGGTGAAGATGTTACCTCTTCTTATGAGATAAACGTTGAAAGTACCGACATCAACGTGCTTCAAAGAGAAATTCTGGTTACTGTATCCGATCAGTCAATGATATATAATGATGTAAAGTTTAGTTATGACGGATACGAATTAAGTAACGGAACTTTAGCCGACGGTGATACTATTCAGGCGGTATTTGATAAGTATCTTATAGATGTAGGTGAGATCGAGAATACCCCCCAGCTTAAGGTCGTTACATCAGACGGTTTTGATATTTCAATGCATTATTCTATCCAAACACAGATAGGTAAGCTTAAAGTTGACTACCGTCCGTTGATAATTAAAACGCCAAGTGCTGAAAAGGTATATGATGCAAACGCTCTTTCAAATTCCGAGTACGAGATAGTAGGGGAATACGGTCTTGTTGAAGGACATACGATGATCTGTATTTCCAACACTTCTATAACGGACGTTGATGAGGTTGAGAACGTTCTTGATTTTGAGATCAAGAATGCGGCAGGAGAAGATAAGACTCCTAACTATTCTTTCTTCTATGAAAGAGGAATGCTTAAAGTAACCGAAAGACCTCTTAATGTTTCGTTTGTGAGTGGAACTTGGATGTATGATAACAAGTGGCATAAGGGTGAAATAAAGCTTGAAGGCCTTTGCGAAGGACATAAAGCGACTTATGATATACCGAGTATAATCGATACAGGTAAGATAGAAAACTCTACCGAGATAACCGAGATTTATGATGCTCACGGAAAAGATGTTTTCTTGAATTATGATATCATTTACGGTGATTTCGGTACTCTTGAAGTTACAAAACGTCCGATAACTATTACTACTGAGAGTCAGACTTTGACTTATGACGGTGTTATCAGAGTTTTTGATAAGTATGAAATTACATCTGAAATAAAGCTTGCTGACGGTGAAGAGCTTCAGCTTACCTTTAACGAGTTCTACAAGGCAGGAACTTATGACAATAATATTGTTTCTGCTATGATAAACTACAGCCGAACAGGTACAGGCGTTCCGGATGAAAACGGTTGGTATCAGGTAGGCAGCAGTGGAGTTGCCGATGCTGCTCAAAACTATGAGATAACTGAGGTAATAGGAAAGATAATTATTAATAAGTGTCCGATTACTTTGCGTCCTGTTGATATAGCGCATGTGTATGACGGTACGTTGATTGTTCCTACTGAATTCGATATCGTTTCGGGAGAGCTTCCTCCAAGTCATACTATATATCCCGAGTATATAGGTTCACTTACCGATGCGGGAGAAATAGATACGGATATAGATCTTACAAAGACTATAGTTAAAGTGCTTCGTGATGACGGTTCGGAAGAAGATGCTACCGAGAACTTTGAGATCACAGTTCAAAAGGGTAAGATCACTATCAGTAAAAGACAGATCACCGTTAGAACCGAAACAGTTGAAAAGATATACGATGGAACTCCGTTATCAAGTAATAATTGGGAGATCGTAAGCGAAACACAGCTTGTTGAAACTCATACGCTTAATCTTGAATGTAATGTTTCAAGAATTTATCCAGGTGAAAGTGATAATCTTGTAGATCTTGATTCTGTCACGATCGTTGATGAAAATGAAAATGACGTTCTTAAGAATTATGAGATAACTTACGAGTACGGTAAGCTTATAGTACATAAGCGACCGATAACTATTGTTGCTTCAAGTGCGAGAAAGACCTATGATGGAACACCTCTTGTTTCTACAGAATATTCTATCTTGGATGCTGATTTAGAGGATTACGGATTATTGGAAGGTCATACCCTCAAGGCAACGACAAGCGGTTCTATAACCAACAAGGGTGAGACCTCAAATAAGATCGATATCGATAAAGTGAGAATACGTAATGCTTCAAATAAAAACGAAACAGAGTATTATGAAATTACTTGTTCTGACGGAACACTTACTATTGATCCGATAATTGTCAATATCACTACTTCGTCTGTAAATAAAATCTATGACGGTACCTCTATAAATCCTAAGATCGATACCGTAGTCGATTCGGATATCGAAGAGAAAATCATTGCGGGACACACTTATTCGATCACAGTAGCGGATAAGGAGCTTATAAATGTAAAAGATTCTCCGCTGGAAAATGAAGCGATTTTGGTAGTTTACGATGAAAAAGGTGCAGATATGACTGCACTTGGAAATTATGAGGTAAACGGAACTTGGGGAAGTATTATTATTCTTCCCAGAGTTATTAAAATACTTCCTAAACCATCAGTAACGAGTAAGGTTTATGACGGAAATCCGTTGACTTGTACCGATTATGAGGATATTTCAAATGCTGAATTAAACGAAGGACTCCTCAGCAATCATTTGCTGGAGCAAATAGAATTTAATTCTCAAACAGATGCAACTGATTTCTCGGTTTCGATAGAAGTTATAGATGCTATTGTTCGTGATGAGTATGGTGAAGACGTTACGGAAAATTATAAGTTTGAAACGACGGGTATCAGCTATGAGATATCGAAGATAGTTATTTCTATAACATCGCACAGTGATAAAAAGTTATTTGACGGAACAAGATTGACAAACGGCAATTATGATCTTACGGGAAAAATTGTTTCAGGTCAAAATCTTACAGTTAACATAACAGGTTATCAGTTAGAAGAGGGTAAATCAAACAATACAGTAGAAAGCTTTAATATAACTTATAATGGTGAAGATGTTACACACAATTATGATGTAACGGTAATTGAAGGTACTCTTGAGGTTTATAAAGAAGTTGTTGCAAAGGTAACTTCTACAAAAGATGGATATATTTATCTTAAGCAAAAGGCTTATGGAGATTATAGCGGTCGAGGCTTTTATGATGCTTACTCCTCAAATTATTATTTGACGAGAAACGGATATAATCATAATTATATGCTGTGGATGTCATTGAATCTTGCTCAAAATAACTTCACAACCGATACGCTTACTGTAAAAGATGCTAAAACTTATATGCTTCCGTACTATTATACCTTAGGCGGAAACTATGACTATCCTTCTTATGATAGTGAGGAATATACTTCAAATCTGACTGATTATACAGTTCCGTATTATGATTATGATTTTTATTTAAGAGGCACAGAGCCCATTGAATATCGCGTTTACCAGAATAATTATAGATCATATACGAATTGGGTAAAGAGTGAATATACGTATATATCATCTTCTTTGAAGAGAAAGTTACTTAATGCGGTAGCAAATAATGGCTTTGAAGATATGGCAACCGAAGATGCAATAAATGCAGTTGCAAGATATATGCGCTTATTTGGCAATTATAATCTTGAGTATGATAAAACACTCGATTCGAGGAGTGATGTAGTAACGGCATTCCTTACAGAATATAAGGAGGGTGTTTGCACCCATTATGCGATGACAGCAACAATGCTTTACCGTGCTTTGGGTATTCCCGCAAGATACGTTGAAGGTTATTTGGTAGAAACAAAAGCAAATGAATCTACCGATGTTAAGGATGCGCACGCGTGGGTTGAGGTATTTGTTGAAGGATGTGGCTGGGTACAGATCGAGGTAACGCCGACAGGTCCTAATCAAGAAGCTATAGATATACTTGTAAAGACTAAGGATGAGTCTGTACAGTATGACGGTGATGAGCATTTTGCACCTGAATTCCTTGAGGTAGTAAAACCTTCTGATGAGGTTAAAAAGCTTATTGATTCGGGATATACTGTAAAGGCTATAGAAACAGTAGGATCTTTGACTTATCCAGGAAAGATAAGAACTTCAGTTCTTCCTCAAAACGTTAGAATATATGATGAAGATGGGAAAGATGTAACCTATAAGTTTAATATTGAAACTGTTAGCGATGAAGATGAAAAAGGTTTGCTTACAGTAGAGCCAATTTTGATTGATATTTATTTACATTCTTATTCTAAACCGTATGATGGAAAACCGATAGATTATCAAAATCCTGATTATTCTATAATTGATCCTGACTTTGAGACGTTGGTAGCTTCGGGAGAACTTGTTCTTTCAATAACATTCAGTTGTCCTGAGATAAACATCTATACTATTAGCTCAAGCGATGTTTTTGAATCTGGATATTTCACTTTTACTATTACTGATAAAGAAGGTAATGATTGCAGTAAGATATATGCTTTGCGTATCGTGAATAAATATGCTGAGCAAGATGAAGATCCATTTGTATATACAGTAATAGAAATATCTAAGAGGGAGATCGAGATAACAGCTGTTAGTGAAGAATGTCACTATAATGAGGGAGATATCTTAAGTAATCCTAATTATTTTATAACAACAGGATCATTGGTTGAAGGTCATTATGAAGAAGTTACAATAACGTCTGAGCTTGATCATGTGGGTACTACTTTGAATGAAATAGAAACCTGTGTTATATATGATGCAAACGGTGTGGATGTTACTAAAAATTATGCTATAGCACGTATTTCGGGAATTCTTTCCTTTGTAACAGAAAATGAATTTTAAAATAAAAAGCTATCACAAATGAAAATTTGTGATAGCTTTTTTGTTATTAAATTTGTAATATTAAATAACGTATTCCATAAAACACTGTTTGGGGCATTCTATCTTTGAATCAAGTAAAACTCTTCCGTATGCAACTATAGAAAATCCGTTTTTTTCATAGAGGCTAATTGCACCGAGATTTTTTGAGTTTGTGGCTAATCTTATAGAAGCACAGTTGAGAGAAGCAGCAAGTTCTTTCGCAAAAGTAAGCATTTCGGTAGCGATTCCCATTCCCATATGTTCGGGGGCAACGCAAAGCGTATGTATAACGAGCGCATTACGGGGATCGTTTTTTGTTTTCCAATCAATAGAATAATATTCTTCAGATTGATTGCAATCAAGTATTACCGAACCGCCGATCTGCGTTCCGTTATCGTGTACGTAGAGAGTTCCAAGCGAAAATCCGAGCTCTGCAGTTTCTACAGTGGGGTATATATCTTTTTTCCAACTCATATAGCTGCCGTTTGCGTTTTGATAGTCGATAACGGTATC
The DNA here is from genome assembly GCA_937894775.1 of uncultured Clostridia bacterium. GTDB lineage: Bacteria > Bacillota > Clostridia > Oscillospirales > CAG-272 > HGM12713. Next base: position 58,117 of record CALAXC010000153.1, read on the forward strand.
ATAAAGCTCGGCAATAAGTGAAATGTCTTTTTCTTCAGCTTTTCGTATCATATTTGATTCCTTTTTGTTAACGTCCGTTAAGTGCTGTAGCAACGATATTCTCGTAGGATAAACCGTACTTATCTGCTATATCACGCGCATAGCTCTTTCCGTCAGGCTTCATACGGTATATTTTGAATGAACGCTTTCCATCTTCTATTCCTGCAACGAGAGAATCTATCTTAGATCCGCCGTCGGGAGCCGTGCGAGCGTTTATATTGTCTATTTCGGCTGCAAGCTCATGGAGGTGAGTGGAGAAAAGACAACGGCAACCAATACGGCTGAATCCCGCAAGAACTTCTCCCGCAATATAAGATGCTTCGTAAGAACCGGTTGAAGAAAGCGATTCATCAAGTAAAACAAGGCTTTGACTTGTAACGTCCTGGAAAATATCTCTAAGACGCGCACATTCTTCACCGAGACGCCCTTTATCTATTGTGTCATCTGCTCCGGTTGGAAAATGAGTGTAGATTCCGTCTGCAATACTAATAGATGCAGAGTGGGCGGGAACAAACATTCCAAGCTGAAGCATAGCTTGAGCAAGACCTATGGCACAGGTTATAACAGATTTTCCACCGCGGTTAGGACCTGTGAGAACGAAAATCATAATATCGTCTTTAAATTCAACGTCATTTGCGATGATCTCATCGTCGACTTTGAGAGCTACACAAGGATTATAAATATCGTTTGCAACGAAAACATTTTTATCGGTAATTATTTCAGGTTTGCAAAGTTCAAGACCTCTTTCCTTAAGGGCTCTGAGAAGATTTGTTCCTTTTACCAAAAATTCTATTTCGGGCATGAGATTAAGCAGAAAATCTGTATTTTCAAGAACGAAGCTTTGAACGATTTTTTTCCAAGAGCGTAATGACTGCTTGTAAACATCATTTATAGCTGAATTGAAAGCAAGGCTCAAAGCAGTGCGTTGATTTTCAGATTGCTTTTTGTTAAAGGGAACGAGATTTGCTATGCATGTATATTCATCGTCTTTAAAATTAAGACGAAGAATTTTATCGATAACATCGCCCGAACGAAAAGATTCGGGATTTATCGAAAGAACTCCTGCACTTGAAGGTCTTAACTGAGCATCAAGATTTACACCGATTGTAACGCTCTTTATATCTCGTACACGGTTTGTAAGTTCTGAAAGCTTTGCATTGAGTTCGGCATAGTATTCGCTACATACAAGGTCATCAATACGTTTTGCCAATGTTTTGAAGGCTTCGCTTTTTACTTGATCTTTGATCTCTGAGAAGCCTGAGTGAAGGGTGGAGATGCTCGAGATGTAAAGCTCAATTTCGGTTATGCTTTCAAGATAGGATTCTGTGTTGTCTCCAAAGTCCGCTTCAAGACGGCGAAGCTCCATTATATCGGTAAGAATTGGAATCAAACGGTTAAGCGTGACTGATATTTGCGGAAATTCGAGCATATCGGAAAATACTGCCATTCGATGTTCGATAACTTTTGAGTTTGTGGTAAAATGCTCGTTGAGATCGCTGTTTTTAAGGTTGAATATTTCGAGAAGTCCAAGTTCTTCAAGTACAAACATATCTATTATGGGACTGTCTTTTCCCTCGTAATGATCTATTTGCGTTTGCTCATCGGGATATATAAGACTGAATTTTGAAAGATCTATCTCGTTGAGTAATTTTTCTGTTTTTTCCATAACGTTTCCTTTCGGGGCGTTTTTTACAGTTATTTGAGAAGGATGTATCCTGTAACGATAAGGGAGACCTGTAAAATAATAATAACTGGTATTCCAAGCATAAATTTAACGTGCTTTGTTTTGTGACGTGTTAAAAGCATAGTTGTAAGCATAGCTACCGAGCCACCGAGAGCGCTGAGGATGAGTAATACAGCTTCGGGAATTCTAAGCTCAACTTTGTTTTTCTTTGATATTTTTTTATCCCAAATACAAACTATAATAGAAATAAGTGACATAATGGCAATGTAGCCAATAGCAATATAAAGCAATATGTTAGTATCAAAAGGCATGATCTTGATCTCCTTAATTAAATTTTTATTTTTTTAAGCGCAGTATAATGATTTTATTTGAATACGGCGATCCTAATAGAATTATTTTTTAGCAGGGAAGCTGTCTTTAAGTCCAACTATACGGTTGAATGTGTTAGGATGCTTTGTATCCTTGCAATAATATCCGTCACGTACAAATTGGAATTTATCGCCTTCCTTAGCATCGGCAAGTGTAGGTTCGATCATTGCGTTTTCAACAACCGTAAGAGATTCGGGGTTGAGGTAGTCATTGTAAGTCTTATCTTCCGGAATGTCATTTACGTTTTCAATGGTGAAAAGTTTGTCATAAAGCATAAGAGTGGTCTTTTGAGCATATTTTGCCGAAAGCCAATGAATAGTACCTTTTATTTTTCTGCCGTCAACGGGATTTCCGTTTCTCGTTTCAAGATCCGCTGTTGCGTGTATTTCAACTATATTTCCATCGTTGTCCTTTATGATCTCACCGCATTTAATGATATATGCGCCCATAAGTCTTACTTCGCCTTCGGGTTTAAGTCTGAAAAATTTAGGAGGTGGAACTTCAGCAAAATCCGCAGCATCAATGTAGATCTCACGTGTAAAAGCAAGAGAACGGGTGCCAAGCTCGGGCTTTTGAGGATGATTTGGAAGCTCAAAGGTTTCCTCTTTATCTGCCGGGTAGTTGTCAATAACGACCTTTATAGGACGCTCTATTGCTATTCGGCGAGGAGCATTTTCGTTAAGTTCTTCACGGATACAGTGCTCGAGCATATTGATGTCAACGAGGCTGTTTGCCTTTGAAACACCTGCGGCTCTTACAAAATTGAATATCGAAGAAGGTGTATATCCGCGTCTGCGAAGAGCACAGATCGTAGGAAGTCTGGGGTCATCCCAACCGTCTACCATATCATTTTCAACAAGATAGCGGAGATAACGTTTCGACATAACAGTGTTCGTTACGTTAAGACGCGCAAATTCTCTTTGCTTGGGCTCGGGATCGAAAATACCGATATTTGTAATGACCCACTCATAAAGCGGTCTGTGGTTCTCAAATTCGAGCGAGCAGAGGGAATAGGTTATTCCTTCGAGCGCATCCTGGATGGGGTGTGCATAGTCATAAAGCGGATAGATACACCATTTATCGCCTTGACGGTGGTGCGACGTATGAACTATACGGTATATAGCAGGGTCGCGCATATTGATATTAGGTGATGCCATATCTATCTTTGCTCTCAGAGTATGAGTTCCATCTGCAAACTCTCCCGCTTTCATTCTGCGAAATAGATCAAGATTTTCTTCGACGGTTCTGTTGCGGTAAGGACTTTCCTTTCCGGGAGTGGTGAGCGTACCTCTGTATTCTTTCATTTCCTCAGCCGAAAGGTCGCAAACGTAAGCTTTTCCATCCATTATAAGCTTTTCGGCATATTCGTAGCATTTGTCGAAATAATCGGATCCGTAAAAGATACCGCCGTTCGGAATTGCTCCGAGCCAAGTAAGATCTTCAAGTATAGATTCAACATATTCTGTATCTTCCTTAGCGGGGTTTGTGTCATCATAACGAAGATTAAAAAGACCGCCGTATTTTTTCGCAGTTTCAAAATTGATAAGAATAGCTTTAGCAGATCCTATGTGAAGATAACCGTTAGGTTCAGGTGGAAAACGGGTGTGGATCTTTGTATCGGGATTCTTTTTTAAATCTTCGTCGATAATATCGTGTATAAAGTTACTTGCAATTTCTACCATGATTTTTTTCCTCTTTGCTTTTAGAGCGTTTAAAGTGTTGCTATCATATTTTCTATACGTGCGATAACACGTTCTTTTCCGAGTATCTGCATCACAGAATACATATCGGGTGAGTTGAGTTTACCTGTAACAGCAAGGCGAATAAACATACTTATATCCGCAACGTTGCCTTTGTAAGCCGAAGGATCGGCTTTATAAGCCTTCATATCCGAGGTGTAGCCTAAACCTTCACCGATGGCTTTTATTTTTTCAAACCAGGTGTTCATATCGTCATTTATATCAAAGCTGTCGATAAATGAACTAAGTGCGGATTTTATATCCTTTTGATCATAGTTATCCGCGTAGCTATCCTCGAGAGTGAATATTTCATCAAAGAAGAATCCCATATAACCTTTTGCGTCAGCCCAGGTTGTAAGATCTTTTCTTGGCTTTTTACCGCCTCTTCCGATAGCAAATATTTTCCTCGTATATTCACGGTCTGCGGAGAGAAGCTTTCCAAAGGCGGGATCAAATTCAAGAGCCCATTCGGTAACTTTGTCTGTAACATCGTCAGCGCTCATTTTTGAAATTACATTTTTAGAAACGTCGCCGAGCTTATTAAAGTCAAACAGACAACCTGAGGAGGACATCTTTTTGATGTTGAAAGGGAAGTCGGTATAGGGCTTATCGGGGTTTTGCATATGCCATTCTTCGTAGTTTGAATTAAGAAGTGTCATAATGTATTCGCACACAGCTTCAGGACAGTAGCCGAGGCGGGTGTAATCATCCATATTAGCTCCCATATCGCGTTTTGAAAGCTTTTTCTTGTTTCCTGCTTCGTCAAGACGCATTATCTGGGCAATATGCATATATTTTGGAAGCTTGAAATTAAGATAACGGAAAAGCTGCAGATGTTTTGCAAGGCTTGGCAACCATTCCTCGCCTCTGACAACGTGAGTTGTTCCCATAAGATGATCGTCAACTGCGTGAGCAAAATGGTAGGTCGGAATTCCGTCGGATTTTAAAAGCACGAAGTCTTCATCGTTTTCAGGGATCTCCATCGTACCTTTAACAAGATCCGTAAACTTTATTTTCTTTTGAGGATCGCCATCGGCTAAGATACGAAGGACAAAGGGATTGGAAGCTTTAAGATTTTCTTCTACTTCTTCCATGGTGATCTGGCGTCTTTTAAGCATTTCAGCGTGTCTTGCTTCTGCTTCTGCTTGCCAATCTGTGTTTTTGATCTCTTGCTTTTTATCTATGCTGTGAAGTTCCTCAAGCTCTTCTTCAGTGGTAAAGCAGGGATATGCTTTTCCTTCTTTTACAAGCTGCTTTGCATAAGTCTGATATATCGATGCTCTCATGCTTTGCTTGTAAGGACCGTAAGCACCCTTGTCGGATATGTTTCCGTTTTCATCAAGGATAGCACCTTCGTCAAAATTTATCCCGTACTTGGCAAGAGTTTTTATAAGACCTTCAGCCGCACCTTCAACTTCTCGCTTGGCATCGGTATCTTCTATTCTGAGATAAAAAACACCGCCTGACTGATGTGCAAGACGTTCTCCAACGGTTGAGGGAAAGAGTCCGCCAAAATGAACGAATCCTGTTGGACTGGGAGCAAATCTTGTTACCTTTGCGCCTTCGGGAAGAGATCTTTGAGGGAATCTGCTTTCGATATCCAAAGGAGTTTCTGTTATATGCGGAAAAAGAAGTTCCGCAAGTTTTTCGTGGTCTAACATTTTAGAATTCCTTTCTGAAAAATATATGTTATCAATTAAAAATCAAAGAAATATGCGGTGCAGTCAAGAGCATTTCCAAGAGTAGTGATATTATTGTGTCCCGGATATATAAGTGCGCTTTTGTCAAATCGATAAAGTTTTTTTATTGAAGCGGCAAGCTCTTTGTGGCTTCCACCGTAAAGATCGCAGCGTCCTACAGAATCCGAGAAGAGTGTATCTCCTGTTATTACAGCAATTCCGTGTTCGTCGGTAGGAATTATAAAGCAACAAGATCCTTTTGAGTGTCCCGGAGTGTGCAATACCTCTATTTGTTCATTTCCCAATGAAATTTTTTGTCCGTCTTCTAAAAACAGATCGGCGGGCTTGTGGAAAAATTCTCTTTGAAATAATGTATAAGAACCGTTAATTTTTCCGTCTGTGAGCATAGGCGCATCAGCAGAATGAATGTAGACGGGTATGTTCAGCCTTTCTCTGAGAGTATCTATTGAAAAAATGTGATCAAAATGTCCGTGTGTGAGAAGTATTCCTTCGAGAGATGCATTGAATTTTTTGACACTGTCAATAATTGCATCTACCGAAACGGAAGGGTCTATTACAAAAGCAGAACTTCCTGATATCAAAAGATAGGTGTTTGATGCAAAGGATTTTGGACAAATCTGAATTATTTGCATATAAGCTCCTTTTCACAACAAATATTCATTATATTATATCATAAAAAGCATTCAAAGTCTATAGAAATATAGAAAAAATCTTTTTTAAAGGCAAAAAATCCAACGATTCTATTGAAAAATCTTTTGTGTTTTGATATAATTGACTTTAATATAAGAGAAAGGAGGATCAAATATGTCATCTGAAAATTTTATTACTTTTTTGAAAAATGATAAAACGAGGATTATAGCGGCAAAAATGCTATCACAAAAAGAAAATAAAGCTGATGTTTTTTGTCTTTCGGATTATGAGGTTTTCTCTGCGTTTTGCGATTTTTATCTGCTTCTGACGGGACATCCTATAAGAACAGTTCTTGACGGCGTTTTTTCGGAAAATCAAATTATCCCTGAGCCTTTTAAATTACCAAACAGCGAATATAAAAAAGCAATATGGAAAAGGATCTTTTCTTTTGAAGCTAACGTTTTTGATCCTGCTTTATGTGTGAAAGATAATTGTTTGCCAAAGGTTGGATCAAAATACGATAAAGAAGAGTTCTTTTATCTTAATAATGAAATAGTCAGCGGATACAGCGATGTTTTTTCGCTTTTGGAATATATTATCGAGAAGATCTCAAAAGAGAATAAAAGCATTATATATTGTGATGTATCAAACATAGAATATGCAAATACCGATGATTATCACGCAAATATAGCATACGGTAAATTGAAAAACGGAGAAAATCTTTCAGCAGAGCTTTTGTTGTGGGTTATTTGCAGAATACTTATGTGTACACCTGTTTCGCTTTACTTGAAAACCGATTCTTCGGAAAAAGCAAAGCAGATAATAGACCTTATTTATGCAAGGCGTATTTCTTCTCGAATACATCTTTCTTTTCTCGCAGAGGAAAGAGAAAAAATTGAGAATATATTTGAATTTTATTTAAAAAAATGCAAAAAAAATATTTCCTTGGAGTTCTATTTTTCCAAGGAAATATCAAGTCAAAAAGTAACTGAAATACTTGCAGAAATCTATAGTATTATCCCTTTTGGTTTAATAAAACCGTCTGCGGTCGATGTCAATACTGATCTATACAGAAAAGCATTGAATGATTGGCTTAACTGTATTGTAAACACGCAGAAAGAAAAAGATTTTTTGATTAATTATTATTAAGCTTGGGCAGAAAGAATGCGCCGCCGATATCTGTGAGCGGGGCATCTGTAAGAGAGTTTATATGAAAATCGTGTTTCTCGCAAAAGGCTGAAATGATTTCATAATTTTTGTGTTTTGAAACGTCACCGAAAAAGAACACGGTATTATTATATACTGCGGATGCGCCTCCGATAAAACCGTAGTTATATCCATTTAATATAATATTTTCCGAAGAGTTTTCAATCTTTAAAATGTCTATTCCAAGCTTTAATGCGGAACTTGAAATGCGGTCATCTGCACAGACGATCGCTTTTTCATTTAAAATGAGTGAAGAGCATTTTGCATATCCTTGTTTTACCGAAATATAAGTATATCCGTTATTGCTTGCAAAGTTTAATATTTCTTTTGCGCAAGCATCTTTTTTTCCTATGATATAGTTTCCGATAACAGCTTGATTAAGTTGAATATCAAAAGGATATTCTTTTTTGCGCTCTATGTCACACAGAATCGGAGAATATCCGAAATCTTCAATTTTGCTAAATAAGTTTTTGTTTTTGCTGTAATAATTTTTACTGCAAAAAAAGTAATGATCTATAACACAAAGAAGCATATCTGCGTGAGAGGAGATGGGGGACGCCAAACCTCCTTCAGCTGGGAGTGTTACTACATCAAAGCCAAGCTTGGTGATAGCTGTATGGATCTTTTCGTCGGCATTTTCGCCAATGATTACTAATACATTTTTATTCACGGTATTCTCCTGATATCAAACAATAGAAAACAAAAAAGCAGCTTCCCATAGAAACTGCTTTTTATGATTACAGAACTTAAGCTCTGCTAACTTTGCCTGAACGAAGGCAACGAGAGCAAACAGCAATAGTCTTGGGCGTACCATCAACAATAGCTTTTACTTTGCGAATGTTGGGCTTCCAAGCTCTGTTTGTTTTACGATGCGAGTGAGAAACGGCCTGTCCGAATACAACGCCTTTTCCGCAAACACTACACTTTGCCATATTGACACCTCCTAATGCACATATGCATAACTAACATTTGTTTATAAACCATAGAACATTTGATATTATATCATAATTGTTGAAAAAAAGCAAGAGCTTTTTAGAAAAAAATTAAAAGTTTTTGTCACCTTCCGTTTTTATGGTGGGAGTAGCCACAAGTATAGCATCTTCAAATGAAAAAGCGCAATTATTTTTAAGCTCGAAAAGAAGTCCGTGAGCATTTGAAAAGTCATTTATATCAAAGTCTTCGCTAAAATTTAATGTTACTGTTTGCGAAGCATTTTCGATAACGTCTTTTAAGTTTTCATTGATAGCAAATGCCGAAATTACAAGATCGTTTTCTATGCAATAGCTAAACTCTTCGATCATTTTTCTGTAAGCAGGGTAATCAGGGCAACCGTCTTGTAAAAACTTATAGGGAATAAAAAATATCAAAGAATTTTCTCCGCCAAAAGAACCGTTAATCTTCTTTATCGGTGGTTTTGCAGATGCTATGCAGGTTATCGAGCGTTCGCTTTTGTTATAGCTTATTCTTGGCGGGGCATCTGAAAGGCAAAGCTCTATCATTGAACGGTAAGCACCGAGAACCGATGCAAGATTTTTTCCAAGCTCAATGCTGTTGTCAGTACCGCAAGGGAATGAATATGCGATGGAAAGCTTTATTTCACTTTTTGGCACACCTTTTGCGATAAGTGTAGATGCGACATCAAGAACGGCAACAGCAGATGTTTTAAACGGAGAGGAGTATAGGTTTCGTGAGGTTGCCGTTGCTACGGCTTTGTTGAATTTTAAAATTCGTTCAGCACGGTATGTGCGACGTGTTTGGGCGGTTCTATCTGTAAGATAAACAGGGGCTTTTTTATCAAGAGTGCTGTTTGTTTCGTCAGAAAAAACATATTGTTTGTGTTCTCTGAAATTTATAAGAGAATCCAAAAAGTTAAAGCTTACCTGTAGAATAGGATTTTTAACGGTATCCCAGGATATCACTTTTGTTGTGTTTCTTATGGCAAAAATACAAGCGCGTAAACCGTATTCTCCCGCTATGCGGTCGAGCATAGCAACAGAAACAGCGGGAGCTGTAAAAATATACCGATTTTTACAGTCTGTTACCAAAGATTCAAGATATATAACCTTTCCGTTTTCGTCTTTGTCTATTTCGGGGATATTTGAAAGATTTATAAATATCCCGCCGCGTTCTTTTTTTATTACATCAAGAAGTCCGAATTCATTGGAAACTTTTGAAAGCTCGGAAATAAGACTTTCTACTTCATAAAGCTTTGTGAAACTATCTGCAAAGGTATTGTAATCAAAAAATATATCAGATGATATGGGACAAAGCATTACCCACGCATTTTTATCGTTTGCAGAAGAAGCTTGATCTTTTTCGGAAGTATCCGAATCAATGCAGAGATTAAAAAGCGGGATATCCTTTTCGGTATGGATATAATATCCCTCGGGTTTTGTCGAAGGAGAGTGGATGAAAAAATCCGAAGAGGTATTCGTACCGATATATTTGTGATAGTCGTAAGATACTCTTGCTGCTACCGATATAGGCATAGCACCGAATGTTTTTGGTTGGCATACGGTATGCTTTTTTAAAAGATCTTTGCTTGTTTGCATAATATAATCGGAATCACCGCCTTCGGAGGTTGCCGAATATATCAAAAAATCTTTTTTCTGTGCGGTACGTATTTGGTTTATACGGTCAAAAAGCTTTATTTGATTGTGTGTAGGTTGTGTCTGCATTTCATTTTTGAAGTAACACTGTATGTGAAACATAAGCTCGGAGGATAAAGTTAAGCTGTATTTTTCTGAAAATGCGATAAGCTCGTCTTTAGTCATAGCGGTGAATCCTTGAATTTTGGATTCAAGTAAATCTGTTATATCACTGTCGTTAAACATTGTTTCTCCTTGTGATTATTTTCAATTTAGTTTATCAATCTGCCAAAGCAGATATCTCCGTCGGTGTTTTCTATTTTTACAGGTAAGATCAGTCCGCGTAGGTCTTTTTCTGACTTTACAGATACTTCGATAAAATTATCTGTGTGCCCGTGCGCTGAGATTCCGTCAAAGGTTTCAAAAAGAACTTTTTTTATGGGGCAGTTCAATATTTGCTTGGATATAAAGTCTTTTTTAGTTTCTTTCGCTGTTTTTTCAAGTATGTGAAGACGGCGGTTTTTTTCTTCGGAATTAAGTTGACCTTTCATTTTAGAGGCTTCCGTTCCTTTTCTGTTTGAATAGGAAAAGAGATGAACGGTTAAAAATTCAGCTTTTCTTATGAAATCTGCCGTTTCAAGAAGATCAGCTTCGGTTTCTTGCGGGAATCCGACAATCACATCTGTGGTAAAGCTTACGTTTGGAATGCTGTTCTTTAAGAGCCTTATTGCATTCATTGCCATTTCGGCATTGTATTTTCTTCTCATCAAAGCAAGGATCCTGCTGCTTCCGCTTTGAAGCGACAGATGAAAGTGTGGGGCAAGGGAAGTGAGTTTTGATATCTTTTCAACGAATTCGGGTTTTATAAGAGAAGGATCAAGAGAGCCGAGTCTGATCCTTTCGAGCCCCTTTATTTTATCGACCTTGCAAAGAATATCCGCAAGAGTAATACCTTCAAGATCTTTTCCGTACGATGCTGTTTCTATTCCTGTAAGAACGACCTCCTTACAGCCGTTTTTAACAAGAGCCTCGACTTCTGCAATAAGCTTGTTTGGATCTTTTGATCTAACCTTGCCGCGTGCAGAAGGAATTATACAGTAAGCACATCGGTTTTCACATCCGTCCTCTATTTTTACGTAAGCTCTTGTTCTTTCAAATTTATGGATACTCATATCCTCGAATTGGGCGTTTTGAATATCTTTGACGAGAACTGTTGGATTGCTTTTTTTTATAGAACTATTGAAAAAGTCTATAATATATTTTGCAACTTCAAGTTTATCGGTATTTCCGCAAATGAGATCCACACCGTTTATTTTTGCAATTTCTTCGTGAGAAGTCTGCGCAAAACATCCGGTTACAGCAATATAAGCATTGGGATTTTTTGAGATGGCGCGTCTTATGAATTGACGGGCTTTTCTGTCCGATTCAGCGGTAACGGTGCAGGTGTTTATTATATATGCATCGCATATTTCCGACGGTGATAATATTTTTATTCCGTTTTCTTCGAGTGCTTCGGCAATAGCTTCTGATTCATATTGATTTACCTTACAGCCTAAAGTATATATTGCCGCTGTCTTTGTATTTATATTTTTCATGGTGAAAACCTCATTAAGTATTTATAACATTGTAACATAAAAAAATCTTTTTGTAAAGAAATTTACATTTTTTGAATTCTTATTTTTGATAAATAAAATAAATTCTTGACAAAAGCTTTGTATATGCTATATAATAATTATAAATTATGATTTGATTTTGGATGGTAAAATGCGTATTTTAACGGTGAAAAAGAATGATTCCGGTCAGCGACTTGATAAGTTTCTTTCAAAGGCTGTCAAGGGCTTACCGATGTCAATGATGTACAAGTTTATAAGAACGAAAAAAATAAAAGTAAATCGAAAAAGGGCCGAGCAGAATTATATTTTGTGCGAGGGCGATGAGATACAGCTGTTTATTAAGGATGAATTTTTTGATTCTCCCGAAAAGGATACCGATGCCTTGTTTAAAATAGCACCTAAACTCAATATTCTTTATGAAGATGACAATATAATGCTTTTAAATAAGCGACCCGGTGTTCTTGTTCATGAAGATGAAGGAGCGGGGGATAATACCCTTATTATGCATATAAAAGCATATCTTACGCAAAAAGGAGAATATGATCCTGCAAAAGAGCAGAGCTTTTCTCCTGCACTTTGTAACAGAATAGACAGAAATACGGGTGGAATAGTTATTGCTGCCAAAAATGCCGAGTCTTTGCGCGCTATGAATGAGCGTATAAAGAATAACGAAATAACAAAAAAATACCTTTGCTTGGTAAACGGTATTCCACATCCGAGGACTGCTACTTTGAAAGCTTATTTGCGTAAGGACAGTAAAAATAATATGGTTGAGGTAAGGGAGAAGTACTTTCAAGGTGCGAAAGAGATAATCACCGTTTACCGTGTGCTTTCATCATATACAGACAGTTCTTTATTGGAAGTTGAGCTGATAACGGGAAGAACGCATCAGATAAGAGCCCATATGGCACATATCGGGCATAGCCTTATAGGTGACGGTAAATACGGAATAAACCGTAATGATAGAGCAAAAGGATATAAATATCAAGCTCTGTATTCTTATAAGCTGTATTTCAAAAAGACTTCAAAAAATGATGTGATTTCTTATCTTGAAGATAAGACCTTTGAAATAAATAAAGAAGATATATGGTTTTTAAATGAAATATAGATTAAAGTAGGGGGAAAAATGAGTTTTTCAAAAAAACTTGAGCTTTTTCTGAACAAGGATATAAAATTTGGTTTTCGAATATTGATATTGACTTTAAGCGGTGCTTTGACGGGCTTGACTCTGGCTTTTCCAAAACTTGGATTCTTAGAGTGGATATCTATAATCCCGGCCGCTGTGATACTGTTAAAGCGAGGAGCTGATAAGAATATAAGATTACGTTCGGTATATTTTGACGGATTGGTATTCTTTTATGGGTTTTATTTGCTGTGTTATCATTTCTTTTTGAGTATGTATCCGTTAGAATTTATCGACGGAATGACTAAAGGCTCTGCAACTGTTGTTGTGGTTGTTTCTTGGTTAGGTCTTTCACTTTTGCAGGGGTTGATGGGCGGATGTGTATTTTTGCTTTCTGCCGTCGCTTTCAGGACTAATCTGTTGCAAAAGATATCTTGGCTTAGAATTATTTTAATTGCCGCAATTTGGTCTATATTCGAATGGTCTCAGAATTTTGGATGGTGGGGAGTTCCTTGGGGGAAGCTTCCTCTCGGGCAAACTGAATATATAGTAGGAATTCAAAATGCTTCTTGGTTTGGTTCTTATTTCTTAACTTTTGTAATAGTTGTTGTAAATTTTTTCTTTGCGTTTGCGCTTATAAACATAACAAAAATAAAAATTGTAAGAGTGGCATCGCTCACAGCGATTTCTTTGATAGCTTTTCAATATTTATCGGGTACAGTAATATGGTTTTCAAATGATATACACAAAGGTGAAACGGTGAAGATCGCGTGTGTTCAGGGAAATATATCCGCAAGTAACAAATGGGAGGCTGATACCCTTGCCACAATAGAAAAAGTCTATACTGAACAGACAAAAGCAGCAGCAGAAAATGGGGCAGAGATCGTACTTTGGCCGGAAACGGCGATTCCGTATGATATTACTGTAGGCAAATATACTAAATTTCAAACTGATTTTTGTGCACTTGCTAAAGAAACACAAACGTATATTATAGTGGGGGCATATTCGCAAACCGGTGAAGGTGGTTCTTATAATTCGCTTATCTGTTTTACTCCCGAAGGGGAGAGGCTTGAACCTATCTATAATAAACGCCGTCTTGTTCCGTTTGGGGAGTTTGTTCCAATGAGAAAGGTTTTTGAAACTCTTATTCCGCCGCTTACTGAGATACTCATAGCAAATGAAGATATAGTAGCCGGTGATGGTTCTAATCTTATGGATATAGGTGGGCATTCGGTGGGCTGTCTTGTTTGTTTTGATTCGATATACGACGGTCTTACGCTTGAAAGTGTCAGAGACGGTGCCGAGGTTATATGCTTATCTACAAACGACTCTTGGTTTGAAGGCTCTGCTGCACTTGGCATACACAATTCACACGCACAGCTGAGAGCTATTGAGAGTGGTAGATATGTTACAAGAAGTGCAAGTACGGGTATTTCCACCATAATATCTCCTCGCGGTGAAGTTTTAAAACATATTGAACCTGATACTGAAGGTGTTATTGTTTATGATGTTAATTTTAGACAGAATAAAACACTGTGGTTTTATTTAGGAAATTCATTTATTTATTTGTGTGTGATGATATGTGTTTTTTTAGCAGTGCATCAGATCGTTGTTTTTATTAAAACAAAAAAGCAAAAATCTATTGACTTTGTGACGGAATTGTGATAGAATTATACCGTATTAAAAATCATGAAAGGAGAAAATCATGAAAAAGACAATTAGAATCATTGCTGTTGCAATGGTGGCTGTTATGCTTTGCCTTTGCCTTGCATCCTGCGGAAAGACTCTTTCCGGTGAGTACTATTTAGGTGATAAGACTGTTACTAAGTCCTATACTACATATACTTTCAAGGGTAACAAGGTTTCTGTAGAAGTATACCTTCTCGGTCAAAAGGTAGGAGATGATTCATTCGAGGGTACTTATGAAATTAAGGACAACGAAATCAAGATCTCCTATAAGAATGCTGCAGGCGAAGAGAAATCTTCTACACAGGCATTCGAAGAGCTTGATGATGGTTCTATTAAGATTGGCATTTTGACTTATAAGAAAGCTGAAAAGTAATAAAGACTAGAAGCAAAAAAGCATCTGAATTTTCAGATGCTTTTTTGCTTCTAACAGCATATCTATTCAATAATTCCGCCGCCGACAACGATATCCCCGTCATATAATACTACTGATTGTCCGGGTGTTATAGCGCGTTGGGGGTCATCAAATGTTATTGATATACGGTCAGTGTCGGTGCGAATAACGGTCGCTGCGGTCGGAGTATGGCGATATCTTATCTTTGCCGATAAGCGCGTTGGATGTTCGAGTGTATCATTAATAAGCAGGTTTATTGATGAAGCTTGTAATTCTTTTTTATAAAGTTCAAGATCAGTACAGAGAGTGACTGAGTTTGTTGAGGGATCTTTCTTTGCTACGAACATAGGCTTTCCCAAAGCAATTCCGAGCCCTTTGCGTTGACCTATAGTGTAATTTTCCAAACCTGTGTGCTTTCCTAAAATATTTCCGTAAATATCTACGAAATTACCGATATTAAAATCTGTATGTCCGTTTCTTCTTAAAAAATCTGTATAATTTCCATCAGGGATAAAACAGATATCCTGACTTTCCGAACGGTCTGCACTTGCAAAATTGTTATCTCTTGCTATTGCTTTTATTTCTTCTTTGGTATAGTCTCCCAACGGAAAGAGCACTTTTGAAAGCGTATCTTGGTTAAGCGTCCATAAAAAATAGGTCTGATCTTTCTTTTCATCTGTAGCTTTTTTTAAAAAGAAGTTTCCGTTATTATCTTTTTCTATCTTTGCATAGTGCCCGGTAACTAAATAATCAAAGTGCTTTTCTTCTGTGATATCAAGCAACTTTCCAAATTTTATGTGCTTGTTGCATTGAACACAGGGATTAGGCGTTTTGCCGCTCTTATAGTCTTCAATGAAGGGAGCTATAACGCAGCGCAAAAAACTCTCCCCTAAAGATACCGAAAAATGCGGAATGTTTAAAAGTTTGGCGGTTCTTTTGGCTTGTATGGAATTATCATCAAGATATTCGGGGATACCGTCGCTAAGAACTTTTTCACCGTCAAAAAGTTGCATAGTAACGGCTTCGGTTTGGTATCCCATATTTTTAATGAGAAGTGCTGCAACAGCGCTGTCCACCCCACCGCTCATAGCAATCAAGGCTTTTTTGTTTGTCATTTTTTCTCCTTTTACCAATCACGTGAAGTCAGATTTCCGTCTTCTCTTAAACCTTCAAAATTCCATCTGCGAAGGATTTCATATACGGCTATAGCTACAGAATTTGAAAGATTGAGAGATCTTAGTGTATCACGCATAGGGATTCTTACACAGTATTCACGGTTTTCGTATAAAAGATCTTCGGGGAGTCCTTTGGTTTCTTTGCCGAACATAATAAAAACATTGTCGGGATATTCAGAAACTTCTGTATATGAATGAGGAGCTTTTGTAGTGAAATAAAATGTGCTTTTGATAGATTCGGGGTGCTTGTTTAAAAAATCTTGGTAATTATTGTAGTAGGTTATATCGAGCTTGTCCCAATAATCAAGTCCCGCACGTTTTAGCTTTTTGTCGTCCACGGTGAATCCCATAGGTTGGATTATGTGAAGAGAAGCACCGGTAGCGGCACAGGTACGTGCTATATTTCCGGTATTTTGCGGTATTTCAGGTTCGTGTAAAATTATATTTATATGTTTTGATGGTTGCATATTGTATTCCTTTTTGTTTTTTAGTTTTATTCTTTCTTACACTATTATAGTACGTTTTTAAGAGTTTTTCAAGTGTGAATAAAAAATAAAGAATAAAACTTAAAAAAATTTACAAGTATAAAGCGGTAAAAGTTGTAAAAGACTTGCAATTTTATCAAAAATAAAGTATAATAAATATATATTGCTTTTAAGGAGATATAATAATGGGATTGTTTGGAACATATAGCGAAAGACAACTGAAGAAGATAGATAAAATAGTCAAGATCATCGAGAGCCTTGCGCCGAAATATGCTCAGATGACTAACGATGAACTTTCAAACACAACAGTGATTTTGAAAGAGAGGCTTGCAAACGGAGAAACGCTTGACGATATTCTTCCTGATGCATTTGCGGCAATACGCGAGGCGGATGACAGAGTTCTTGGGAAAAGACCTTTCCGTGTACAGCTCATAGGCGGAATTATTCTTCATCAGGGAAGAATCGCTGAGATGAAGACCGGAGAAGGAAAAACACTCGTTGCAACTATGCCCGCATATCTTAATGCGCTTGCAGGTAAAGGAGTACATGTTGTAACTGTAAACGATTATCTTGCACGTCGAGATAGTGAAGAGATGGGCAGAGTGTATGAGTTTATGGGACTTACTACAGGTATAATCGTTCATGGACTTTCACTTCAGGAAAAACAGGCGTCTTATAATGCGGATATAACTTACGGAACAAATAATGAATTTGGATTTGACTATCTCCGCGATAATATGGTAGTTTATAAAGAAAGAATGGTTCAGAGAGGACATAATTTTGCTATCGTCGATGAGGTGGACTCAATATTGGTCGATGAAGCAAGAACACCTCTTATAATTTCAGGATACGGAACTAAGTCTACCGAAATGTATGAAAGAGCGGATGAATTTGCGAGAAAGCTTCGTAAACTCGTAATCAAGGAAATGGATTCAAAGGAAAGTTATGATGACGTTGATGCTGATTATATAGTTGATGAAAAAGCTAATAATGCTATTTTGACGCCTAAGGGTACAGACAAGGCAGAGGAATTTTTTGGCATTGAGAATCTTTCTGATCCTGCAAATTCCGAAATAGCTCACCATATAAATCAGGCTATCCGTGCTCACGGCATTATGAAACGTGACGTTGATTATGTCGTTAATCAGAACGGAGTAATGATAGTAGATGCATTTACAGGAAGAATAATGCCGGGACGTCGTTATTCTAACGGTTTGCATCAGGCGATTGAGGCAAAAGAAGGTGTAAAGGTTGAAAACGAGAACAAGACGGTAGCAACTATAACCTTCCAGAATTATTTCAGAATGTATGATAAACTTTCAGGTATGACGGGTACTGCGCTCACTGAGGAATCTGAATTCAGAGAGATATACGCACTTGACGTAGTTGAAATACCGACAAACCGTCCTATGATAAGAATAGATCACAATGATGTGGTTTATAAATCTGTCAACGGAAAGTATAATGCTATAGTTGAGCAGGTAAAGGAATGTCACGCAAAGGGACAGCCTGTGTTGGTAGGTACGGTATCTATTGAAAAGTCTGAAGAGCTTTCAAGACGTCTTAAGAGAGAGGGCATAGCACATACTGTTCTTAACGCAAAGCATCACGAAAAAGAGGCAGAGATCGTAGCTCAGGCAGGTAAGCTTGGAGCGGTAACCATTTCTACCAATATGGCGGGACGAGGAACAGATATTATGCTTGGCGGTAATCCCGAATATATGGCAAAAAAAGAAATGCGCCGCTTGGAGATTGATGAGGATCTTATAGCGATGGCTACGGGTACTGCTGATATTGACGATGAAGAAATTTTGAATGCCAGAAAGACTTTCCGCGAGCTTTATGAAAAATATAAAGAGGAGATAGCACCCGAAGCACAGCTTGTAAGGGAAGCAGGCGGATTGTTTATATTAGGTACGGAAAGACACGAAAGCAGACGTATAGATAATCAGCTTAGAGGACGGTCAGGACGTCAAGGTGATCCCGGCGAATCACGGTTCTTTATTTCTTTTGAAGATGATCTTATGAGACTTTTTGGGTCTGATAGAATGATAGGTGTCGTGAATGCACTTAAGCTTCCTGAGGATGCGCCTATAGATGCTAAAATCCTTTCTAATACCATAGAATCGGCGCAAAAGAGAATAGAAGATCAAAACTTCAAACGCCGTAAATACGTGCTTTCTTACGACGATGTAATGAACCAGCAGAGAAATATCATATATTCTCAGCGTAACAGTGTTCTTAACGGTGAAGATATTAGCGCAACCATAATTAAAATGATAGAGTCTACGATTTTAGAAAATGTAGCTTCCTATCTTAACGGTGATGATCGGCAGCTTTGGGATTTTGTAGGTTTGCGTGAGGTTTATAAGGGGCTTATTACTTTTCCTGAAGATTTTGAGTATGACGAAAAAGAGCTTAAGAAGGTAAAGCCCGACGATATTGCTAATATGCTTTATGATAGAGCTATTTCGATTTATAAGGCAAAAGAAGATCTTTTTGGAACAGAAGTCTTTAGAGAGGTCGAAAGATCTATATTGCTCAGAAATGTTGATGATAACTGGATGGAGCATATAGATGCTATGGATGATCTGAAGGATACTATAAGACTCCAGGCATATGCGCAACGTGATCCTATAAATGAATACCGTTTGCAGGGTGCAGATATGTTTGATGCGATGATAGCAGATATTCGTGACAGAACTGTTAGAATGGTTTTGTCGGTTGTTCCTAATGTTTCTAAGGTTGAGAGAGTACAGGTTGCAAATCCTATTTCCGAAGGATTTGAAGGCGACGGTGCTAAAAAGCCTAAGAAAGTAAAAATTGCTAAAAAATCAGAGAACAGTGTGGGAAGAAACGATCCTTGTCCTTGCGGATCGGGCAAGAAATATAAAAAGTGTTGTGGAGCACCTAATTCCGAACAATGATTTTGAGAAGAAGGAGATGAAGTAATGGGATTTGGGATACTATTCTTTGGGTATTTTATAACTACTATGATGTCTATTCCGTTATCAAGACTTTTGCCTATTGACCTTGGCGGTCTTGTAAAGCTGATTGGATATATTTTGATAGTGGTAGCGGCAAAGAAATTAAGTGATTATAATTCAAGTTTCAAATCCTTGACTTTGTCTTCAATGTTGATGGCAGGCATATCTGCTGTTCAATTTTTCTTTGATATTTGCACGTTTATTAGCATTAATCAAATAGCTGTTCTGCCTTTTTGGAATTTTGTTGATTATATAAATAATATGCAGATTATGGACTATTTGTCGTTTACGGCAACGATATTATTTGTTTCAATGCTTTGTCTTTCGATTAAACAAATCGCATTTGATACAGGAGTAAAAAAAATATATGTGTCTGCAACAAGGAATTTTGTCTTTTACTGTATATTTTTTGTAGTTCAGGCAATATCGTTTATGCCTTTTGAATGGATAAAGATATATAGGTCCGTTTTTGTAGCTGCTTTGCTTATTATTGAGCTTTTGTGCTGGATATTAAATCTTTATATGATCTTTTCGTGCTATGCAAAGATATGTGATTCAGGTGATGTTGAAATGAAACAGAAGCCCTCAAGGTTTGCGTTTGTAAATAAAAAGAGAAAAGAGCGGGAAGTGGAGCGGCAAAAAATACTTGATGAATATGCCGCCGAAAAAGAAAAAAAGCACACTAAATAATAATGGTAATTTTGTAAAAAAAGGGGGTATAACTGTGAAAAACAAGAAAAGTAATATTTCTTGGGGATTGATGGCATTTTCTTTTGTGTTTTTGTTTAATCCTAATATTGCTGTTGTAGACCCTTTGCCAGATGCAATAGGTTATATTCTTATTAGTGTTGCACTTACACGTTTGGCTATGATCAATGAAAATTTGTATGATGCTAAGCGTTCCTTTGATAGATTGATCATTCTTGATCTTGGTAAGATAATTTCGATCTTTTGGATTTTTGGAATGGATTCCTTGAGCGAAAGAAACTCTTCGTTGCTTCTCTGGAGCTTTGTCTTTGGTGTGCTTGAGAGTATTTTTGCGATACCTGCTTTTGTTAAGCTTTTTGACGGACTTTCATCACTTGGAAATTTTCACCCAAATACAGCTATTCACGGAAGAAAGAATGAGAGAAGCAAAAGCTATACTGAAAAAATAAAAGGATTTTCGGTTTTTTTTGTAGCTTTTAAAGCGGCATTTACTTGCCTTCCCGAAGTGGCTGTCTTAGGATCAATGTCTTACGATGATTCTTCGGCGCTTTTTAATGTTTACAGATATATTGGTGTTATACGTTTTATGTGTATAGTGCCGGTGATAATAGTTGGTTTTACGTGGCTGATTTCAGCGATAAAATATTTTTTGAGGATAAAGAAGGACAAAGAGTTTTCTTTTTCTGTAAATAATAAATATGCTGAAAAAGCAGAAAATCAAAAGGGTGAATTCATAATACGCGATGTTAAGATAGCAACAGCGTTTTTTGTTGTGGGAAGTGTTTTGACTCTTGATTTCAATCTTGATAAAGTAAATGTTATACCGGATATTTTTGTTGTTGTTGCTTTAGCTATTTCGTTGTTTTATTTTGCAAAAGTAACAAGATTGAAAAAGATCTTTCCGATTATTTCCTTTGTTATATATTCGGCAGCAACTGTTTTTGAGGATTATAGCCGATATAATTTTATAAATAATTACAGTTACAGCGCAATAGATAAAAATGAAAAGGCGTTCTTTCTTTACATAATTACAGTTGTAGCTGTTGTTATAGAGGGGATATGTCTTGTTGTGATGTATTCGGCTATAGTAAAGACGATAAACGGTGTAATACGGGAAAGAACGGGTTATGTACTTGGCAGAGAAATAAATAGCGAAGCGGAAGACCGAAATATAGTGTTAGTACAAAAACGCCTTTCTAAGAATTTTTCTGTAGTTTTAGATGTGGTGGTTTTGTCTGTATTGGCGGATGTTTTCTGTTCGCTTTACGGTGCTTTCTACGCATTTATGAATAAAAATTTTGGTTGGATGAGTCTTATAAGTGTTGCGTGCGGTCTTTTTCTTATTGGAATGACTGTAAAAGCTGTAAGTGAGTTGAGAGAGGCAGTTCAGACAAAATATATGCTCGAATAATAGATTTTTTTTAAAAATGCTATTGCAAAGTTCGATAGAATCTGTTATAATATATAGGCACGTAATGTGCAATTGAACTGTAAAATAAGGCCATACTAGTCGGGGAATTAGCGGAGCCCTGTACCTGAAATCCGCTACAGCAGGGGTGAATTCCATTTCTGAGGGTTAGATCAAAGCAGTCTGACCTGCGCCTTCTGCGTTGAAGAGTGGGTCTTGCGCAATCGGGAGTTGTGAACCATGTCAGGTGGGGAACCAAGCAGCATTAAGCAATTAACTCGATGTGCCGCGAGGGTGCCTGCTCTGAGCAGGAGATGCGGATATCGTGTGGCGACGAGATTCGATTTAATGGTGTATGGTCTTACTTTACAGTTCATTTTGTTTTATTTTTTACTAATGGGAGGTAGTTATGCATCAGGCTTTATATAGAAAATGGCGTCCGCAAACCTTTGATGATGTTTATGGGCAGGAACATATTACCTCGATTTTGAAATATGAAATACAAAACACTAAGTTTTCACATGCATATCTTTTTTGCGGTTCTCGAGGAACCGGAAAAACAACGTGCGCAAAAATACTGTCCAAGGCAGTAAACTGCGAGGCTCCGATAAATGGAAATCCTTGCAATTGCTGTGCTTCCTGCCGTTCTATTGATGCGGGAATTGCTACAGATGTGCTTGAAATGGATGCGGCATCAAATAATGGGGTTGAGCATATTCGTGATATTCGTGATGAAGTAATATATACACCGTCAGTTCTTAAATATAGAGTTTATATTGTTGACGAGGTACATATGCTCAGTGCAAGTGCTTTCAATGCACTTTTAAAGACATTGGAAGAGCCACCGGCTCATGTGGTATTTATACTTGCAACTACCGAGCTGCATAAGCTTCCTGCAACAATAATTTCGAGATGTCAGAGATATGATTTCCGTCGTATAACGACAGATGTTATAATGGAAAGACTTTCACTTATTGCGGATAGTGAAAAAATAGAATATACCCCAGATGCGTTAAGAATTATTGCTAAAATGGCACAGGGCGGAATGAGAGATGCGATAAGCTTGCTCGAGCTTTGTGCGGGAACAAGACAGAATCTTACTGCTCAGCTTGTTAATGATACGCTTGGTGCAGGAGGAAGAGAGAATCTTGAGAAAATGGCAAAAGCCATTTTGAAAAGTGACTTTGAGGCTGTTTTTGAAACTTTTTCAGAAATTGTTACTTCTTCGAAAGATGTATCTGTGTTCTGGCAGGATCTTGTGGCTTTTTATAGAGATATGTTAGTAGTTAAAACAACGTCATTTGCTAAAAAGTATCTTGATCTTACAGATGATGAATATTTAAAGCTTAATGATCTTGCCTCTATGTTTACAAAAGAAATGCTTTTGTATCATTGTAGAGTTCTTGATGATTCTTATGCTATGATGTTAAGATCCTCTGTGGCGAAGAGAACTGTTGCAGAGATGGCTCTTGTCAAGATGTGCGATCCTATGCTTGATGATAAAACAGATGCTTTAGCATCAAGAATTTCAAAGCTTGAAAATATTATTGAAACAGGAAATTTTGTTTCGTCTGCTTATAAAGACGAGCCAAGCAAAGAGGTCAATGTTGCTTCAATGGAGCCAACGGATAATCCGGATCACCTTGCGGAAGAAAAAAATGTTGAAAAGATTGAAACTGAAGTTACTCTTAAAGTTCTCAGAGGATGGAATGAGGTTGCACAAAAGGTTGCACTTTCAAATTCAGATCCTTCATTGATAGGCTTTTTAAAGATGGGAAAGGCATTGATAGATACAAACGGTCATATATATATAAGATTTCCAAACGACTTTGCTTTAGATCTTGCAGTTAGCAATCGAAAGGTGAAGGATTCGATATGTGCTACCTTGTCATCGTTGTTAAAGCGAGCACTTACTGAAAAAGAAATAACTTTCGGCGTTTTTGAAGGAAATGAAAATTCTGCCGAAGAATTAGACGAGTTAAATATTTAAGTAAAATAAAAGGAGATAAAAACAATGAGAGCAAATATACCGAAGGGAATGGGTGGCGGTCCTCAGAATATGAACGCAATGATCAAGCAGGCACAGAAGATGCAGGAAGATATGGAAGCTCTTCAGGCTGAGCTTGATGAAAGAGAATATGATATTTCTGCGGGCGGCGGAGTTGTAGGTGTTAAGATCAACGGTAAGAAAGAAATACTTGCAATTGATATAAAGCCTGAAATAGTTGATCCCGATGATATTGAAACACTTTCTGATATTCTTGTCGCTGCAGTTAATGAGGCTATAAAGAGAGTAGAGGAAACTAACAGTGCCGAAATGTCTAAGGTTACTGGAAATATGTCTATGCCTGGACTCTTCTGATTGTATTTTAGTATAATATGACAGAATATATTGAGGCTATACAACGTCTTGCAGAGCAATTCGGACGTTTACAGGGGGTAGGGCGCAAAACGGCTCTAAGAATGGCTTTTTCTGTTATTGAACTCGATAGAGAGGCTGCTGAAGAATTTGCGGCGGCAATAATTGAAGCTAAGGAAAAGATTCACGAATGTCCAATATGCGGTAATCTTACCGATAAGGAGACTTGTTCTGTTTGCGATGATGTTGAACGAAACAAAAAGCTTATCTGCGTTGTTGAAGATGTACGTGCAGTTATGTCTATGGAAAAAGTAAGGGAGTATCGCGGGGTATATCACGTTTTAGGCGGAGTTATTTCTCCAATGAACGGCATTACACCCGATAAAATACGTTTTTCCGAACTTATTGCACGTGTTAATCAAGATGAGGTGGAAGAGGTTATAGTAGCGACAAATCCGACGCCTGACGGAGAAGTCACAGCAATGTATATTTCAAGATATCTTAAGCCTCTTGGCGTTAAAGTTACAAGACTTGCTTATGGAGTTCCTGTGGGATCTGATCTTGAATATACCGATGAGATAACTTTGGGCAGAGCACTTGAGGGACGTCGTGATGTTTAATTTTATTTGTTAGGAGATATGTTGTATGAATACTGTTTTGAAAAACGGAGAAAAATGGTTTGACACAGATGGAAATATAATTCACGCTCACGGTGGTGGAATTATAAAAAAAGGCGATACATATTATTGGTATGGAGAAGACAGACGTGATAACATATATATAAGTTGTTATGCTTCAAAGGATCTTATGAATTGGGAATTCAGAAATCATTTGATCACGACCAACTCTAAAACTGAAAATATAGGTATTTCCGATGATTTGAACCTTATAAATGATGGAACCAAGATAAATCTTGAACGTCCTAAAATGATATATAGCGAAAAGCTTGGAAAGTATGTTCTTTGGATACATTATGAAAACGGAAAGAATTATCTTCAGGCAGCTATTGCGGTGGCAACTTGTGATACTCCTGACGGTGATTTTACATATCACGGTTATTATAATCCAATGGGAGAAATGTCAAGAGATTGTACTATATTTATAGATAGAAACGGTAAACCTTATTTTGCATCAGCAGCGGTTGACAATGCAGATCTTCACATTTATTCTATGACAGATGATTGCCTTAAGGCGGATAAGCTTGTAAATGTTCTTTTCCCCGGAAAGTTCAGAGAGGCTCCTGCATTCTTTGATAGCGGTGATGAAATATATCTTCTTACTTCACAATGTACAAACTGGTGTCCTAATCAGTGCGGTTGGTCGAAATCAAAAACTGTTGAAGGTAAATGGCAGGATAATGCCGTTTTTGGTGACGATACCACTTACCGCACACAGCCTGCTTTTGTGCTTACACTTGATATTGCAGGCAAAAAACAGTTTGTATACGTAGGTGACCGTTGGGGTGGAAGTAATTGGGATCTGGATCTTGATCATTTTCAATATATGGAATCTTGTTATTATTTTGCACCGATAAGTGTTGATGCGAATGGAGATTTTGTTTTTGAGGAATGTAATTCGTTTAAATTTGACATGAACGGTGAAGGCTTTATAAAAGTTGATTAACAAAAAATGCTATCTCGAAAATTTTGCTTTGAGATAGCATTTTTAATATTGATTTTTGGTAGAGAGGGTGATATGCTTGGAAAGAATAATATTCCACGTAGATGTTAATAGCGCATTTCTTTCTTGGGAGGCAGCAAGAAGAGTAAAAAATGGAGAAGATGACATAAGATTGATCCCTTCTATTATTGGCGGAGATAGAAGTAAGCGCACGGGTGTTGTTCTTGCAAAATCTATTCCTGCAAAGAAATGTGGAATAAAAACAGGTGAGCCTGTTGCTATGGCTCTTCGTAAGTGTCCGCAACTTTTTATGGTAAAACCCGATTTTTCTTTATATGAACATAATTCTCGGGAATTTATTAAGATATGCAGTGAATATGCACCAATCGTTGAAAAGTTTTCGATTGATGAATGCTTTTTGGATATGAGCGGAATGAGTAAAATTTATCCTGATATTATCGCGGTCGCATTTGAAATAAAAGATAGAATAAAAAAAGAATTGGGTTTCACGGTAAATGTTGGCATTGGATCTAATAAATTACTTGCAAAAATGGCAAGTGATTTTGAAAAGCCAGATAAGGTGCATACATTGTTTGAAAGTGAAATTCAGAGAAAAATGTGGAATTTACCTATAAGAGATCTTTTTTCTGTGGGTGAAGCTACGGCGCAGAGACTCGAAAAAGCATATATAAAAACTATAGGTGAACTTGCTCGATTGGACATAAATATTCTTAAATCCTTAGTGGGTGTGAAGTTAGGGGAACATTTATATAATTATGCTAACGGTATAGATGAATCACCAGTTCTTGAATGCAGAGAAAGGGCAAAGGGGTATAGTAATTCTATCACTCTTGAATATGATGTTCAAAGTATGACAGAGGCAGAAAACATTTTGCTTGCGTTAGTCGATGTCACGGCCATGCGTATGCGTACAGATGGAGCGAAAGCCTATTGTGTTGGTGTTACAGTCAGAGATTCCAACTTTCAGGACAAGGCACACCAAAAGAAATTGGTTGTGGCTACCGACATAACCAATGAATTATTTGTGGTTGTGAAGCAACTTTTCTCGGAATTGTGGGATAGAAGAAAGCCGTTGCGACTGTTAGGCGTTTCACTGACAGACGTAATATTTGATGATGATGTTCAAATATCATTTTTCAATAATGAAGAAAGAGAGAAAGCACGGGCTATAGATAAAACTGTTGATAATATACGTGCGAGATTTGGAAAGGATACGATCGTTCGCGGTGGGATCTATAAAAAGAATATAAAAGTAGGAAAGAAATAAAAAACAAATAATGAAGATAAAAAATAGCCGACAAATGTCGGCTATTTTTTATTGTTTATTCCTCTGCGGGAATATATTTTTCAAAGTCTTTAAGCTTTGTCTTGGTAAATACGGCTACCTGATAGTAAGTAAATTCAATGTTTGAAAGTTCTTTGCTTTGCATTGTGGCAGACTGATTAAACACTATAGGAATAATAGGCATATCCGCAACAAGGATGTCTTCTGCTTCGTGGAGAAGAATGGCTCTGGTGGTAGCATCTGCTTCTATCGAAGCAGCTTCGATCTTTGCGTTGTAATTAGCGTTGTTATATCCGCTTACGTGAGGTTTAACCGTAAATTCAGGGGACTGCGCATGGCTGGTTGCATTGCCCGAGAATCCAAATGCAAAGGGTGCGAGAACCGAAAAAGCATCTGCTGAATAAGCTACGTAATCGATTGCGGCAACATCGAAATCGCCTGCGATTAACTTTTCAGCGAAAATATCATCTTTAACACCTGCTATTTTTTCACCGGTGCTCAAAGCTTTATCTTGGTTATCTACATTTTTTACCTTGTCAACAGATACCTTAAATCCAAGATCGGACCAAGATGCTGCAACAAGCTCCGCTATTTTCACGTGAACATCATCGTATTCGGGAACTGAAATCTTGAAGGAGTACTTAGAAGGTGTGATTTTTGCCTCATTGAGCTTTGCTAAAGCTGCATCTTTATTTGCTGTTGTAACTATGCTGTTAGCAGAAGCATCTCTGAAAGTCTTATCTTTGCTATTTGCATTAAATACACCGTTAGGAACGATACCCGTTGCAGGATCTGCAAAAACTATTGCTTGAGCGATCGCGGTTCTGTCGATAGCGAGGGAAAGTGCATTTCTAACAGCAGCATTAGCAAAAAGTTTTTCGCCGTTTATCTCAGCATTTTCGTTAAGTATATAGGAATGAGTGCTTAATGCATTTGTTATTGTTGCGTGATTTTTCCAATCGTCAATGGAATATTTGGAACGTACTGAAAGCGGAATATCTCCAACAAAGAATATTTCACCGTTTTCAAAATCAGTTAATATCTGCTCTGCGTTCTTGGTATAATCAACTATCAATCTGAAAGGGGTTACTGATTTGTCAGGAGCATCTTCCATAAAGTTCCTGCGGTAATAAGCATTTCTTTCAAGGGTAATTCCTGCATTTTCAGCTGTATAAGAAACCGATCTTACACGGAAAGGACCGCTAGTGACAAGAAGCGAAGGACTCTTAGCCCAGTCATTTGCAACGGCTACTCTCGAAAGAACATCTTCTCTCAAAGGAGCAAGTGCATAGCTGGTAAGTTTTATAAGGAAGTTGTCATAATCGATGTTTTTATCTTCAAATGTGATTTCAATATCTGTATTATTAAGAGCTGACATTCCAACGTCATCAACGGTTACGTCGCCTTCTTTAGCAGCTTTTGCATTCTTTATATCAAAGAGGAGCGAAGCAGCTTCAAATGAGTTCTCGGGAGAGAGAATTCTTTGCCAAGCAAAAACTACGTCATTCGCGTTGATAGCATTACCGTCAGACCAGAATGTGTCAGATCTGAGCTCGATAAACATTGTTTTATTGGTTTTATCGAATTTATAATTCTTTACAAGTGATTTTTCTGCCTTTCCGTCTTTGTTAAGAATGAAAAGATTGTCAAATAAGAGAGAAGCTATTTTCAAAGCAGAATCATTTTTGTAAGCTTCAGCAGGATCGAAGTTGTACACCGGATCGCTCAGATACATTTTGATATGAGCACCGTCAATCTCCTCATCTTTATTACCTCCGCAACTTACAAATGAAGTAAGGATCATTATTAAGCAGAGAAAAAGAGCTAAAATTTTCTTCATAACTTATGTAAACCTCCTGTGGTTTTAACTTGTGTCAACACACATTAATATACATTGTATATTATATCATTTTTAGTCAATAAAATCAATCGCCAAAGAGCCAAGATTTCTACTTTTGGCTATTTGCACAATCTCCATATGTTTTAATTGTGCATTTTCACACAAATTTCTTTTGCACGAAAAGTGTCAAATAATAGTATGATAAAATTAAAAACAATATAAAAATCAAAAAATTTCGAAAATGGAAATATTTTTTCGAAAATCTATTTACAAATGTTAGAAAATATGGTATAATTATTCCGTAAATGGAACAAGGAGATGAAAAGATGGATTATATAAGCAGAATTAAACAGGTGAAAGCAGAAAAAAAGATAACGAATGAAAAACTTTCTGAGCTTACAGGGATACCGCTTAGTACGGTCAGTAAAATACTTGCAGGAATAAGCGATTCACCGAAGCTTTCAAATATGGTGCTTATTGCCCGAGCTCTTGGCTGCACTTTGGATTATATAGTCAGCGGAACGCCGCAAAACAACAATAATTATACTTTGAATGAGCTTGAAATAGAGCTTATCGAAAAATACCGTCAGCTTGATGGATATGGAAAAGATCTTGTTGAAGTCGTTACTCAAAAAGAATTTGACCGAGTAGGAATGATTTCAGAAAAAGTATCTGCTTTACCAACTTCTTCTGTTATTGAATCTGAGCAAAAGACCGCAAAAATACTTGTTCCACCCAAATCATTCTTTCAAGAAAAGAATCTATCTTCGGCAAGCAGATCTGTTCTTCTTTATGATCTGCCTGTGTCTGCCGGTCCCGGAGTATATCTTGACGAGGCGCTTGCTGATACTATTGTGATCCCCGATAATGAAAAGACACAAAGCACATCCTATGCTTTAAGAATAAGCGGTCACAGTATGGAGCCGAGATATACCGACGGAGATATAGTTTTGGTTGAAGAAACAAAGAATGTAGATGTGGGCGAACTTGGTATTTTCATACTTGACGGAAACGGATATTTCAAAAAATACGGTGGAGATCGTTTGATATCGCTTAATTCCGAATATGGAGATATTCTTTTAAAAGACTATGTTGAAGCTGTTTGCTGTGGACGTGTTGTAGGTAAGCTTAAGAGAAAATAAATCATTAAAAAAATACGCGCGAAAGTGCGTATTTTTTTGTTATTTGTTAAAAATAAAGAAAAAAGGAGAATATATAATATAATTGAATTATGATACACGTTGTTGAAGCGATTAGCGATACTAATATAGGCGGTGCAGGGATTCTTTTGCTAAATCGTCTTGATTATATGGAAAAAGATCTTTTCAAAATAACAGTTATTCTACCTAAAAACAGTCTTCTTGAAAGCAAGGTGAGAAAAAAAGGAGTCGAGGTCTACCCAATAGATGGATGTTATAATAAATCTTTTGATATGAAAAGCTTGCCCGAATATGTGATGGCGTTAAAAATGTTAAAGCCTGATATAGTAAATTCTCACGGATGCATGAATGCACGTATTGCGTCTCGAATTATCGGTGTGAAAGCATCGATTTTTACAAGACACTGTGATTTTCCGATTAAGGAGCTGTATAAAAATAAGTTTATTAAAGTGATAGTGGGAAAAATGAATTTATTTTTAAACGATGGGATAATAGCTGTTTCTGAATCTGCCAAAAGAAATTTGACGGATTTGGGAGTAAAAGAAAATGAAATAACAGTTATAGTGAACGGTTCACGAAAATTAAACGAAATGAACGAAGAAGAAAAATCAGCGGTACGGAAAAAGTTGAATCTTCCACAAAAAGTGAAAATAGTAAGTATTTTCGCAAGACTCGAACCTTATAAAGATCATAGGACTTTAATTGCTGCGGCTCGGTATTTGGCATCTGATAAATTTTGTATATTGATAGTTGGAACTGGCAGTATTGCAGATGAGCTGCAACAATATGCTAAAAGCATTGGCGTTGAGGATAGAGTGCGATTCCTCGGATTCCAAGAAGATATTACCGAAATTATGAATGTAACCGATATTAATGTGAATTGTTCTATTGGCACAGAAACGTCTTCTTTGGCTCTTTCTGAGGGAATGAGTATAGGTGTTCCTGCAATTGCCAGTGACTACGCAGGGAATTTGTATATGGTGAGAAATTTTGAAAACGGTATTATTTTTAAGCAAGGTAATTATTTTGAACTTGCAGAAAAAATAAAAATGCTTGCACAAAACAGTGAATTGTATGAAAAGCTATCACAAAATGCTCGAAAACGTTTTTTTGAAGAGCTGAATGCAAAAAGTATGACCGAAAAAACACAGGAGTATTATAAAAAAATTTATAATAAAACACATAGGAATATATAGATCATTCCTATGTGTTTTCGGTTATAAGATTTTCTATTGATAATTTAAATTTGTTGGCGGCATTGATAAGAAATGTTATCGTGGGTGCGCCTTCATCAAAAGCTTTTTCTACGGTTGAGGTGTAATGGTAAAGTGATTTTTCGAATAGTAAAAAAATATCGAACCGTTTTTGAAGAATCGGAATAAGCTCTATATCCATTTTTTGATCGGCAAGAATCAAAAGGGAAGACAACTCAGCGTTTAATGCTGAAAGCTCGGTGATAACTTCTATTATTGAGGATGCGTATGAATAATAATTATATTCGTATTTTTCTTTGTTGTTTTTTGCATCTGAAAAGCTGAATTGTTTAGCGGCATCAAATGTTGTTAAATATTCATCGGTAGAAGCTTTTAATCTTTGAGCTGCAAGGCGAGTTGAATTCGCGATTCTTAAGCTTTCTTCTTTTCGTGCCTTTGAAGAATTCATAATACCTCCTAAAAATGGCTGTCACAATTTAAATTTGCGACAGCCATTTTGAATTAATGTAGATGATTATCTAATTTCAACGTTTACTTCCTTGTCATCTGCCATAGCAGCGGCTTTCATAATCGTACGGATCGCTTTAGCGATTTTTCCGTGCTTACCGATTACCATACCCATATCAGACTCGGCAACGCTTAGAATTAAATTCACCCTTTTACCGTCGGTTGATTCAACAACGGTAACTTCATCGGGAGAGTCCACGATCGCTTTTGCAATGTCACACAATGTTTCCTTCAAATCTGTCATCAGAATCACCTGTGAAAAATCAGTCAACTATGTTTGACTTCTTGAGAAGAGCGCGAACAGTCTCAGTAGGCTGAGCTCCGTTTTTGATCCAAGTCTTAGCTTTGTCCGCATCTATCTTTACTTCATCTGTATGAGGATTGAAATATCCTATCTCCTCGATGAATCTACCGTCTCTGGGTGAGCGGCTATCAGCAATGATAACACGGTAAGTGGGAGCCTTCTTTGCACCCATTCTTCTAAGTCTCATTTTTACTGCCATTTTTGTTTCCTCCAATTTAAAATATAAAATTTATTTTTATTAATTTATAAAAATTCTGCTGTTAAAAGGGAAGCTTCATTCTTCCTTTTCCGAATTTTGACATCTTTTTGGGATCCGAGAACTGTTTCATAAGAACACGGATCTGATCGAATTGCTTTAAAAGCTTGTTTACTTCTTCAACGGTAGTTCCGCTGCCTGCCGCAATTCGTTTTTTTCTTGAAGCATTAAGAATGTCGGGCTTTTCGCGTTCTCGCTTTGTCATAGCCTTTATAATTGCTTCTTGATGTGCTATAGCTTTTTCGTCGATTTTTGCATCTTTAAGAGCGCTTGATTTCATACCTGGCATCATACCCATTATTTGATCAAGATTACCCATTCCTTTTATCTGTGCAAATTGTTCAAGATAATCGTCAAGTGTAAAGGTGGATTCACGAATTTTCTTTTCGAGCTCGGCAGCTTTCTTTTCATCGTAAGCTTGTTCGGCTTTTTCGATGAGCGAAAGTACATCGCCCATACCAAGAATTCTTGATGCCATTCTGTCGGGATGGAAGGGCTCGATCGCATCAAGCTTTTCACCGACACCTACAAATTTAATGGGCTTACCCGTTACGTGACGAACCGAAAGGGCAGCACCGCCTCGAGTATCACCGTCGAGCTTGGTCAAAATAATACCCGTAACGTCGAGAAGATCGTTAAAGGTAGAAGCTACGTTTACTGCGTCCTGACCGATCATCGCATCAATGGTAAGAAGTATTTCTGTCGGCGTGACCTTGGCTTTGATCTCCTGAAGCTCCTTCATAAGAGCTTCGTCTATGTGCAAACGTCCGGCGGTATCGATAAATACCATATCGTGACCTTTTTGATGGGCGTATTTTATACCTTCTTCTGCAATTTTTACGGGAGAAACCTTATCTCCGAGAGTGAAGACCGGAATTCCCAGCTTTTCACCTACTATCTCAAGCTGCTTGATAGCAGCGGGACGGTATATATCGCAGGCAACGAGAAGAGGATTCTTTCCTTGCTTTTTATAAAGTCCTGCGAGCTTTCCTGCGTGAGTGGTTTTACCCGCACCCTGAAGACCGACCATCATAATTACTGTAGGCGGTTTTGAGGATATCGTAAGCTTTGACTGAGAACCTCCCATAATAGCGGTAAGCTCTTCATTTACTATTTTTACTATCTGCTGTGCAGGGAGTAATGATTCAAGTACGTCTGTACCGACTGCACGTGCAGAAACGTTGTTGATAAAATCTTTAACGACTTTAAAGTTTACGTCAGCTTCGAGAAGTGCAAGCTTTATTTCTCGCATTCCTGCTTTTATGTCGGATTCGGTAAGCTTTCCTTTGTTTCTGAATTTACGAAAGGCATTTTCAAGCTTTTCGCTAAGGCTTTGAAACATAGAGTCACCTCTTTTCTTGTTATTTTTCCATTACTTCAATAAGTTCGCTGAGCTTTGATTTGAATTGCTGTGAAAGCTTTTGCTCGAAAGCAAGATTTTCAAGTTCCGAAATGATCAATGATGCATCGCGGAGTTTTTTTGCAAGACCGAGCTTTTCTTCAAAGAAGAGAAGTTCTTCTTCGGTCTTTTTTATAATATCTCGGGTTCCTTGACGAGTGATCCCTATCTCTGCTGATATTTCTGCAAGCGAAAGATCTTCATTATAATACATATCCATAACAGAGCGCTTACGCTCTGATAAGAGTTCACCGTAAAAATCGAGAAGATATCCAAGCTCTAAATTTTTTTCAAACATCTGAATATCGCCTTCCAATAATGAATTTATATACTGTAAAGCAAAATACTTTACAAGTATATCACATAAAAAATATATTGTCAAGAGCTTTTTAAAAAATATTAATGATTATTGACATAATTTGATGTAAATGATATAATTATAAATGAAAATAATATTATCTGATTTGAGGGGTGAAAAAATATGAACGTAACAAACACTGTAAAATATGTTGGCGTAAATGATAGGGATGTTGATCTTTTTGAAGGTCAGTATACTGTTCCAAACGGTATGGCGTATAATTCTTACGTTATATTGGATAAAAAAACTGCGGTTATCGATACCGTTGATGCACGGTTTACGCACGAATGGCTTGATAACATCGATAAAGCTCTTGGCTCTAAAGAACCCGATTATCTTATCGTTCAGCATATGGAACCTGACCATTCTGCGAACATAGATAAATTTATGAAGAACTATCCTAACACAAAAATAGTTTCTTCAAAAAAGGCTTTTGTAATGATGAAGAACTTTTTCGGCACGGATTACGCAGACCGTGCAATAGAGGTAGGAGAGGGAAGCACACTTTCTCTTGGATCTCACGAGTTGACTTTTGTTACCGCACCTATGGTGCATTGGCCTGAAGTTATAGTCACTTATGATTCCTTCGATAAGATACTTTTCTCAGCGGACGGATTCGGTAAATTCGGAGCACTTGATGCAGACGAGGAATGGGCTTGCGAAGCAAGAAGATATTATTTCGGCATCGTAGGAAAATACGGTGCGCAGGTCCAGGCTCTACTTAAAAAAGCTGCAGGACTTGAAATAGAGATAATATGTCCGTTGCATGGTCCTATATTGAATGAAAATCTCGGTTATTATATCAACCTTTATGATATATGGTCATCCTATAGACCTGAAAGTGAAGGTGTAATGATAGCTTATACCTCTGTTTACGGAAACACTAAAAAAGCGGTGAACTTGCTCGCTGAAAGACTTAAGGCGAAAGGCTGCCCCAAGGTGGTAGTTTGTGATCTCGCAAGAGAGGATATGGCAGAGGCGGTAGAGGATGCTTTCCGCTATGAAAAACTCGTTCTCGCTACAACTACCTATAATGCGGATATTTTCCCGTTTATGAGAACATTTATTTCTGCGCTTACCGAGAGAAGCTATCAGAACAGAACAGTTGCATTTATTGAAAACGGAAGCTGGGCGCCTCTCGCAACTAAGGCTATGAAGAATATGCTTGCAGAGTCGAAAAATCTTATATATGCCGAAAACGGAGTAAAAATAATGTCGGCTATGACTGCGGAAAACCGTGATGAGATAGAGGCTCTTGCGGATGAGCTTTGCAAAGAATATATAGCGCACGATTCCAAGCTCGCCGATAAAAATGATCTCAGCGCACTCTTTAAAATAGGTTACGGGTTGTATGTTGTTACCTCAAATGACGGAAAACGCGATAACGGAATTATAGTCAATGCGGTAACACAGCTTACTAATACTCCGAATATGGTAGGCGTTACTATAAATAAGGATAGTTATTCACATCACGTCATTAAGCAAACGGGAAAAATGAATGTTAACTGTTTATCTGTAGACGCACCTTTCTCGGTGTTTGAGAATTTTGGATTCAGAAGCGGAAGAAACGTTGATAAGTTTGAAGGTGAAACACCTCTGAGAAGCGATAACGGTCTTGCGTTCCTGGATAAGTATATAAATGCTTTTATTTCCTTAAAGGTCGAACAGTATGTAGATCTCGGAACTCACGGAATGTTCGTTTGTTCTGTGGGCGAAGCTCGGGTTATATCCGACAGAGAAACGATGACATATACCTATTATCTTGAAAACGTAAAGCCAAAGCCACAAACCGAGGGTAAAAAAGGATACGTTTGTAAAATATGCGGCTGGGTATATGAGGGAGATACTTTGCCCGATGATCTTATATGCCCCTTGTGTAAGCACCCCGCATCGGATTTTGAAGAAATAAAGTGATATTCTCTGTGAGGTAAAAATGGAACAGAAAAAGTTAGACCGAATAAATGAGCTTGCGAAGAAGAAAAAGACCGTCGGCTTGACAGACGAAGAAGCGGCGGAGCGCAAGGCTCTTCACGAAGAGTATATTAATGAGATACGTCTTTCCTTTGGCGCGATCCTTGATAACACGGTTATTCAGTATCCCGACGGTACGCGAAAGGCACTAAAAAAAGACGAGGAAGAGAAGTAAACAACACACGTTGTTTGAGTGTTTTATCCGATGTCCCGAACGTAACAAAGCAAGCGCGAAACAAACTTGATCTTTGACTGCGTTCGGGATGTTACGTACATAAGAAAGAAAATATCTCTGTTAAATAACAGGATATTGTTGTAATAAACACAAAAATTCACACAAAAAACACAATACGGTGTTAAAAAAACTCAGGTTTTATGTTTTATACTAAAAAAGCAAAAACAAGGTGAAAATTTTGTGAAATTTTATTAAAAAAACTATTGACAAGCTGAAGAAAAAGTGATATAATTGCATCATAGAAGCGAAGAGCAATAGATCGGTAGTAATATCGGTCATTATTTATTATATTATTCTTCGACAATTTTCAGGAGAACAATTAGATGAAAAAAGAAAAAGAAAAAGTACAAGCACTGAAGGAAGAAGAAAAGACTTCCAAGCGCGTAAGTACTAAGGGCGAGGTCTCGATGGTCATAGGAATTCTCCTGTGCCTGATCCTCATTCCTATACTTATTATTAACTGTGTTTTGATAGTTAAAAACTTTACAAATCCCGATGCTCCTCCGTCAATTGGCGGAAAGACACCGCTTATAGTTCTTACGGGATCTATGGATCCTTTGATTGCCGAAAACGATATTATCTTCGTTGAAGATATCGAAGCCGATGACGTTAAAGTCGGTGATGTAATCGCTTTCTTCGATCCGGGCAGTAAGAGCGGTGCGGTTCTTACCCACCGTATTATGGATATATACGAAAAAGACGGTAAGACCTATGCAGTAACAGCAGGTGACGCCAACGTAAGAGCCGACTATAACAGAGATGTTAAAAACGAGGAAGAAAATCCTCCTGCTGACGGTGTTTTGACAAAGGATAAATTCAAAGAGGTTTCCGACAGAGAAAAGCTTGATCATAAGTATCTCGTTACCGAAGATCAAACCAAGTACGATAGAAGGCATCTTGAACTTACCGACGAAAACGTGATCGGTAAATATACATATTTCAGAATTCCTTTTGTTGGTAAGGTGTCGATGGCGATGCAGACCACTTGGGGATGGATAATCTGTATAGTAACACCTCTCCTTATATTCTTCATTTACGAAATGGTAAGAAGAAAGAAGAAGGACAAGGGTAAAGATCAAGAGAAGGAAGCACTCCTCGCAGAGCTTGAAGCTCTCAGAGCTGCAGCGCAGGCAAATGCGCAGAGCGGTGAAAAGACCGATGC
The DNA here is from genome assembly GCA_937894775.1 of uncultured Clostridia bacterium. Lineage (GTDB taxonomy): Bacteria > Bacillota > Clostridia > Oscillospirales > CAG-272 > HGM12713. The sequence goes on from CALAXC010000153.1 coordinate 95,342, forward strand.
GACCGATGCGAAAGCAGACGAGCTTTTGGATAAGACCGAAGATGCCCAAACAGCGGATGCATCTGAGAAAAAAGACGGCGAAGAAAAAGCCGAATAATAACTTTCGAAGTCTATACGGTACCCCGCCACTTATGGTACCGAGTAATATATGACCAAAATTTAAGAAAAGGAGAATTTTGATAATTATGAAAAAGAATGCTATGTTAAAGATAGCTGCTATCCTTATGGTTGCAGTTCTTCTTACAACTTGTGCTATTTCCAGCACATTCGCTAAGTATACCACTAGTGCTGAGTCTTCCGCTACTGCTCGCGTAGCTAAGTTTGGCGTTACAGTAAATGTAGGCCTCGAAGACCTCTTCAAAACATCTTATGATGATACTGTTGCAGGTGATGGTACTTCGGAAGTAACGTTTTCAACTGAGAAAGTCGGTGATGAAAATGTAATAACAGTTTCTGATGTAGTAGCTCCTGGCACCAAAACAGATGCTTATGCTACTATTACAGCTTCAGGTACTCCTGAAGTTGATGTTGAGATAACATATAGTGCAAAGGTTAACTTGGTGAACTGGTCTTACACTGATCCTGAAACTAGTTCAACTGTTAACTATTGTCCTTTAGTGTTTACCGTTAATGGTAAGGAGCTTAAAGTGAATGGTACAGATTTAGATGGCGACTCTATCGACAATGTAAGCGAGTTGGAAACGGCTATTGAAGCAGCTGTTGCTGCTAAGACAGTAAATGTTGAGGCTAATACTAATCTTGCAACGAAACTACAAGAAAAAGATGGCGAAGCCTTCAAAAACAATTTGGAAATTGGTTGGTCTTGGGCATTTGAAGGTGGTGACGATGTAGGAGATACTGCTCTTGGCGATAATGCTGCGACTGGTACTCCAGCAGCTGTTTATATTCAAATTTCTGCTGAAATTACTCAGGTTGACTAATTTAAAAATTTAATTCTTTTATTTAAAGAATCCATCAAAGTCAATTTCATATCATTTAAAAAAGAGGTTACTTAAAATAAAGGTAACCAAAAGTTCTAGGGGTTTTGTCCAGAAGTCTTGGAGGCAGTTTTAGGATCTATGAAAAGTAGAGACCTCAAAAGATGAAAATAAGGAGTTTTCATCACTATGAACAGTAGTGAATGGGGAATCCACCAACTGGTGGGGACCCACTAAATGATGCCACCAGATAGTGGGGACATACTCCACCATCTAATGGGGATAAAGTAAGAGGTCAAACTCGTAAGAGCTTGACCTCTTTTTCAATGATTATTTGAGAGAGAAACCAGATTTATTTACTGCATATATGATTCGTTTCCTTCTGCGTTCAGAGCTTCTGATTCCTCTAGTATTGAAAATCAGAGTGGAGATAGTAGCGTTCATACTTTCTGCGATACTGGAATTGATACGTTTACCCCGATAAACAATAAAAGAATTGATGATTTTAGTTCTCCAGTTCGAAAGAGTAGCAACGAACTCAGAATATTCAAGAATGTTGGCTTTGACAAAGTTATTGCATATACTATCAAAAATATGTTTGGCTTCTTCGTAAGAGGAAGTGGCGTTAAAAACGGTGTATTTTTCTTTTAACTCATAAGCATTTTTTAAATCTGGATGAATCGCAAGAATAAGTTCCAGAAGCTGTCTGAAGTTGATATGACGCTTCAACTTGTGATTGAATTTCCCTTTATTATCTAGATCAATCGTTCTATCAAATAATAGACTTTTCCAGTATTTCAGAAGATAATACTGTATAGAGTCCTTATTATACGAGTTCATGATACGGATTCTGACTTTCTGAAGGCTTTCATTTAAGTGTTTGATGACGTGGAAAGAGTCGACACAAATGAGAGCCTTTTTAAAATAGATTTGAGCGATCTGCTTGTAAGGAAAATACATATCGATACAAACAAATTTGACGTTTAAAAACTCTTTAGAGCCTTGTAGAGGCTGAAAATACTTGTGTAAATAATTCTTTTTTTATTAGATATAAACATGGCGAATCCAAATATGAATCTTTGAAGCATAATTTGTTAAAGCCATC
>CALAXC010000154.1 GCA_937894775.1 uncultured Clostridia bacterium
AATTTACCATTCATATTTGGAGAATTGTCGGAAAACATTTCTTCTGATTGGAATGTCGGTGATTACCCTCGAAGAATGAATGAATTATTCAGAGAAATCCAAGAGCTGGTTCCTAATTGCAGCCTTGTTTCTTCGAAAGATCTTATGCTTAAACCCGACGGTCTCCATTTTAACTCTTTAGCTTTGCGTGAATTCGGAAACAGATATTTTGATGCATATCTGGAGCTTGCAGACAGAATATAAGAATACCTTGTGCGAAAGCTTTACCTTAAACAGATTTTCAAAACAAAAATCCCGAGCTTATCCTTTTTTGGAGAGCTCGGGATTTATATTTTTTGATGGTGGACTTTGACGTCCTCTTTTTTCTCATTTCAGAATCAATCATGCTCACGAGGGGTATGTCCGAAATAGCTCTTATAGGTTTTTGCGAAGAATGAGCCGTTGAAGCATCCTACCGCTTCCGCCGCCTCTCTTACACTGTATTCACCCGACCGTATAAGTCTGTCAGCCTCCTCCATGCGGAGCTTGTTTCGGTATTCCACGGGAGAGAGTCCTGTATATTCACGAAAGCTTCTTCGAAATGCCGTCTCGCTCATAAAACAAAGCGATGAATAGTGGGATATCTGAGGACTCTCCGAAAAGTTTTCGGAAAGGTCGTGGAGGGCAGGCGCGAGCTTACTCGCAAGGGCTTTGTTCTTACCAACGCGCAGGGATAGAAGGCTCTTTCTGAGAAGATCATACACCTTTGAGGTGAAATAAAGCTCACGGCATTCGCCGATTTCGGTGGAATCAGGATGAATCGAGGCGTTGTGTATAAGATTTTCACTGCCGTGTATAAAGAGCTGTACGGGTTTTGACAGTTCGGAAGGAAGCGTACCTACGGTACATTCAAACTGTATTATTGTAATGAAAGTATCATCCTCTGCATATTCCGCTTTATAAGGATGATTTTTGGGAATAAAAAACAGATCTCCGGCGGAGAGTACGATCTTTTTTTGTTCTGCATCCGAAAAGTTGTATTCGACCTTTCCCGATTTTACATAAATAAAACCGTCAAAGCGACGTCCGTTTGGGAGGGAATATGTGTAATGCGCGTTTCTTTTGACTCTGACACAGCTTATTTTACCTATACTGAAGCTTCCCGCCAGTGTTTCTGTTTCTTTCACGATGATTTTTTCCTTTCCGAAAGGCTTTTTTAACATTATATCACAACGTCTCTCGTCAGTCAATAGCGTACGCCCTAAAGCATTGAAAGTTTTTTGCGCGGTCGAAAAGTGTTATTATTCTATCGTTTTCGATATTGTATATGTGAGATGAATTTTATATAATAAAATTAAAAGAACAAGTGAGGGATTTGTTATGATCAGAATATGTAAAAATACTATCAAAAAGCAAACAAACTTTTGGAATAATGCGACGTTTCACCCCACGGATGCAGTAGAGGATCCCTGGGGCAAGAGAATTCTTGATAAGATGGCAGAGGAACGTACGGCAAAGACAATAAGGATATATGCCATGCTTGAGGATATCGTGTATTATGACGGCGACGGAGTATTGAAATATGATTTTCGTTTGAGTGACCTGAGGCTTGATTATCTCCACGGACTGGGCTATGAGCTTCTTCTCACCTATGGCGGTATGCCCGACTGTATTGCAAAAACCACCAACCAAAAGTCGAGTATGTCAAACGGAAAAACGAGATATAAGGGCAAAATGTGGAACACTTCAATGCCCCGCGACATAAAGGTTTGGGAGGATATTTGTTACGAATATACAAAGCACATCATAGAAAGATACGGACTTGACGTAGTGTCAAGATGGAGCCTTTCTTGCTTTAACGAGCCGGACGCCTCCTCCTTCTTTCTAAAGGAGCTTTCAAGCTACGAACAACCTATTGAAAGGTGTGCGGAGTACTGCAAGCTCTACGATGCTTTTGTCAGAGGAACTACGAGAGCATCGGAAGGCATACGGATAGGCGGTCCCGTGTTAGCGGGTGTTCCGCTTTTCTTCGAAGCTTTTTTGAAGCACGTAAAGGAGAAGAATGTCCGTCTTGATTTCCTTTCTATACATAACTACGGCACGCACCCATCTATTCTTGAAAGAAACGAAAGAAAAATTACTGTAGATGCAACTATTGAAAAGCAGGAAGAATACCTCAAAATAATAAAAGAACAAGGCTTTGAAGATACAGAGATATTGATGGATGAATGGGGCGTTTGTACCAGCGGATTCAGAAATATGAGTGAATTTCCTGTCCTTGAATTCAGGGAAACGGAGGTCTTTCCTGCTTATTACGTAAAGACGATATCGGAATTCATCAAAAGAGATTACAGAATATCCAAGATGTTTATTTGCCTTTCCGGTCAGCACGAGATGCAAACCGATTTTACAGGCTTCCGCGGTTTCTTCACCTTGAATTTCATAAAGAAGCCCATATACAACGCATACGTTTTAGCATCAAAGCTCCACGAAGGGCTTCTCCCCTTTGAGTGCGAAAACGATAATCTGCACGTTATCCCGACAAAGGACGAAAATGGAAACTATGCAGTGCTTCTCTCGTACTCGGGAGAATTCTTCGAGGAGGATATTCCCACTGTCACCGAGAAGCTATCATTTGAGGAGGAGCTTGTGGGTAAGACGGTAACGGTTTACCGAATTGACAAGGAAACGACAAATCCCTACAGAGTTTATCAGAGGCTCGGGTTAACAGATCTTTCGACAGATGATATTATGATGCTGCGCCGAGAGGGAGAGCTGAAGCCTGTCTATACAGGTACATTAAACGGAGATTTGGAGCTGACTCTTACCCCGAATTCAACTTATCTTGTTTCTGTCTGCTAAATAAAATCAGAGCCGGTGTCTCGAGCATCGGCTCTACTCCAAAAGGGAGAATAAAAATGTTTAAAATAAACGTTATATCACTTAATGAAACTATCGTTTTCGCAGCAGAGGAGCTGAAAAAATACCTTCGCATGATGATGCCCTATTGCAACGAGATCTCCATTTCCTATGATCCCGATGCCGCTGACGGACTGAGACTTGGCTTGATGGCGGATTTCGGCCTGTCCACCGAGGAGGCCAAGGGCATTCTGCTGGAAAGCGTGGAGCAGGAGGTC
>CALAXC010000155.1 GCA_937894775.1 uncultured Clostridia bacterium
GTCATAGATGCCGTCTGCCAACGCACCGTTTTCCATGGGGGCAAAAGCTTCTGAATCCATCGCTGCCATATCCTTGCTTGCAGCAGCGCAGCCGGCCAGCAGGTAAACAACCAACAGAAAAACAAAAATTCGTTTCATAGCAGTAACCTCGTTAAAAATCTTCTGTAAATAGCATATCACATTTTATCAAAAAAGTTCTTGATATTGCCGCGTCGCAATGTTATAATTTTGCGTAGATACAATAGGGCTTACAGAGGGTGAAATAACGTGATTTTTTTCAAGAAAAGCATTGCATTTATTTTAGCATTCATACTCTTGGTCTCTGCCTGCGCATGCAGCTCGGAGTCCTGCTCTGCACACGTCGACGGAAATATCGACGGAATGTGCGACGCATGCGGCCAAAAAGCGTTTGCTTACATAGATATATATTCCATCGGCGATATCCCCGCAGAGCAACCAATCGTCAAGCTGGAGAATTATATCCGACAGGTAGGAAACGGCGCAAACACGCTGGTATTGTCTGTAGGTAATATGTGGCTTGAGGGCGAGAAAAGAATCCCGTGGATGGACAGTCTGGGCTTCGACGCTATGACGCCGGGGAGCTGCGAGCTTTCGAAAGGCATTCCTGCGCTGAAGGATGATGCAAAAAACGTATCGTTCCCGTTGCTTGCCATCAACGTTTATGACCGAAGCACCAACACCTACGCCGATTTCTGCAAGCCGTCCGTTACCCTGGAGCGTGACGGGGCAACAATCGGAATCATCGGCGCAGTTACGGCGGATGTGAGCGAGGACATTTATATCCGTACCGGCGACGATCTCACCGCCTTGGTGAAGGCGGAATCGGAACGGTTGCGCAAAGAGGAGCATGCGGACATAATCATATACCTGCTTCATGACGGGTACAGCCGCAGTGATCCCGCTTTTTTGCAAAAGGTTTCGGACGGGCAGATCAAATCTTATTACGATATTTCCCTCTCCGACGGCTATGTGGATATCGTTTTTGAGGGCAAAACGGGCAAGGCGTACCGCCTTGAGGATCGATACGGCATCTATCATCTGCAGAATCCGGGGGGCATTTCCTACGCCTCCATAACCATCAGTATCGGCGAAGGCAAAGCCAAGGTGGGCAATACCAAGCTCATTTCTTCGGATGCGGAATTACCCATACCGGAAGCTCCCGAGGATGAAAGTAGCTCCGACAGCGAGGATTCGTACGACACAAGCAATGACAGCGAGGATTCGTACGACACAAGCAATGACAGCGAGGAATCGGGCGACACAAGCGAAGGCGGCGGCAGCAATGACGGCTGTGACAAGCACGCCGACGAAAACGGCGATACCGTATGCGATATCTGCGACCAATCGGTTATCGTTTATTTTGATTTTTATACAATCAATGATCTTCACGGCAAGCTGGTGGATTCCGACAGCCACCCCGGTGTGGACGAGCTGACTACGTTCCTCAAAAATGCAGGGCGCTTCGGAATCCAATATGACCAAAGGGCTGATCATCACCGATTGGATGAACGAGCTGGATTTCACCGCAATGACGCTGGGGAATCACGAATACGACTGGGGCTCCGAATACATCGGCAACAACGAATCGCTTGCGGAATTCCCTTTCCTCGCCATCAACGTTTATGAGCGTGCCACCAACAAGCTCGCATCATACTGCCAACCGTCGGTAACCGTGGAGGCGGACGGTCTGCAAATCGGCATCATCGGGGCCATGGGCGATTGCTATTCCTCCATAGCCACAGACAAATCCGACGATGTATATTTCAAGGTGGGAGCACAGCTCACCGCATTGGTAAAGGAAGAAGCCCGACGCTTGCGTAACGATGGTGTGGATTTTATCGTCTACGTAATCCATGACGGCTACGGAAGTTCCAATTACGGATATACCAAGCAGGTTTCCTCCTCTCAGATTGCGGACTATTACGATGTTTCTCTCTCCGACGGATATATCGACCTGGTTTTTGAGGGGCATACGCATCAGGGGTACTTGCTACAGGATGAACACGGCGTTTACCACCTGCAAAACCGAGGCGACAACAAGGGCGGAATCTCACACGCAGAGGTTGCAATCAACTCCATCACCTACAGCACCGAAGTCACGGTGGCAGAATTGATAAACACCTCGGAATATTCCAATCTTGCCGACGACCCCGTGGTCAAAGCGCTTCTTGATAAATACGACGATATGATCGCACCTGCAAACAAGGTGGTGGGATACAACAGGAGCTACCGCAACAGTACGTATCTGTGCCGGCTTGTGGCAGAGCTGTATTACGATGCCGGCGTGGAAAAATGGGGCGATCAATACAACATCGTGCTGGGCGGCGGCTATCTTTCAACCCGAAGCCCGTACAATCTGTCCTCGGGGGAGGTTCAGTACTCGGATCTGCAATCGCTGTTCCCGTTTGATAACCAATTGGCGCTGTGCTCTATCCAGGGTCGATATCTGAAATCAAAATTCTTTGAAACGAAGAATAACGATTATTATATCTGCTACGATGCATACGGAAGCGGTGTGAAAAACAGCATTGATCTCAACAAAACCTATTATATTGTGGTAGACACCTACACCGCCTACTATGCGCCGAATCGACTCACCGTCATCGAAATATACGACGAATCCACCTTTGCCCGTGATCTGCTGGCAGAGTACATAAAGAATGGCGGCTTGTCATAAAGCGGTCATATGCACAAAAAAACAAAAAGGGCTGCCGTTGGCGTACCTGCGATAAAGCAGATTTAGAATGAATACGAAAATGCCGAGAGCAACTAAAGTGCTCTCGGCGTGCTTTTTTCAACCGTCACAACTAACAGTTGAAAAAGTTCAAGAACAGGATGTTTGACTACATTTGATTGATATGGTATAATATAATCACGGAAGGCGCCTCCGAAATGAAACAAAAGGAGTAAACAATATGAATCTCGGTAATAAAATTCGTGAGCTTCGCAGGGCAAGTAATCTTACACAAGAGCAGTTGGCGGCTTCACTCAACATCTCCGCACAAGCTGTATCAAAATGGGAGATGGGGGCTTCTTACCCCGATATGACAATGATTCCAACTCTCGCAGTATTTTTCAAAGTTTCGCTTGATGAGCTTTTCGATTTTGACGTAAGGAATATCGACAAAGAAATCGAAGATATCCGATTAGAATACAACAAATATTTTTGGGGCAATTTTGAAAAAGCTGAACAAATATTACTTGACGGATTGAAGCTTTATCCCGTCTCCATCCAATTAAAAACTGAATTATTTGAGCTTTACGCCTATAATGTTGATAGAGGTGATGAAGTTGTCAATAAAGCATTTGAACTTGGAAGTCATATAATCAGTATATCACAAGACGTTTTCTGCACCTGCCGCACAAAGGCAAATATGATACATATTTACACGTATTTGGAACGCGAAAAGGGTCAAGATCATTACGATGAAATAAAACAGATCATCGAAACCCTTCCATATATGTACCCTTATATGTTGCAGGACAAAATGCGCCTTTCAGCAAGCTATATTAAGGGTGAGGAAGGTATGAAGGAAGCCAAAGCTCTTAAAGATATAGAATGGCAGGAGTTTTTCATAGCTTGCGCCCAAGTAGGACATCGCTATTTTGATATGGGTGACTACGAAAATGCGATGATTCATTTTCAAGAAAGTGTGGACGTTATTGAACGGTTTATGTATCCCGACAAGCAGGGATTTGATGCATATCCCATAGGCGGTACGCATGCGAATCACGCCATAACGCTTTTGGATATCGCAACTTGTATGTTCAAGTTGGGCAAGACAGAGGGCATAGATGATCTGATTGAAAAAGCCAAGCATATTTATTTTGACACATACAACCACATAGAACTCCGTGATTATAATAAAACTATGCGCGAAATGGTTAATTATTTTACAAAGGAATACAACAAGAAAAAACTGAACGAATATAAACCGCTTGACCTGGGCGAGATTGAAAAGCGAATAGCTCAAAAGAATGCGTAGTTCGCTTTTGTGTCCGCAAAAGCAGTGCTTGTCAGGAAAATTGATAAGCCATATATGAACATAAAGAAAGGCTCCCTTGTGTAAAGGGAGCCGTCACCGAAGGTGACTGAGGGATTGTTTTTCGGTATAATTTTGTTTTTAACAATCCCTCCGTCTCGCTTGCGCGAGCCACCTCCCTTTACACAAGGGAGGCTCATTACCGCCCGACAGTACACCTAAAAGGTGTAACTCTCCTATCTTACAGTACGTATGCAAAAGGACAGAGAACGTGAAATTCTCTGTCCTTTTGCCGTAGGGGCGAACTGCGT
>CALAXC010000156.1 GCA_937894775.1 uncultured Clostridia bacterium
CTGATTTTTATTTAATTTTATTTCGTGTGTTTTTGTTCTGCGCTAAATGACGCAGCCCCATACTAATTATTATCCAAAATAGTAAGCAAGAATTCCGTTATAGATACCCTCAGCAAAAAGCTCGGGGGTATTTTTCATACAAGCGGAATCCTTTTCGCTCGTAATAAATCCAAGATATATCTCTGCCGCCGCAACCGACGGAAGCGCTTTTGATACCTCCTCAAGAAGATACATATCGTTTTTCTCGGTCTTTGCCGATCTGACGTCAAGCGCCGTCGAAAGTGCCGTCGTGCTTAAAATATCTTTGCTCAAAGCATAACCGTCGCTGTCTGCAAGCGCATAAGTTTCTATTCCGTCAGCCAAAGGATCACTATAAGCATTTACGCGAAGACTTATAAAGCAATCTGCAGAAAAATCCACAGCTCCTTTAATTCTCGCATCAAGGCTCGATTTTACTGTAGCTTCTTCGCCAAGCACATCATCTTCACTGTTTCGCGAAAGAGCTACGTCAAATCTTCCGTCTTTTTTCAGCAATTCGGCAAGAGCTTTTCCTATAGAATAAGTAATACTATGCTCGCTAAGACCGTTTCCGTCAACCCCAAGATCGTGCGACGAAGGATTTCTTCCCTGATCCACAAAGATTTTTATAAGATCTTCGGGTTCAGGCTCAACTTTCGGCTCATCGGGATATAACGGCTTTATATTATCAAAAAAGTTTATTATGCCGTCATATATTCCCTTTGCATATCTGTCGGGTGACTCGGAAAGGAGCTTAGCTTCCTCTTCGTTAGTCAAAAATCCCATTTCCAAAAGCATAGCGGGCATATAAGCATGATTGATAACATACAGCTCACCACCGTCTTTAACACCGCGGCTTCTTGTATCAACTTCATTACAAAGAGAAGCAAGCACAGAAGAAGCAAAGGCATTCATTTCCTCGTCATCCGAAAGCGCAAAGCATTCGGCTCCTCTGACTGAGGAATCGGCTGAATAAACGTTTGCGTGAAGGCTTATAAAATAATCCGCTCCGAATATCTTTGCATTATCTACTCGCGCTTTAAGACTTGACGTGTTGTCTGTACCGAGTATAACATTTTCATCAGTGCGTGAAAGACAGACCTCAAACCGAGCATCCTTCTTCAAAAGCTCGGCAAGAGCCACTCCCACAGCATAGGTAACGTTTTCTTCCTTTATACCGTTCCCCTGCGCGCCCGTATTCCATTTATCGGGATTATGCCCCTGATCTATATATATTTTATAAACCTTATCGGGTTGAGGCTCGGGTTTGGGCTCGGGTTCGGGTTCGGGCTCGGGCTCGGGCTCGGGCTCGGGCTCGGGTTCGGGCTCGGGTTCGGGCTCGGGCTCGGGTTCAGGCTCGGGCTCGGGCTCGGGTTCGGGCTCGGGATCAGGCTCGGGCTCAGGCTCGGGCTCGGGCTCGGGCTCGGGTTCGGGTTCGGGTTCGGGCTCGGGCTCGGGTTCGGGTTCGGGCTTTGATTCTGTAACCTTTTCGCTCGAATCATTACTTTCATCTGTACCTTTCTTTTCGGTATCGGATCCATCATCAAAATCCGACACAAGATCATCGTAAGGTCTTCTTATATCTTCGTCATCCTTATTTGCTTCAACCTGGCACGCAGATAGCATACCAAGAATTAAAATCAAAGAAATAACGATAAAAAACCGCCTTTTTATCTTGAATTTCATAAAGATCTCCATATTTTTAATTTACCGTATCATTATATCAAAAAAAGAAACCAAAGTCAAGAACGCAAAGCAACATCTCTTTATTTTATATTACAATAAAAACTTAAAATATTGAATTCTTCGCCTTTTTATGCTACAATATTATAAAATAAGTCGTATAACGGAGAAAAAATGAAGAAAAAAAGAATTATTATAATCATTCTTGTCATATTGATATCTCTTACAAGCATAGGTATCGCAACGGTTTTGGGAATAAACGCATACGTTATGAACGTCGGCGGAAAATACATAATCTCTCCCGAGAAGGCAACAGAGCTTTCCGATGTGGACTGCATATTAGTACTCGGATGCTTAGTTGAAGAAAACGGAGTACCGAGCGACAGACTTGCCGACAGAATTTACGGCGGTGTCGAACTGTATAAATCGGGGTGCGCGCCAAAAATCATTATGAGCGGTGACCACGGCAGAGAAGATTATGATGAGGTCGGCGCTATGAAAAAAACTGCCGAGGACGAGGGCGTTGATTCAAGCGATATATTTATGGATCACGCAGGCTTTTCAACCTATGAAAGCCTATACCGCGCAAAAGAAATATTCGGAGCAGATAAGATCATAATAGTAACTCAGGAATACCATCTTTACCGAGCGCTCTACATAGCAAAGCAGCTCGGTATCGAAGCATACGGTGTAAGCTCTGCCTACCGTTCATACGAGGAACAGTGGATGCGCGATATACGCGAAGTTCTTGCGAGGGTAAAAGATTTTATTTATACTGTGTTCCAACCCGAGCCTACCTATCTCGGTGAAAAAATACCCTTAAGCGGTGACGGAAATATAACTAACTCTCCGCTCACAAAAAACAAGCAGTAAAATAAAAGTTTACTAATAAAACCAATAAAAGGTAAATTTATTTATTCAACCGATTGAATTATTAAAAAAAGTATGATATAATAAAAGGTAATGAAAATTTATCAAAAAAACGAAATAATTATTCAAATAAAGCATTCAAAGGTGTAAATTATGAAAAAGAAAAAAGCTTTAATCATAGGCTCAGGCCCTATCATCATCGGTCAGGCGTGCGAATTCGACTATTCGGGCACGCAGGCTTGCAAGGCGCTCAGAAATTTAGGATACGAGATCGTATTGGTAAACTCTAACCCGGCTACCATTATGACAGACCCCGAAATGGCTGACGCAACCTATATCGAACCGATGAACATAGAACGCCTCGAACAGATAATCGAAAAAGAGCGTCCCGACGTGCTTTTGCCAAACCTTGGCGGTCAGTCAGGTCTTAACCTCTGCTCCGAGCTTGCTCAAGCGGGAGTTCTTGAAAAGTACAACGTAGAAGTTATCGGTGTTCAGGTCGACGCCATAGAACGCGGTGAGGACCGTATTGCATTTAAAAACACTATGGATAGCTTAGGTATAGAAATGGCAAGAAGCGAAGTTGCTTACTCGGTAGATCAGGCACTCGAAATTGCCGACAAGCTCGGATACCCCGTAGTTCTCCGCCCCGCTTATACTATGGGCGGCGCAGGAGGCGGAATGGTATATAACGTCGACGAGCTTCGTACAGTTTGCGCACGCGGACTCCAGGCAAGCCTTGTAGGACAAGTCTTGGTAGAAGAATCTATTCTCGGCTGGGAAGAGCTTGAATTAGAGGTAGTTCGCGATAAGGACGGTAATATGATCACCGTTTGCTTTATCGAAAACATTGACCCCTTAGGAGTTCACACAGGAGATTCATTCTGCTCCGCTCCTATGCTCACTATTCCCGAGCACGTACAGAAAAGACTTCAGGAAAAATCATACAAAATAGTAGAATCGGTTCAGGTCATCGGCGGTACTAACGTACAGTGGGCGCACGATCCCAAGACCGACAGAGATATAGTTATCGAAATAAACCCAAGAACCTCACGTTCCTCAGCTTTGGCGTCAAAGGCAACGGGATTCCCTATAGCACTTGTTTCGGCTATGCTCGCAACGGGACTTACTCTTAAAGACATTCCCTGCGGAAAATACGGAACGCTTGACAAATACACACCCGACAGCGATTACGTAGTTATAAAATTTGCTCGCTGGGCATTTGAAAAATTTAAGGGTGTCGAAGATAAATTAGGTACTCAGATGCGTGCAGTGGGTGAAGTTATGAGTATCGGCAAGACCTATAAGGAAGCCTTCCAGAAGGCTATCCGAAGCCTTGAAACAGGACGTTTCGGACTTGGATTTGCAAAAGATTTTGCAACACTCTCAAAGGACGAGCTTTTACGCCGTCTGCACACCCCCTCAAGCGAACGTCACTTTATGATGTACGAGGCTCTTCGTAAGGGCGCAACGGTAGAAGAGCTTTACAATATCACAAAAGTAAAGCATTGGTTCATCGAACAGATGGCAGAGCTGGTTGCCGAAGAAGAAGCACTCATCGCAAACAAAGGAAAGCTTCCCTCCGACAAGGCTCTCGAAAGTGCCAAGAAGAACGGTTTTTCCGACAAATATCTTAGCAAGATACTCGAAATTCCCGAAGACGATGTGCGCAACAGAAGGATCGAGCTCGGTATAGTTGAAAACTGGGAGCCCGTTCACGTAAGCGGAACTCTTGACAGATCCTACTATTATTCCACCTACAACGGAACAGACAGAAATCCGATAAGTAACGAAAAGCCTAAGGTAATGATATTAGGCGGCGGCCCTAACAGAATAGGACAAGGAATCGAATTTGACTATTGCTGTGTTCACGCATCGCAGGCACTCAAGCAGTTGGGATTTGAAACGATAATAGTAAACTGTAACCCCGAAACCGTTTCTACCGACTACGATACTTCGGACAAGCTCTATTTTGAACCTCTTACATTAGAGGACGTTTTAAGTATCTATCACAAAGAAAAGCCGCTCGGTGTTATCGCACAGTTTGGCGGTCAGACTCCTCTTAATTTAGCGGCAGATCTCGAAAAGAACGGAGTAAAAATATTAGGCACTCCCCCTGCAGTTATCGACCTTGCAGAAGACCGCGATCTTTTCCGCGAGATGATGGAAAAGCTCGGAATTCCTATGCCCGAATCGGGTATGGCGGTAACGGTAGACGAGGCACTTGAAATTGCCGAAAAGATCGGTTACCCCGTTATGGTTCGTCCTTCTTACGTTCTGGGAGGACGCGGTATGGAAGTAGTTTACGATCCCGAAAACCTCAAAAAATATATGGCAGCGGCAGTAGGCGTTACTCCCGACCGTCCTATTTTGATAGACAGATTTTTAAATCACGCTCTTGAATGTGAAGCCGACGCTATAAGCGACGGAAAGCACGCATTCGTTCCTGCGGTAATGGAACACATCGAGCTTGCGGGAGTACACTCGGGCGACTCGGCTTGTATCATTCCCTCACGTCATATTTCCGAAGAAAACGTTGCTACAATCAAAGAATATACACGCAAGATCGCCGAAGAAATGGGCGTAAAGGGACTTATGAATATGCAGTACGCAATAGAAAACGGAAAAGTATTCGTTCTCGAGGCAAACCCAAGAGCTTCACGTACAGTTCCGCTGGTTTCAAAGGTATGCAATATCAGAATGGTTCCTTTGGCAATAGATATCGTGACCTCGGAGATTACGGGCAGAGAATCTCCCGTATCAGCTCTCAAGGAGAAAAATATTCCTTATTACGGCGTAAAAGAAGCTGTATTCCCCTTCAATATGTTCCCCGAGGTCGATCCTGTGCTCGGCCCTGAAATGCGCTCTACGGGTGAGGTTTTAGGTTTGTCACACTTCTACGGTGAAGCATTTATGAAGGCTCAGGAAGCTACTCAAACAAAGTTCCCGCTTTCGGGACGTGTTCTCATTTCGGTAAGCAACAAGGACAAAGAAGAAATGATAGAGGTCGCTCGCGATCTTTTGAATTGCGGATTTAAGATCCTTGCTACCAAGGGTACGCAAAAAGCTCTTACCGATGCGGGGATCCTTTCGGAATTCGTTTATAAGCTCGGTGAAGCAAGACCCGACGTAAACGATCTTATCGTAAACGGCAAAGTAGATTTAATTATCAACACCCCTAAAGACTCGGAAAATGCCCCCGACGACAGCTATCTCCGTAAAGCGGCTATCAAAAAGAAGGTTCCGTATATCACTACTATCGCAGCGGCAAAAGCGGCGGCAAGCGGTATAAGATCTATGAATATGCCGGGTTGCGGAAACATAAGATCCTTGCAAGAGCTTCACGCCGAGATAACCGATAAAGAATAACATTTTATATCAGGAGTAAAAATATGAATTTACAAGGAAAAAGTTTTTTAAAGCTTCTTGACTTTTCGTCAGAAGAAATAGAATATATGCTCGACCTTGCAGCAGACCTTAAAGCAAAAAAGAAAGCAGGTATTCCCCACCGCTTCTGCGAGGGAAAAAACGTTGCGCTTATTTTTGAAAAGACGAGCACACGTACACGTTGCGCATTTGAGGTTGCGGCAGCAGATCTTGGAATGCATCCCGTTTACCTCGATCCGTCAGGTTCACAGATCGGAAAGAAAGAAAGCATTCCCGATACCGCAAGAGTTCTCGGAAGAATGTTTGACGGCATAGAATACCGCGGATACGGTCAGGAGATCGTAGAAGAGCTTGCCGCTTACGCGGGTGTTCCCGTCTGGAACGGCTTAACAAACGAATATCACCCCACACAGATACTCGCCGATATGTTGACTATACGTGAGCATTTCGGTTCTCTAAAAGGCAAAAAAATGGTTTATATGGGCGATGCCCGTTATAATATGGGTAACTCCCTTATGGTAGGATGCGCAAAAATGGGAATGCATTTTGTAGCTTGCGCACCGAAGGCATATTTTCCGAACGACGGATTAGTTGCAGAATGCCGCGAGATCGCAAAGCAGACGGGTGCTGTCATTGAGCTTATCGAGGATCCCAAGACAGCGGTTAAAAACGCAGACGTTATCTATACAGACGTTTGGGTGTCGATGGGCGAGCCTGACGAGGTTTGGAAGGAAAGGATCGACGCACTTACACCCTACCGTGTAACAAAAGAGCTTATGGATATCGCAGGTGAGCAGTGTCGCTTTATGCACTGTCTTCCCGCATTCCACGATCTCAAAACAACGGTCGGCAGACAGATCTACGAGCGTTTCGGCATAGACTGTATGGAAGTTACCGATGAGGTTATCGAATCGGAAAGATCCATTGTATTTGACGAAGCGGAAAACCGTATGCACACCATCAAAGCGGTTATGCTCGCAACCTTGAAATAAGATCAAGCAAAACAAAAAGGCTGTCACAGATGTGACAGCCACTTTTTTTCATATTCAAAACGTCAGCGCCCTGCAAGATCCTAACGGATTTGCCGTTCGCCCTTCGGGTTTCGGCTGCCCTCAGGATGATGTAGACGAAAAAGTAGGGACCGGCGTCCTCGACGGTCCTTTTTAGGCGTTTTTTCACACAATTGCAAAAATATAGAATCGGCTTAAACAAAGCGAATTCTGTTTTTTATGCAATTATACTCTAACATATTTTTGTCCGACCAAACATTTTCTTTATCCGTTCTTTTGGACCGTCGAGGACGCCGGTCCCTACATATCAAAACAATTGCATTCTTCATAAAAATATGCTATAATATTTTATAACAAAATAAATATCGCGAGGAATATATGTTCAGAGAATTAACAAGAAAAAAACAACAGCTCACTTTAAATGAATGTAAAAAAATACTAAAAAACGAAGTACGCGGAGTTCTTGCTGTCAACGGTGATGACGGCTACCCTTATGCCCTTCCCATAAATTTTTACTTCGACGAGGAAAATAACAAAATATATTTTCACAGCGGAAAGGTCGGTCACAAGCTCGATGCGATAGCAAAAAACAACAAAGTTTCCTTTTGCGTTTATGATAAAGGCTATCATAAAGACGGACACTGGTCTTTGAATATCAAAAGTGTAATTATCTTCGGTCATATTCACACGGTAAATGAATGGAAAGATGATCTGATAGTAGCTTTTTCAAAGCGATTTACCGATGATACCGAATACATTTACAGCGAGATCGAAAAATTCAAAAGCAACACCGTGCTTCTCTGCCTGAACATTGAGCACATAACGGGAAAGCTCGTCAACGAAGCCTGAAGCTATGCAAGATCTATATATCGTTCACAATCTATAGCCTCATTCCAATATTGACAAACCTCTGCTTTCATTGTATAATAATTACAACATATCAATAAAAAACACCCTATAATTAAGGAGTAAAAAAGCTATGCAAAAATCAAACGATTCTTACCGTACACTTGGAGTTATGATAGATATGTCAAGAAATGCCGTAATGAGCATAGACGGACTTAAACGTTTTCTACCATTACTCAAAAAAATGGGATATAATTGCGTTATGCTCTATACCGAAGACACTTACGAGGTCAACAACGAACCCTATTTCGGATATATGCGCGGTCGCTACAGCAAGTCCGAAATGAAAGAAATAGACGCCTTCGCAGCTTCTCTCGGTATGACGGTGATCCCCTGCATTCAAACATTAGCGCACCTTAATACTATATTCCGTTGGGGTAAATTTCCAAGAGATTGCGACGATATTTTGCTCACCGATGACGAACGCACCTATGAGCTTATCGACAATATGTTCTCAACACTCTCAGAGTGCTTCAGCTCACGCAAGATACACATAGGTATGGACGAGGCTCTTATGCTCGGCAGAGGTAAGCATCTGGATATACACGGATATGAGCCGGTAAATACGATTATGAAAAGGCACCTTGAACGTATTTCAAAAATAGCAGAAAAATACGATTATGAGCTTATGATCTGGTCGGATATGTTTTTCCGCCCTTGGAATAACGGCGCCTATACGATACCAAAACGCGATATTCCAAAGGATGTCATCGACTCTCTGCCCACAAACGTAACACCCGTATATTGGGACTACTATCAAAGCAAGGAATCGACCTATAGCGATATGCTTGAAAATCACAAGCAATTATCAAATAAGACCTGGTTTGCGGGTGGCTCGTGGTGTTGGCTTGGATTTATTCCCTTCAACCGCTTCACTCTGCAATCTATGATACCCGCTATCGATGCTTGCAAAAAGAATCAAACAAAGGATATTATCTTTACAATGTGGGGCGACGACGGCGCCGAATGCTCTCATTTTTCTCAATTACCGTCTTTGTTCTATCTTGCGGAATATGCAAAGGGTAATACCGACGAAGCAAGCATAAAAGAAAAATTCAAACGCTTTTGCGGTATAGATTTTGATGAATTTATGAATATAGACTGCCCGAACGAGGTTCTCGGATATCAGGGATTCCCCTGCAACCCCTCAAAATATATGCTCTATTCCGACTGCTTTAATGATTATCTTGATTATACTATCAAAGCGGGAGCAGGCGAAAAATATAAAGCTTATGCAGAAACGCTCCACGCAACAGCAAAAAAGAGCAGAAAATACGGTTACATTTTCAAAACGGCAGCCAGCCTTTGCGACGTATTAGAGATCAAATATGAGTTGGGACTCAAAACAAGAACCGCATATGAAGCAAAGGATAAAGCAGAGTTAAGGCGACTTGCCGAAAACGAGTACGTTGAAGTCAGAAAACGCCTTTTAGCCTTCATAAAAGCATTTGAAAAGCAGTGGATGGCAGATAATAAGCCTCACGGGTTCGATGTTCAGGAATCGCGCTTAGGCGCTCTTATCTACCGTTTGGATTCCTGCCGCCGCCGTATTTTAAAATACGCAGACGGAAAGATAGACCGAATCGAAGAGTTAGACCAGGAATTACTTCCCTTCCGTGAGAAAGAAAAGAGTATCGAATTCAATTTTGCGCTTCTGAACGTAACAGCAAACTCACTCCATATAATATAAACAGTATGGGGTAAAAAATCACTGTCTATAAAATAAACCTTAAAGGAGAATACATTATGAAAAAGCTTTGTTTTCTATTAACACTGATACTTACACTCGTTATGATCTGCGGCTGCGGAAAATATGTCAAGAGTTATTCCGCAACAGTTTTAATGACTTCCTGCTATGGCGATGAAGCAAGTATGGAATTCGGCAGCTTTAAGGGAACGTATAATTTTAAATTAAAAAGAGATGATGTCGCCGAGCATACACTTGATTTTGAAGCAAGTCTTGCAACGGGCGAGATGAACGTTTATATCGGTGTTGACGGAGAAAAAGAATTGCTCCGCACAGTTAAAGGCGGAGAATCCTACGACGAAACGATTGCGCTTGATAAAAAATACGATAACGAAAAAACGGTCTACATTATCCTCGAAACGGTAGACAAATGTACAAAAGGAGATTTTGATTTTGAGTATAATTGATTCAAATAAGCAAAATTAAAATCAACAAAAAACTTCACAGTAATTTGGAGAAAATTTTATGGAATTAGATGTATTGATACCTCTTATATTTACGGGAGTGTTCCTGATAATAGATATTACAATGTTTATCAGAATGATATATCTACTAAAGAAAAACAAGGATGACACCGTAGAAAATTTAGGAAACAAATTAATGCCCTTCCTACATGCAACAGTAATTGTCAGTATCTTAATGGGAATCTGTATGATAATAGTTGCATTTAAAAAATAATCAGCAAATTTCAATTTATAAGGAAAATAATAAATATCACCCCGTATAACGGGGGGTATTTCAATTTCGGGCATAGCCCTACTATTACTGGCTGCGCACAAGTACGCTGTGTATTGGCCTGCCAGCCATGCAACTATTACTTGCTACCCGTAAACGGGTTTAATTTTAGCCTCCCTCTTGAGGGAGGTGGCAACCCGAGCGAGCAAAAGGCTCGCGATGCGGTTGACGGAAGGAGTTTTTCTTGGCATAAAGTAACTAAAATTCATTATGCACGCATACTCCTTCAGTCGCCTACGGCGCCAGCTCCCTCTCGGAGGGAGCCTTTCATACAACACATTCTGCGTTGACTTTTTATTTACATTCTATCTATCGGTAGAGCCTCTATTGAACCACGCGACTCGCGTGGTTTTCGTCTTACAACCAGAGGGCTGACCGCAAGCGGTCAGCCCTAAAAATTTGCTCGGGGTTGCATTTACAGTTTCCGCTCTACACGCTTCGACCTCTCGTGACGGTTATAGAAAAGATGAAGCCCGATATACCCTTTGGCGAATGGACAGACTTATTTATTGAAATATCAATAAAAATATGATATAATGATCTTGTAAAAATTTTCTTTTATTTGTAAGATATTGAATTTATCTTTCGACTATATAGGTGAAAGGCCCTTAGGAGCTGCGTAAGGAGGTGACTATATGGAAGACGAAAAAATCATTACACTATATTGGGAGCGCGATGAAAACGCTATTCGGGAAACCGACATAAAATACGGTAAATACTGCTACACCATCGCCCACAATATTCTTCATTCACACGAAGACTCCGAAGAATGTGTGAACGATACCTGGAACGGCGCTTGGAATGCTATTCCGCCCGCAAAACCTACAAAGCTGCAAAGCTTTCTCGCACGTATCACACGAAATATCGCTATAGACCGATATAGGTATGAAAATGCGCAAAAGCGAAGCGCAGAGATAGAAATTGCTATTGATGAATATTGGGAATGTATTCCAAATCAAGATACGGCAATCGAGGACGAGGTCGTTTTGGAAAAGGCAATAAACGGATTTTTGGCAAGTCTTGATACTAAGGCCCGCATAATATTTATGCGCAGATATTGGTATTCTATGAGCGTAAAGGATATTGCTGACGGTATGCGCCTTTCCGAAAGTCACGTCAGTGTCATTCTTCACAGAACCAGAAGCAGATTTAAAAATTATCTTACAAAGGAAGGAATATTTGTATGAAGAAAAAGAATTGGTATAAGGGGCTTAGCCTTGCCGATGATAAATACGTCGCGGAGGCGCATCCCGATAATATAATCAAACCCAAAAGGAATAAAATATTGATCTCTCTTGTGGCGGCGTGTGCGTGCTTTGCATTGATAATTTGCAATCTTTGGTTATTTATTCCGTATAATACAACACCACCCGACGCAGAGGAATACAAGGACAGTGAATATTATGGACTTATTAAAAAGCTAAATGCTCTTACCTTTGAGAAACCGAAATACAAAAACAACGCAGAAAAGCTTTGGGATTCAATTAAAGATATTTCCTTTGCTCCGATGGGTAAGAATGAAGATAATGCCGAAATGGACTATGTAGCCGACGGAGCTCCCGGTGGAACCAATAACGCAACAGGCGGTGTAGAAAATGGAACGGCAAACAGTACGGACTCTTATCAAGAAATTACCGATAACCAGGTTGATGGCATTATCGAAGCCGACCGCATCAAACGTAGTGATACACATATTTACTATCTCGATAACGAAGTGCTTCGTATCTATTCAATCGATAAAGAAAACACAAAAGAGGTCGGCAACTATGCTATCTATGGCGATGGCAGAGGAAATTATATGGATCAATGGGAATTTTACCTTTCAAGCGATTGCAAGACCGCAACAGTGGTTACCCAATATTATTCAAAAAGCGAAAGTACATCAAGACGTTATGTAAATCTGATCTCGCTTGACGTCAGTAACCCTGAAAAGATCGTCAAAAAAGACGAATTTAACGTTACGGGCGAGTATATGTCATCTCGCCTGACTAACGGAAATATTCTGCTTTTAACCGAATTTGTTATGCATAAGCAAGAGATCAATTTTGATGATGAGAAAACCTTTGTTCCTCAAATTGATGAAGGCAACGGCTTACACAGCATTCCCGCAAGCGGAATCGTTTCTCCGGATAACTTAAGCAACACCCGTTACACAGTAGTAATAAAGCTTGATGAAAGCACGCTTGATCTTAAAGGAGCGGCAGCATATCTTTCCTATTCAGAGGATGTTTACGTTTCTGAAAATCACGTATTTTTAACTCACGTTTTTGCTGATGTTAAAGAAAATAAAGACGGAACTAAAACAAGAAACTCAATGACGGATATATCTTGTTTGACTTATTGCGGCGATTCCTTTGAAATAAAAGGAACTGTTACAGTAAGAGGCTACGTTAAAGATCAATGGAGTATGGACGAATATGAAAACATTCTTCGAGTCTTTACTACCACTAACGCAACAACTATTCGTGAACAAAGCCATAGCAACGGTACTGTATCCGCGGAAATTCTGCAAACCGCAACAGGACAGTCGAATGCAAGTCTGTACTGTATCGACCTTTCTACCTTTAAGACCGTAGCATCTGTTATCGACTTTGCTCCCCCGCGCGAGGAAATTCAGTCTGTAAGATTTGATAAAGAAACAGCATACGTTTGCACGTCAATCGAGATGTCTGACCCCGTGTTCTTCTTTGATCTCTCTGATCTTAATAACATTACCTATAAAGACACAGGCACGATAGAGGGATTCTCTACCTCGCTTATTAACCTTGGTAACGGTTATCTTCTCGGTATTGGCAGAGGCGGAAGCTGGAGCAGCTTTAAGGCTGAGGTGTATGAAGAAACAGCGAACGGTGTTAGATCGGTAAGCTCGTATGAGCTTGAAAACGCAGAGTATTCCACCGAGTATAAATCTTATTACGTTGACCGCAAAAATCAGCTTATAGGTCTTGGAATAAAAGATAATAGCTATTATAACAGCAAGGATAAGCATTTAAACGTAAGCAGATATATAGTTCTTCATTTTGACGGATATGAGCTTGTCGAGCTTGTAAACGTGCCGCTTGCGGGAGCATGTGCTGATCAGCGAGGCGTTTATATCGACGGATATATGTATATGTTTGGAAATAACGACTTTAAGGTTGAAAGGGTTTTCCAATAATAGAACAGAAGAAAAAGGAAATCTCCGACTTTAAGAAAAAGGCAAAAACGGCATAACGCACAGAGGGGCGACCACAAACGGTCGCCCCTCAAAAATTGCGTCGGAGG
>CALAXC010000157.1 GCA_937894775.1 uncultured Clostridia bacterium
CCTTTTGAAAAAGGTGGACGAAAACTTTCCTTGATCGCTCTTTGCGAGATGTACAAAGTGCCCGATGGCTTTGTTTCAGCTATGTGTGTGCGTTGATTGCCTGTCAGCTCAGCCGCCTAAAAAAGCGACATAATACTTAACACTAACCACAAAAAGGCTGTTCCGTTTGGAACAGCCTTTTTTGATCAACCTCGATACCAAGGCAAATCGTAATATTCATAAGTAAGAAGCAAAGCAGCCGATGCTTTATTACTAAGCGAATCAGCAGAAACATCTATTCCCGCAGACTTCCAGGCAACAGACCAATCGGAAGTTTTCTTTATAGTTGCACTCTTCATAGCAACGCATCCCTTAAATGCATTTTCTCCGATTCGTTTCACTCCCGAACCTATAGTTAAATTCGTCATAGAAGAACAACCGTTAAACGCATAATCGCCTATGCCTACAACCGACTCGGGAATATTAACAGACGTAACCTTATTGCAAGAACCAAATGCCACATCAGCTATCGCTCTTGTTCCCGCAGGAATGTTGTAAGATCCCGACAGCTCGGGCTTAGCCTTTATAACATAATCCCCTATAAGAAGAACGTTATTCTTCCAATTTCCTGATGCATTATAGTACCCACTGTTGTAGAACGCCTCATCGCCTATACGTTCAACACCCGTTCCGATAGTTACAGACGTCAGCTTCTTAGCCTTGAAGAATGCCTTTCCGCCTATCGTCTTTACAGAGTTCGGAATAACTATTCCCGTAAGACTTTCACATCCCCAAAACGCCTCGTGAGCAATTACAGTAGTGCCGTCGGTAACGGTATATTTACCCGAAATATCCGTTTTTGCTTTGTATAAACATTTTCCAATGTAAAGAACCTTGTTCTTCCAGTTAGATTCATTTTTGAAGTATGCCGTCTTATCAAACGCATAAGCTTCGATAACCTTTACACTGCTCGGAATATTGATATCGTTAAGCTTTCCCGAATTATAAAATGCGGTATCGCCTATTCTTTCAACACTGCTTCCTATGTTTATCGAAGTAAGTGCGCTGCAATAACGGAAAGCCGCATTGTCAATAACCTCTACACCCTTACCCATACTTACCGACGTGATCGCACTACACATTGAAAATGCGTACATATCGATATGCTTAACACCGTCGCCTATAGTAACCTTTGTGATCTTCTTATCGTTTTCAAATGCCGCATATCCTATCTTAGTAACAGGCAAACCTTTATATCCGTCGATAACAAGCTCTGTTGCAGTACAAGAGCCTTTACCAACAAGGGTATAGCTCTGTCCGTCTTCATTAAGAGCGAACTTAAGTCCCGATGTGCTCTCTTTTTTAGGCACGTAAGCGGGCTTACTTTCGGTATCTTCATTTTCTTTACCGTCCTCGCCATCGTCTGCACCGTCGTTAGCACCGTCATCTGCACTGTCATCACCCTTGTTATCTTCAACGTCAGCGTCGCCTACGTCAGATGAAACATCACCCGTTCCGTCACCTGCCTGACCGTTTATATCGGTATCTGTATTACTCTCCGCGCCAAGCTCGTTTCCTTTACAAGCAGCAAAGGTTGAAAGTATAAGTAACAGAGTCAACAGCAAAGCAAAAAACCTTTTCATATCTGTACCTCCGAAATATACGCAAATCATTTTTTGCAATTTGATATTATCCTAAAATATTATACTACTTTTTCCCTGCGTTTTCAATATACAAACCAAAAAAACACTTATTTTTCAGTTTTTTTGTCAAAAGTAAACAAAAAAACGGTCCGTATTTTTTAAACTTTAACATCAAAAAAGTTTAAAAACACAGACCGCTGCTTATTTAATTAAAGAAATTACATTGCTGTAGAATTCGCAACGTAGTAAAGACGCTTGATCTCTGCGGTACGTTTGCGGCAGATAGCCTCCATAGCATAAATATCTTCATCATTGTATTTATCGAGATCGCCCTCTTTAAGCTTATTCTTGTACATACGGTCAGTAGTAAGCGCAAATACGATATCCATAGGAACGTACTTTCCGTCTTCCTCAATTACTACTATGTTACTCTTACCCTCAAGAATAAATTCAACAGCCTTAACACCCATACGGGAAGCGGTAAGGCGGTCGCGCAAGGAAGGATGTCCTCCTCTTACAAGATGTCCAAGACGCATAAATCTTACATCGATCTCGGTAACCGCTCTGATCTTTTCCGCAAAATATTCACCGTAAGGAATCTTCTTACCGTTTTCATCGGTATGAAAAACACCTTCACTGACAACAACGATCATACCGCGCTTGCCATTCTTTCTTGCAAGCATAATGCGTTCAAGAGCCGCCTGCTCGTCAAAATTTATCTCGGGAATAACAACAGCAATAGCACCTGCCGCAATACCCGTCATAAGCGCTATCTGTCCGCAATCTCTGCCCATTACCTCAACAACGGCAAGACGTGCATGCGATTCACAGGTATCCTTTACCTTATCAAGCGAAGCAAGAACAGTATTCATAGCTGTATCAAAACCTACGGTATAATCTGTAGCGGTAATATCGTTATCGATAGTTCCCGTAACACCTATCGTAGGAACTCCGTGAAGAGTAAGATCTGTAGCGCCTCTGAAGGTTCCGTCACCGCCGATAGCCACAATAGCATCTATATTATTTTTTTTGCAGGTCTCAACAGCCTTCTGCATTCCCTCTTCGGTCTGGAACTCCTTGCAACGGTCGGAATACAGCTTAGTTCCACCTATACCGATTATATCCGAAACAAAATCATAATCAAGCTTTCTTATATTATTATCAATAAGACCTCTGTAGCCTCCAATGATACCGACCACCTCGATCCCCTCGTCGATAGCCTTATCGGTAACCGCGCGGATCACCGCATTCATTCCGGGAGCATCTCCGCCCGATGTCAAAACGCCAATTTTTTTGATCTCTGCCATTTTCTTTTCTCTTTCCTTTACATCGTTTGCCTATAAAAAGCAATTTTTAAAATATTTTATATAATTTTAATACATAATACAAAAAAAATCAATAGATTTTAAGATTTTTATGGTTTTATTTTTTATTTATTTCAATTATTTGGAAGAAAGCTCCTTCAAAACCATATCAAAGGCATTAGTCGCACTCGCAAGTCTTATATATTCACGGCTTCGCATCGGAGAAAGCGAAAGCTTGCGGAAGCTTTCGCCTTTTTCTGTGCTTATTCCTATAAAAACAGTTCCGACGGGTATCTGCTCTGTCCCTCCCGTAGGCCCTGCGATTCCGGTGCTCGAAATACCTATATCGCTCCCTGTAACCAACCTTACACCTCTTGCCATTTCCATAGCTGTCTGCTCGGAAACCGCTCCGTAACGCTCAAGCGTTTCAAGTCTTACCCCCAAAAGTCTGTGCTTTACCTCATTCGTATAGGTAACGCATCCTCCGAAAAATACATCGGAGCATCCCGAAATATCGGTTACTCGCTTTGCAATAAGACCCCCTGTACAGGATTCCGCTGCAGAAAGAGTCTTTTTCTTTGAGTGAAGCTCCCGCACGAGCGCATTTTCTATAGTCTCAACATCTATGCCATAAAGGAATCCGCCTGCCTCGCTCTGCATAATTTTTTTTGCATAATCCTCACAAAGAGCCCTTGCTTCTTCCTCGCAGTCTGCGCGAGCGGTTATCCTTATACGCACCTCACCCTCCTTACAGTAGGTAGCCGCAGAAAGAGAGGCTGTGTCTATAAGAAGTCTGTCGATCCTTTCAGCAAGCGCTGATTCACCGATACCGAAAAAGTGAAGATTTTTACTGACTATCGCCATCGGATTCTTGTTTTTCAAATAAGGCTCTATCTGTTCAAAGAAGATAGGAACAAGCTCGCTTGGTGGACCGGGAAGCATTATAACCGTCTGCCCTTTCTCATTTTCAAGCGCCAAAGAAGGCGCTGTCCCGAAATGATTTGGAAAAACTATTGCTCCTTCGGGCATCATCGCCTGCTTTTCATTGTTTTTACTCATTATCCTGCCGGTCTTTGCGAAATAATTTCTTATTGCCTCAAGCGAAGGCTTGTGAAGCTCCATAGCTCTGCCAAAAAGCTCGGCAACAGTTTCTTTTGTGAGATCATCCTTCGTCGGTCCGAGACCGCCGCTTATTATGACAATATCCGAGCGTGAAAGCGCTTCAGCGACACACTCCTTAAGACGTGTGGATTCGTCACCTACCACCGAATGATGAAATACCGATATACCGAGATCGGTAAGTCTTGCAGAAAGAAAAGCGGCGTTTGTATTGACAATGTCGCCAAGCAAAAGCTCCTCTCCCGTGCAAAGAATTTCCGCTATCAACGCTTTTTTTGTCATTTTTAACGCCGCCTTTCGAATTATTTACTTTTGATCAGCTAAAAACAAATTTAAAATCACTGCTGTTGCTGTCTTACAGCCTGAACGTTTACCTTTGAGGTAGGTACTTCGATTCCCGCCTTTGCAAAGGCATTCTTGCAGTCCTCATAAAGATCACACTTAATGATCGCATAATCGTCCTTCTTGCACCAAGCACGTACAGTTACCACCATTGCGCTGTCGGTAACGTCTGTAATTCTTACGAAATATTCAGGATCGCTGAGCGCCTTTTCGTTCTTCTCAACTACATATCCCGCTACCTTCTTGATAAGCTCAATATCCGAACCGTGAGCCACGTTTATATTGATCTCTGCTCTTCGGATATCTTCTCTTGAATAGTTGATAATAACAGAAGAAGTCATAGTTCCGTTGGGAATGCTTACGTGTATGTTATCAAAGGTAATCATCTGTGTGTAGAAAAATCCTATCTCTGTAACTGTTCCCGTTTCATCAGCAACCTTTATGACCTCACCTACGCTTATAGGTCTGAATATAAGAAGCATAATTCCGCCCATAAAGTTCGCCAAAGAACCCTGAACAGCAAGCGCTATAGCAGCACCGGCTGTAGCAAATACGGTGATCACAGAAGCCATAGGAACACCCATAATGCTTATGATTATTACAGCAAGAATAACATAAAGCGCTATTTTTATAAAGTTATTAAGAAAGAGTCTTACTGTTTCATCCATTTTTCCGAATTTTTTACCGTTCGGGAAAAGCTTTAAGAGAAGCTTTATGAAAAGCATACCCAAAGCAAATACAATTAACGAGAGAAGCAATCTTCCCGCTACACTGACACAACCGTTTACAAAATTTGTAAATATTGTACTCCAATCCATATCCATTTTTATTTTCCTTTCAAAATATGTATTTATACATCTTTTTTATTATACCACAATATTGTCGAAACGGCTTAATAAAATATGAATTTTTTGTAAAATTTACAAAAATGTCACAAAAGCGCACAAATATACTGTTAAAATATATCTTGACGATCAAAAATAAAGATAGGAGAAGCTTAATTATGGCACTTTGCGAGCTGTGTCCGAGAAAATGCAGAGTAGACCGTTCAAAAGCAAAAGGCTTTTGCGGTGAAAGCGACAAAATACGAATAGCAAGAATAGCTCCGCACTTTTTCGAAGAACCGCCGATAAGCGGCTCACGCGGATCGGGAACGGTGTTCTTTTCGGGATGTACGCTTCGTTGCGTTTACTGCCAGAACAAGGATATAAGCAGGACAAATGCATTTGGAAAAGAATATTCAAAAGAAGAGCTGACAGAGGCTATAATAAAGCTTCAGCAGGAAGGCGTACATAACATAAATCTTGTCACACCAACGCATTTTGCCGATAAAATAGCCGACATTCTTTACGAGATGAAAAAAAGCGGACTACTCCGCGTTCCGATAGTCTATAATACATCGGGATATGAAAATATCGAAACATTGAAACAGCTTGACGGACTTGTGGATATATATATGCCCGACCTTAAATATTTTTCTTCCGAGCTTTCCCAAAAATACTCAAATGCCCCCGATTATTTTGAACGCACGGTCGAAGCAATAAAAGAAATGATACGCCAAAGAGGCGCTTACAGATATTCAGAAGATCCAAAAAGAAAAGGTCTTCTCGATTCGGGTGTACTCATAAGGCATTTGGTACTTCCAACGCATAGAAAAGACAGCGAAGAGCTGCTGTCACGACTTGCAAACGAGATAGATGTAAATGCAGTGCTGATAAGCATTATGAGTCAGTACACTCCCGATTTTGCCTTGGAATGCGAATATAAAGAGCTACACCGAAGAATAACAAGCTTTGAATACGAATTTGTAAAAAACAAAGCGATCGAGCTTGGATTTGACGGATTTATGCAAGCGCGTGTGTCGGCAGATTCTGCCTATACTCCGAATTTTAAAAATTGAATATAAGAGCCGACAGGCAATAAAACAATCAACGCACAATGTTCGCACTAACCCAGCTGGAAAGTTTTGGTCCACCTTTTTCAAAAGGTGGCGGGGTCAA
>CALAXC010000158.1 GCA_937894775.1 uncultured Clostridia bacterium
AGAAGCCCGTTGCGGCTTATGCCTACTGCAATCTCCACGGCTTGTGGAAGGCAGAATTTTGAATAAAATCGAAAAGCAATGAAGGCGGCATAGTGGTTTTGCTGTACCGCTTTTATACAGAAAACTTTCAAGGGCACCGGAAACGGTGTCCTTTCTATGTGATGTCATCACAGAAAGGAAAATAAAAGTGCGGTATACTATAGTTAGAAAAGTAAAAAGGAGTGCATGAAGATGATAAATAATAATCACGTTTACGATATGATCATTATAGGCGGTGGCCCTGCCGGTTATACCGCAGCCCTTTATGCTGCAAGAGCGGGCTTTGACACCCTCGTATTGGAACGTCTTTCGGCAGGCGGTCAGATGGCGTTGACCCATCAGATCGACAACTATCCCGGTTTTGAGGAAGGCGTTGATGGGTTTACTCTTGCCGATAAAATGAAAAAGCAGGCAGAGCGCTTCGGGGCAAAGAGTAAGACGGCAGAGGTCGTTCATCTTGATCTTGCCGCAGAACCAAAACAGATCGAAACAGCAAGCGGAACGTTTCTTGGCAGGACGGTGGTGCTCGCAACCGGAGCAAATCCGAGAGAGCTTGGTGTGAAGAAGGAAACGGAGCTGGTCGGACGCGGTGTCGCTTACTGCGCTGCCTGCGATGGGATGTTTTACCGCGGGAAAACGGTGGTTGTGGTAGGCGGAGGAAATACCGCGGCCGCAGATGCGTTACTTCTCAGCAGGATAGCCGAAAAGGTGATCTTGGTTCATCGCCGTGACACCCTTCGGGCAACGAAGATCTATCACGAACCGTTGATGCAAGCGCAGAACGTGGAATTTCGATGGAACAGCACGGTAAAGGAACTGCTTCACGAAGAAAAAATCATCGGTGTGCGTCTTTCGGACGTGAATACCGGTGAGGAAAGTACAATTGCTTGC
This sequence comes from uncultured Clostridia bacterium, assembly GCA_937894775.1. GTDB lineage: Bacteria > Bacillota > Clostridia > Oscillospirales > CAG-272 > HGM12713. The sequence continues at coordinate 931 of CALAXC010000158.1, forward strand.
GATGGTGTATTTGTCAGTGTGGGAAGAAGGCCGGCGACCGAGTTCCTCGGAGGTCAGGTCAACCTTGACGGAAACGGATATGTTGTCGCAGGAGAAGATACAAAGACAAACATTCCCGGCGTATATGCCGTGGGTGATATGCGAACGAAAGAGCTTCGCCAGATCGTGACGGCGGTTGCCGACGGTGCCGTTGCAGTTCACGAGGCGGAGAAATATCTGGCAGGAGGTGCCTGAAAATGAAATCAAAACTTAAAAAGTGGCTGCGTCCGTTTTTGTTTACTGTAGGCGGTGCGCTTGTGGGGCTTGGATATTATTATGCCGTTGGTTGTTCCACAGGTAGTTGTCCGATCACGTCAAATCCCATCATTACTATGATCTATATGGGGGTTGTAGGACTATTGCTCTCGGGACTTTTCGGAAAGAGGGGGGACGGTAAATGCAATATGTAATCGCATTTCTTGAAGGCGTCATTACCTTCATTTCACCTTGTCTGCTTCCGATGCTGCCGATCTATATCTCCTACTTTGCAGGTGGCGGAGAGCGTAGCACCGGAAAAACATTGAAGGGCGCACTCGGCTTTGTTGCCGGCTTTACCGTGGTATTTGTGATGCTCGGAGCATTGGCGGGAACAGTAGGAAGCCTTTTGAGAGAGTATCAGACAGCAGTCAATATTGTCTCAGGCTTGATCGTGGTGTTTTTCGGACTGAATTTCCTCGGTGTGTTCAAGCTGAACCTGTTCAGAGGCGGCGGCAAATCGGTTAAAACCGATAATATGGGTTTTTTCTCAGCGCTGCTTTTCGGTATGGTGTTCTCTGTTGGCTGGACGCCTTGCGTGGGAGCGTTTCTCGGCTCGGCACTAATGCTGGCATCCCAACAGGCACATATCGTAGAGGGAATGCTGATGCTTTTGGCATATTCGCTGGGACTTGGCATCCCGTTCGTTCTCAGTGCGGTGCTGATCGATTATCTGAAATCAGCATTCAACTGGATCAAGAAAAACTATAAGGTCATCAATATCGTCAGCGGTAGCTTGCTTGTTGTAATCGGTATTCTGATGGCAACGGGAATGCTTGGACGTTTTCTGAGCTTTCTTGGATAAGGAGGAACTATGAGTAAGAAGAAAAATGTAATTATACTTGTATTGGTGTTTGTTCTTCTGGTCGGCGGTGCTTCGGTGCTTTATACGCAGCTTGGTAAAAACGATACTCCCGACAGGCTGCTGATACAGGGAGATCAAAATAAGAAGGATAATGAAAGTCAAAACGACAGCTCGGGTGCAGACAATGCGGAACAGCAGCTGACCAAAGCTCCCGATTTCGCTGTTTATGATTCGTCGGGGAGCAAGGTCAATCTGTCGGATTATATTGGTAAGCCGATCGTACTGAATTTTTGGGCAAGCTGGTGCGGGCCTTGCCAAAGCGAGATGCCTGACTTCCACGAAAAATATCTGGAGCTTGGCGATGAGATCCACTTTCTGATGGTCAATATGACCGGCGGCCGCGAAACACTCAGTAGCGCAAAGGCGTTTATTTCAGAGAAAGGATATACCTTCCCGGTGTTCTATGATACAGACTCCGATGCGGCAATGACCTACAGCGTATATTCATTGCCCACCACGTATTTTATTGATGCAGAAGGATACCTTATTGCACAGGCAACGGGTGCCATCTCTGCGGACACGCTCCAAAGAGGGATTGATATGATAAAATAAAGTATAAAATACCTCGCATTGCGGCGAAGTGAGCAAACATTACTATGCAATGCCAAACTTTACTAAAAATATGAAGTTGCATTTTTATACTATAAGCCCATAAAGCAGTTCTGAAAAGCACTTCTCAGGAAGTGCTTTTTTCAATGAAGCGCGATAAATCGCATTAAGCGCTCCTGCGGAGCAGGAAGCACGCTTCGCGTATGAAGCGCCTGCGGGCACGGAAGGTTAGCGCTTCGCTTCATAATCACGAAGTGACTGCTTCATTGGCAAAGCTTTGAATTTGTGATACGATTTGTTGAAGGTGGGTGATACTGTGGTTAGCCAATGCCAACCTAAATCGAATACGCCTAAATTGGTTTATCTATGGATTTTGCTGTTCAAATTATAAATCTTGTATTTTATAGTGAGACTGATTCCCACGGAAGCGGCATGTTGCAAATAATCTCGCTGACTTCCTCTTTTCGGCAGAGTGTAAAGCCCTTACGCACGCCGAGCTTGGAAGAGTCGCACAAAAAGACCTTTTTCCTTGCTCGCTGCATCATTACGCGGCGCAAAGCGGTTTCTTCCTCGGAAGCATCGCTGATCTCACCATCCTCGGAGAGTCCTTGGCTGGAGAAAAAGAGAATGTCCGCAGAGATTGTGCGCAGATAGCTCTCGGCAGCGGGGCCTATAAAGATTTGATTTTTTGGAAAATACAAGCCTCCTGTGCAGTAGAGCTGCACGTCGGGAGTGATACAGTCGTGGAAAATGCGGAGATTGTTTGTGATAATCCGAAGATTTTTCTTTCCGTCGAGATGTTTGACGATTCTGCGCACGGTTGAGGAGCCGTCCATAATTATGGAGTCGCCGTCCGAGATCAGTGCAGCGGCTCTTTGGGCGAGTGCTTCCTTGACGGCAGAGTGATCGCCATCTCGCAAGTCGATCGGTACAACAGCGTTGTGGGCGGATGCAAGCATCACACCGCCCCAGATGCGCTTGACTTGTCCTTGCGCTTCCAGTTCCTCAATGTCGCGGCGCACCGACGCCTCGCTAACAAAAAGACATGTAGATAGCTCACGAACGGAAAGCGTTTTTTTGACTTCCAACAGCTTTAGAAGCTGCACCCTGCGTTCAAACGGTATCATATGAGATTCTCCTTGAAACAAAATGAAAGAATTTGATGGAATTTGCGCTATTTAGATGGAAATTCATCAAAAACAGCGCAGACTATTGATTATCGATGTAAAATTACCTATAATAATTATACTACTTTTTCAAATTTTTTCAACAGGTTGATGAAAACAAAGGAGAATTTTATGGTGTTGCAATACAAAAACAAAATTGCGGTGGCAGCACATCGCGGAAATTCGAGGTTCTATCCTGAAAATACCTTGGTTGCGCTTCGCTCTGCTATCGAGCTTGGCGTAGATATGGTGGAGATTGATCTGCACATGACGAAGGACGGTGAGCTGATCCTTATGCACGACCACATGGTGGATCGCACGAGTGACGGGCAGGGGTTGATTCGGGAGAAGTCGCT
>CALAXC010000159.1 GCA_937894775.1 uncultured Clostridia bacterium
GAAATAGCCATATATCCAAGAATAATAGTAAGCAAAGAAATATACGATTTATCAGATGGGTTATGTATAATCTGTGAAGACGGATGTGCGATGGTTAATCATTATATCTATGAATCAAATTTTGACTATGTGAATTTTAAACACAGTTTATTAGAAATGTTCAAAGAAAATGAAAACAACAAAAAAGTAAAACAAAAAATATTGTGGATGATAAATAATTTTAACAGATACAACGAATGGAAAAAGTCAGTTGGATATACATCATTCGCTTTCATTGAAGATTCAGACATTGAAAAACTATACAAATAATTCATTGTGTCCGAATGATTCAATTCGCACTTGGGCTACTTCACTTCGGAGACTTTAAGAGTGATTAATGGTCATACGAAAGGAATTTTGCATGGCGTTAAGATTCGAGCAAAAAGTCAAAATATGGAAAGAAAAATATATACCGTGCTGTGCGGCGCGGATAGGCTTGACGAGGCGCAGGAGCTTTTAAGGGGCAGAAGATGCGGGCTTATGACCTCGGCGTCGGGCGTTGACAAGCGCGGCGTTCCTACCTACGTAAAGCTTGCGGAAAAATATAATCTTACCGTTTTGTTTGCCCCCGAGCACGGAATACACTCCGTGCATCAGGCGGGCGGCTGGGGCGGCACGCAGATAGACTCGGAAACGGGCTGTCCCGTTTACGATATCGGAGGAGGGAAGAATCCCGAAATAGATAAAGCTCTCTCTCTTTGTGATATCGTAATATACGATATTGCCGACGTAGGCGCAAGATTTTATACCTATATCTATAGCCTTACACATATTATGACCGAGTGCGCCGCGCGAGGTATTCCCGTGCTGGTGCTCGACCGCCCCAACCCCATAAGCGGAAGTCTTGCTGCCATCGAGGGCGCGGTGCTTGACGAGAGCAGATTTTCAAGTTTTATAGGCAAATACGCCCTGCCCGTGCGCTATTCTATGACGGTTGGCGAGTTCGCAAGGTATATAAACGATAAAAAGCAGATCGGCTGTGACCTTCACGTGCTTCGCGTAAGCGGCTGGGAGAGGGAAGCGTACGCCGATATGACGGACCTTCCGTGGTACAATCCTTCTCCCAATATTCCGACGGTGGATTGCGCGGTTAATTATATAGGCACTTGTATTTTTGAGTCCACCAATATCTCGGAGGGGCGGGGAACTACGCGCCCGTTTGACATAGTCGGAGCGCCGTTCGTGGACTCCCGACGCCTCGCGGAGCATATGAACTCTCGCGGACTTGACGGCGTGTTCTTCAGCCGCGCGTATTTTACCCCTACGTTCAGCAAGCACGCGGGCAAGGTATGTGAGGGCGTGCAGATAAATATAACGGACAGAAGAGTCTACAGCCCTCACAAGTGCGGTCTGCACCTGCTTGCCGCTATGCGCAAGTATCCCGAGTTCACTTGGGACGAGTGGGGAATATGCGAGCGATACGGCAGGGATACGCTGACCGCCAACGACGGATTTGACGTTGACTCGGTCGTGCGCGGCGAAGCAGAGGATATCGAGCGTTTCAAAAACGATATTCGCGAATATCTTATGTATCAATGATATAATATGTGAGAAATTGAAGTTTTTTGTCGAAAAAAATCAAAAATTTTTCGAAATATCTTTGATTTATATATTGACAAGAGCATTGATTTTGATTATATTATTAGTGAACGATTTTCAGCGAGGTCGCAACACTCTTTTGCGCCCCGAAATCAGATATTATTTTTATATTTCCGGAGGAAAAAATGGTTATTCACGTATGTAATCTTTGTGGCTACGAGTACAAGGCATCCGAGGGATGCCCCGATAGCGGAATCGATCCCAACACCGAGTTTGAGGATCTTCCCGAGGATTGGGTATGCCCCCTTTGCGGCGCAGGCAAGGAAGAGTTCGAAGAGACTCAGGTTCCCGACGACGATAAGGACGGAGAGGATTATTAATAGAGGTAAACACTAAAGCCTCGGCAAGAAAATCTTGCCGAGGCTTCGTTTAATGTAAATCCCAATAATGTCCGTTCACAAGTTTGTGTTGCAAGCTTATAGGCTTTTTAAAAATTCTTTATACTGCAAAAATTCTTTATCGTTTGGAATAGTTTGCAGCACGAAGGCAATGCGACCTCTTAATGAGTTAAGATAAAAATGCTTGTCGGCTACGTTCAATTTTTCCAAATGCCCGTCTATTCCATATTTTTTGATATAGTAGATCTCCTGTCTGATCCTACGTTTGTAATCTTTGGTCAACCCGATCTTCTCGTTCACGACGATACCCGTAACCGTTTGACGCTTCGTGCTTGGGATGATTGCGGTTTTTCTGTTTTTCAAAAACAAACCAAGCCGTCGCAATTCATTCTTAACGAGTAATATAATCGTTTTTTCGTCAAAATCTCCCGAAAACGTCATATCATCGCAGTATCTCGTGTATGAAATATCATTTTTTGTGCAATAACTGCCGATCTTCTCATCAAAATCGTACATAATGATATTCGTAATAGCGGGAGATGTCGGAGCCCCTTGCGGCAATGCTTCTCTATAATAGCAAAGCATCGTCAGCAATATGCGTATCTGCTCGGAATATTTTTCCTTGCAAAAAACGATGTCCTTGACCTTTGAATAAGTGATATGGTCGAAAAAACCGTCGATGTCCAGCTTCAATATTTTGGGCTTCCCAACGTGCGGAGCGGCGTTTCTTTGTACGCTGCTTCCCGATGCGTAAGCGGTAGAGTAACGGGAGATCGGATAATGTGCCAAAATATTGTCGGCTATCGCTCTTTGCACTCTTTTTAAGACAAGATCGGGAACGGAGAGCTTGCGTTTGCTTCCGTCGCGCTTGGGAATAAACGCAGTATGATAGTGCTTATCCAAATTATTGCTCAAAGCGTATAAGGTTTTAGCGGAAAAGCCCGTGGCTTGCTCAAGGCTCTCAAGCGTAGTATAAACCTTCATAAAGCTCTCCTTTCCCGAATGTTTCAGAACAACACCGGTTTGTATGGCGAACGCGCAGGCGTAGTATAACAAGGCGTAGTTTACGAAGCCTTGTGGTGTGCTACGTCGAGCATTTCGTCTGAGCGGAGCAAGGCGTTAAGCAAAATCCTTTCCGAAGGCGTGCCGAGGAAATGATTTTGTAGGCTTGCGCAGAGAATACGGTAGATAATTGTGAAAAGATGGCGACTCGCCACCCCTTTCGAAAAACGAAATACACTGTTGTTCTGAAATTTATTATACCACAATGCTTTGCGCTTTTCAACAAATTTCGTGCATAATTATCACTTCGCCGCATATAATTACCGCCTTTTTCGCCAAGGCGAAGCCTTGTATAGCGTTACGTTGAGCACTTGATGATATATCCGAGCCGGATTTTTGATTTTTAGTACCGATAATCTTAAACCAATGGTTGATGAAAACTTTCCCAAGCCTAATTGACAATCAACCGAAAATATGCTATACTATTAGCGTAATCAAATTACAAATTCAGCCAAAGGAGGCGATTATTATGATGAACACTTATATTTATCGGATGTCATATGTATCGCCTGCGGTATGCTGAACGCAAGGTTTATATAGTTTTTGATGCACATCCGATCTCGGGTGTGTTTTTTGTTTGCCTGAAATATCTTTCTTTGGCGAACGTATAGCTTTATGCACCCGTAGGGGTGCTTTTTGTTTTTCGTGGAAAGCCCTCGAATATGAGTCAAACGGAAAATTCAGCAAAACCGAAAGGAGAATTTTTTATGATGACCGCTATTACAACACTTTTGAAAAATGAAAGAGGGGATGCCCATGAAGAGATTAAAAAACAAAATATTATCTATGGAGCCTAACACGACCACATACAAGGCTATGTATGAAGGCAGTATGACCATCGTTGATCCCGCGCATCCAACGATGGAGCCTTATGTCGATTACAGTTCAACTTATTACAACGAAAGCATTGGATTCGATATATCTACCACGCACAAGTTGGCGCAGGATAAGCCAACGGTGGTGATCAGTATTCCTTGTGCCACACTTGGAATCGATATTCCCGACAAATCCACCGAGAGTGTAGAAGCCGACTTTTGCCTCCGCGCTTTCAAAAAATACATTGATGAGCTAAATGCTGAACTTTATAACCGCAGCCGACCCGATAACGAAAACGGCAAGTATTATCTGTGTGCGCCGGGTGGAGAGATCATAAAAAGAAACACAGCGTATTTTGCACTGTGTCCGCAAAAGGATTATACAAACGGTTCGGGTTCAACCGTCTATCTGTTGAGTGACGGAATATCGCGCCCGCCGTTGATGTGTCTATGCATTCGCGTTCAAGTTCAGCTTCCCAAAAAGAAGATCAGAAAAACAGTGCAGATGCTTTGCCGTGATCTTCCCGATGCGGTTGACCGCTTTGTCTTGGATTTCGATATTGAGGGATTGAGAAAAGCAATCGAGCTTGCCCAAAAGCAATCGGTAATCAGAGAATGGCTAAAAAGTAGCGACTATTGCGCCTTTGTAGCAAACGGCAGCATCTTGCCACGCGCTAAAGGAACAGATCTGCCGATGCTCGATGCGATCCCGTTCAGATCCACGCCCGATGATGAAATTGAGATTTTCGGTGTTCGCGGAATGGGAATCAAAAAAGGCGTTACCGTCATTACGGGCGGAGGATATTCTGGAAAATCCACTCTGCTTGATGCGATATCCGCAGGAATCTACGATCACGCTATTGGTGACGGACGCGAGCTTTGTATTACCGATGAAAGTGCGGTAACCATATCCGCAGAGGATGGACGAAGCGTAAAGCACGTCAATATCTCTCCGTTTATTAAATGGTTGCCGGGCGGTGACACAAGCGATTTCTCCACCGATCACGCCTCGGGTTCGACCTCGCAAGCGGCGAACATTATGGAGGCTGTAGACTGTAATGCCAAGCTGTTGCTTATTGACGAGGACAGAAGTGCCACCAACTTTATGATCCGTGACCGCATGATGAAGGAGTTGATTGAAAAAGAGCCAATTACGCCCTTTACAGACCGCGTGAACGAGCTGCACAAGACGCATAGTGTTTCCACTATCCTTGTTATCGGTGGTAGCGGTGAATATCTTTCTGTTGCCGATAAGATCTATATGATGGAGGATTATCTGATTCACGACGTAACCGAAAAGTCCAAAAACATCTGTAGTTCTTATAATGTGAGTACCGTATTGCCGTCGTCTGCAAATTGGCAACAATGCAGAGCACTTTATTCAGATGGTTTTTCGTCATATCCCGATGGTCGTGGAAGCGAAAGACTTGAAGTTTCGGATATGGGATTTATCATTATCGGTGACGAAACAATAGACGTTCGCGGACTTCACGATATAGTTTCTCCACGTCAGCTTGATACGCTCGGATTTATGCTTCGCTATCTTGAAATAACAAACAACGATAAAAAAATAGATATTCAAGGAAAGATACACGATTTGTACACACGAATCTACAAGGAAGGAATAGATTTTCTTTACTCTCCATTTTTTACTACATGTGAGAGATTCCTTGACCTGCCTCGAAAGCAAGAGCTTATGGCGCTTATCAATCGTATGCGAAAAATCAATATGTTAAAGGAGAGTGATTCGATATAAGTATGCCGACTTATCATATAACGATTGCGGAAAAAATCAAGGCATACCGCAACGAAAACAATCTCTCGCTAAAAGAATTCGGCGAGCTGATAGGCGTATCTCCGCAGGCGGTATATAAGTGGGAGCAGAATGCCTGCTATCCCGATATTATTTTCTTGCCACATCTTGCGAGGATACTGGGATGCAAAACTGATGATTTCTTCGATATGCCTTGCCAAAATTTAACCAACAGTTGATAAAAATCTTCTTATTGCTGATTGACATTTAATAAAAAATGTGATATTCTAATATCGTAGTTAATACAAATTCATGCCAAAGGAGGCGACCATTATGAAAACTGCAATTGAATACATTGTCGGATGCCATGTGTCGCCGAGTGCAGCATGACGCTTTTTAAGCGTGCTTAAATACGATCGGCTAATATTTTACGGTATATCTGACGATATACCGTTTTTGTTTTTCCTTCGAAAAATGGTTTGACAATGTGTTCTATATCTATGCCCATAGGGCAACACATCTCAAAATCATTTCTCGGAGGTATTTTTATGCAAAAATTAAACGAAATTATTAAATCACTTGACGGAAAAGCCGTATCTTCATATACAAAGCTGTACGGAAGATACGAGCGAAACGGAATTGTCTATCATATTCGGAATGTCTATGGCGGACAATTCAAATTTGCAACGGTGTCGATTGAGATACCTTGCGGGCGGATCTTTGAAAATCACAGATTTGATCAAAACGATAAGACCGCATTAACGTCCTATATTATGCGTGAGTTTTCGCTTGCGGCGCACATGGCAAATGATACAATGCAACAATCGGAAAGTAACGTTCAAAAGGGGCTGTTCCTCGTTTACAAGTTCGGAACCCGAGTGCTGTCAAATTCCGTAGTGAAAATCAACGACGAAACGACAACTATTTCGTTAACCATTAAATTGCCGTTTAATAATTCAGCATACAATACGGGACAGCGTGCAGATCCCGAACTTGGAATCAAAGCACAAAGCGGAAGCGTTTTAGCTTTGTCGGCGCAAGCTCAAAAGGATTCCTTCAACAATCGCAAGAAAGGAATCATATCCGAAAAGGCATTAAAGCTTCTTTTGACCAAGAATCTGCCCACGTTAGTTGAAGACTTTGTTTCAAGCTTTGATTCGAATGCCCTTCGGCAAGCTGTGGAATTATGGCGAAATCAAGAGTATATACGACGCTATTTGAAAAACAACGGATATGTATCCTTTGTCGCCAACGGATCTGTGCTTCCTCGAAAAGGCAAAACGGATTATAAGGATAGCAAAGGGGCTGTTCCGTTTACTTCTCCCAAATCAATGCAGATAAATATTGCGTTGCCGAGCGGGGACAGCATCAGCGGAATGGCTATCCCCGAGGGTATAACCTTGATTACCGGTGATGCTTATCACGGAAAAAGCACGATCTTGGAGGCTTTGAAGGAAGGTGTTTACAACCACATCCTCGGTGACGGGCGTGAATACGTCATAACAAACGAAAGTGCTATGACTATTCAAGCAGAGGACGGAAGAAGCATCAAAAACACCGATATATCCTTCTTTTTGCGAGCATTGCCTGTTAAATCGCTACTCCCTCAAAGCTTTTCAACCGATAACGCCAGCGGTTCAACGTCGCAAGCCGCGGCGGTTACCGAGGCTGTGGAGGCAGGCTGTCGTTTGATGCTGTTCGACGAAGACCGAAGTGCGAATAACTTTATGTACAAGGACGAAAAGATGCGTTCGGTTATAAAAAACGCGTCTACCGTGCCTTTTATCGATAATGCCCGTATGTTTTATGAAAGGCATGGCATTTCTTCTATCATCGTTGTCGGAGCTTCGGGAGAATATTTCCGTATTGCAGACAAGGTCATTTTAGTGGAAAACTTTACTGTTTCTGAATATAAGGATTATTCCAAGGATCATAAAATTTCCGAGTCCGCTTTTTCACCACTATCGCGTGTTGTTGAATTTGGTGACCTCAGAAGAGGTTGTCTTGCAAGAAATATTGAAATCAAAGACGACTCAACACTTAAATTCGGCAATGAAACGGTAAATATTCCCGAAATTATACCGCACGTTACGCGCGGTCAGCTTGATTTTATATGTTCTTTCATTTACTATTTCACGGTAATTGAACAGCATAAAGGCGGTAATTTAAGGGAATCAGTCTTGCGGCTGTATAAGAAAATAGAATCGTTAGGATTTGATATGATTCACCAAACGGGATTTAGGGGAACGTCGGGTGTCATTGAATATGTTCGTCCCGAGGACTTATTGGCAATTCTGTATCGTTTGAAATGCATTGGTTTTAGAGAGAGGTGATGCGAATGAATAGATTGAAATTGGCTTATAAATCTTTTGCTTACTCTTGGAATCTGATCTTTGAGTCAAGCAAATTCATGATTTTTCTGTATTTCGCATTGATGTTGATTACGACGTCATTCCCGTTGTTGTCTGCGTTTTTGCTGAAATACGTTTTGGATGCATTGACCGTGGCAACACCCGAAATAGAAAAGGTGCTTGCGGTGGTTATCATATATGGACTTTCTTTGGTTGTGAACCAAGGGATCACCTCGGCAAAAGATCTCACGAAAAGCACCATTGACCAAAAG
>CALAXC010000160.1 GCA_937894775.1 uncultured Clostridia bacterium
TATAATAAATGTGTTCGATAATAAGTTTCGTCTCGGTCGCTCTTGTCCAAGAAAGGTTATACATATGAAACTAAAAATTGCTATCTGCGATGATGAGCAGAAACAAATTGAATATTTATCGGGTGTAGTATCCGCTTGGGCAAATAAGAACCGCCACATTTTGGAGCTAAAAACCTATTCCTCTGCTAAATCTTTTCTTTTCGATTATTCAGAGGAAAAAGACTTTGACATATTGTTGCTTGACATAGAAATGCCCGGAATGACCGGTGTTGAATTGGCGAAAACGGTTCGCAAAGAGAATTCTACTGTTCAGATCATTTTCATTACGGGGTATTATGAGTATTTCAGCGACGGCTTTGACGTGTCAGCTCTCCACTATCTAATCAAACCTGCGGATGAAAGAAAGCTCTTGCCTGTCCTTGACCGTGCGGTAAGCAATCTTAATTACCGACAGAGAGCGGTGCTTTTGACATCTTCCGATGGTGATGTGAAGGTTTCGCTTGCGGATATCTGTTACGTGGAGTCCGAAAACGTTCACGTGGCTGTGCATACCGTAAGCGGCGTCTACCGTTCCCGTATTTCATTGGCGAAGTTTGCGGAGCAGCTTGATGAGACCTTTATCAAGGTGCATCGCTCCTATATTGTTGGATTGAAATATGTAAAAAAGATCAGTCGCACCGATATTACGATGTTGAACGGGGATCTTGTTCCCATCAGCAGAGGAATGTACGATGAGGTACACGCTGCCTTGATCAAATATCTGTAAGGAAAAAGAATTATGCTGTTTGATAAATTGATTGCAAAAAGAATTGCTGCTGCGGAAAGTGAAATATTAAAAAAGCACTATGCAGAAGTGGAAAATATGTATAATAAGATGCGTGGTTGGCGGCACGATTACAGAAGCCATATTCAAACTATGAAGGTTCACGCTAAAAACGGAGAATATGAGGAAATCGATCGTTATCTCGATATGCTTGACGATGATCTGACCCACGTTGAAACCGTAATCAAGACCGGAAATAGGATGGCGGATGCAATACTGAACAGTAAGCTCTCCATTGCTACCGCGAAGAATATAAAAGTAAAGGCAGAGGCACGCATTCCCGTGTCACTAACGGTATCGGAGCTTGATCTCTGTATCGTTATTGGCAATTTGCTTGATAACGCCATTGAAGCGTGCTCAGCTCTCCCCGAGGAAGAACGGCTTATCCGTATCTATATGGAGATGAAAGGAAACTACTTATATCTTTCGCTGACGAACACCGCGGAAGGAGCAAAGAAACATAGCTTCAAGACCACCAAGGGAGAGGGACACGGTTTCGGTCTTGCTCGCGTTGATGCTATTGTAAAGAAGTACGGCGGATATCTGACTCGTGCAAGCGAGGACGGTGCCTTTTCAACCGAAGTTCTTTTGCCTCAATAAATACAGTAAAAGTGCAATCCACATCAAATTTTCGACGTTTGACAACAGATTGCACTTTTTTAAATTATTCTATGATATAATGCAGACATCCAAAGTAAAGAGGAGGTCAATATGAGTTCTAAAACAAAAGCTCCAAAAGAAAAGCCGAAGTATTCAAGATTTGGCTGTCTTGTATGGGCGATCAAAAATTTGTGGCGGCTCGATAAAAGCTTTGTGTTTTTCATCTTTGCTGCCGTTCCGATAGCGGTTATCTCGCCCCTTGTCAGTTCATATTTTTCAAAATATCTTATTGACAGTATCGGGGCCGGAAAGCCATTCGCAGACCTTGCGTGGATTGTCATTTTTTTCATCACGGCAAGTCTTACCCTTAATGTTTTGAGCAATTTTATAAATGCTCGCTGTAGTTCAAGACGTTATTATCCTACCTGTGTTTATCAAACAGAAATGGGTTACACGCAAGGCTACAAAACGGATTTTGAAAATCACGAAAAGCAGGATTACAAGAAGATAAGCGGATATGCATGGAGAGATGCGAGCAGTGGAAACTGCGCCTTGGAGTTCATATGGACTGATCTTTCCGGTGCGCTTATTCACCTTTTAGGCATTGTTACTTATGCCTCGCTTCTTGCCTTTATCAACCCTATCGTATTTGTAGTCGTTATCACAGTATCCATTCTCTCATACTTTACTACTCTGTGGCAGAACAAATATTACGAAAAACACAAGCACTTGTGGGAAAAGGAAAGCAGAAAAGCGGGATATCTCGGAGGACTTTCCGAAAACTTGCAGGTGGCAAAGGACATTAAGCTATACGGACTTGAAGAATGGCTCAACAAAATGATGAGCGATTATCGCGCCCACATTATTATGTGGAATAAACGCTGTCGCTTGCGCGGACTTTGGGCATCGATCCTTGCCGGGCTTATGACTTTGATACAAAACGGCGTTGCATATGTTGTGCTGATCGGTATGCTTCTTACGGGAAGTCTTTCTGCCGGTGATTTCGTATTTTATTTTGGCATTGTTGGTAGCGTTGCGGGATTCCTTCACGGTGTAGTCGGTGATGTTGCAAAGCTGAACAAGAGAGCCGATAAGATTGCATATTATCGTGAGTTCTATGATTATCCCAACAAATTCAATTACGGTAAGGGATGCGAATTGCCTACGGGAGCAGTTACAATCGAACTGCGTGACGTTTGGTACAAGTACGATGGCGCTGAGGACTATACTTTGAAGGGCATCAACCTTACCCTGCAGGCAGGAGAAAGCCTTGCCCTTGTTGGTGTTAACGGTGCAGGTAAGACCACCCTTGTCAAGTTGATTTGCGGATTTTATAGACCTACAAAGGGCGAGATATTGGTAAACGGCAAGCTGATTGACGAATACAACATCCACGAATACTATACGATGATTTCTGCTGTTTTCCAAGAAATACGCCCTGTCTGCTTCACGATGTTCGAATATGTGGCAAGTGCGGACATAAATCGTCCTACAGCGAGAGAGGATGCTGTAACTGCTATGAAATTAGCAGGCATTTGGGAGAAGATCGAAAGCCTCGAAAACGGCATCGATACCCACTTGATGAAGGGCATCTATGACGATGGCGTTGATCTTTCAGGCGGCGAAATGCAAAAGCTTGTTTTGGCTCGTGCTATTTATAAAAATGGTTCTGTTCTTATTTTGGACGAGCCCACGGCAGCACTCGATCCTATTGCGGAAAACAATCTCTATTTGCAATACAGAGAGTTGACGCATGGAAAAACCTCCATTTACATTTCCCACCGTTTTGCAAGCACTCGCTTCTGTGATCGTATTCTCCTTCTCGGGGATGGTATTATCAAGGAAAGCGGAACGCACGATGAATTGATGGCACAGAACGGACAGTACGCCTATATGTTCGGGGTACAGGCAAAATACTACAAGGAGGGTGAGATCAATGCGTAAAGATAATGTAACTATAAGAACCCTCAAGCTCTACCACTCCTTTAACAAAAAGTATTTTCCTACATCCTTTTTGCATATTGTTTTCAGTTCGATATCCCCGTATTTCAACCTTTGGATGTCTGCCGAGATCGTAACCGCCCTTTATGAAGGCAGGGATAAAAAAGCCATTTTCACTCTTGTGGCTATTACGTTGCTTGGAAATCTTTTCGTCCACATCATTAGTACCTTGCTAAGCAATGCGGTTAGTACACAATTTGAAAAACTGAACAATAATGAATCCTTGGCATTCAACAAAAAAACTCTTTCTCTTGATTACGATAAATTAGAAGATCCCGAAGTCCGTATGCTGAGAAGAAAGGTTAAAGAAAACGCCTATATTAACGGATATGGCATCACATATATGCGCAATTCGGTCAATCGACTGATGTCAAGTGCCGTTAAAATTGTTTTCTCGCTGATCCTTTTCATTGAAATGATTACGAAGATGGTTGCAGTCGGATTCCATTGGCTTGGTCTTGTGCTTGCACTCGGAATGATTTTGTTTGCGGCATTGCATTATGCTTGGGGCTTCAAGCAGGGCAAGCTCGTTGCCGCTCATAACAAAAAAATCGGTGATATGATGCTTGAAGAAAACAGAATAGGTAGAGGAACGAACAGTACCGGAATGGATGACAGAATCTATCTTCAAGCAGATATTATACAGAAGCTGAGCGAAAAGATGAACAAAGATCATTTGAAAGCGTTTTCAGATGCGCAGAGTCTCGGATTTAAGTTAAGTATTCCAAGGGGAATATTAAATTGGTCAAGTACGCTTTTCAATTATCTGTTGGTTTGTTTTTACTGTGCCATGGGCGCATTCCCTGTAGGTAACGTGATTAAATACACAGGATATCTTGGACGCTTTATGGGAGATCTCAATGCGCTTTTGGATACGCTGTTCCGTTCCTTCAAGGAAAACGAGCAATTCCTCAAGCTCTATTTAGACTATTTCGATATACCAAACGATATGTATCAAGGCTCTCTTGCCGTGGAAAAGCGAAGCGACAAAAAATATGATATTGAATTCCGCAACGTTAGCTTCAAATACGCAGGAAGTGAAAATTATGCTTTGAAGAATGTCAACATTCCATCTTCGGTGCAAACTATTGGCGAACGGGCCTTTTCATCATGCAGAGTCTTGGAGTCAATCTCTTTGCCTGAGGGGCTTAAATCTATTGAGCAGTACACATTCAATGCTTGTTATGCACTTAAGAGCATCCATTTACCTGAGAGTTTGGAGTACATTAAGGATAACTCTTTTAGTAATACCGCTCTTTCTTCGATTAATTTTTCAAAGAATCTGGTTACAATCGGATCTGCAGCATTCTACGGATGCAGTAATCTTGAAAAAGTGGTACTCCCTGAAGGATTGAAATATCTCAACAGTATGGCATTCAGCACTTGCTCGTCATTATCCTCAATTAATATCCCATCAACAGTCAGTATCATTGGAAATCAGGCATTCATAAATTGTACAAATCTGACTGATGTAACACTTTCTGAGGGGCTTCTAACTATTGGTAATAGAGCATTCGAAAATTGCGATGCAATAGAAAATATATCTTTCCCACCAACGCTAATGTATATTAAAAGTGAGGCTTTTGCTCATTGTGACGCGTTAAAGTCGATTGAAATACCGGATAAGGTGCAGATTCTTGAAACCAGTGCTTTTACGGATTGCAAATCCCTGACACACGTAAAGTTATCTAACACCTTATTAACTCTGCAAGGGGGTGTATTTAGTAGTTGTGAGTCTTTGTCCTCTATCGAATTACCTGCCTCACTGAAATACATTGGAGATGGAACCTTTATGTATTGTAATTCACTAAAAAATATTACTTTCCCCGATAACCTATCCGAGATAGGGAATAGAGCATTTGCTTATTGTGATGCGTTAGAGTCTATCGTTCTCCCGAATAACCTCACATCGTTATATTCAACATTCGAGGGATGCTACAATCTGAAATCAGTTACCCTGCCGAGCGGCCTTCTGACA
>CALAXC010000161.1 GCA_937894775.1 uncultured Clostridia bacterium
CGAGCTTGTGAATCAGCTCGTCGCGCTCTCCCGTATGGACGAGGAAGGACAGCCTTTGAACATTACCGAGGTTGCTTTGGGTAAACTTGTTGCCGATACCGCCCGCGAGTTTGAACCGCTTGCAAAGGAACGAGGCAAAGCACTCACCTCAAACATTGAGAAAGGAATATCCTATTGTGGTGACGAAGCACTCCTTCACCGACTTGTCGGCATCTTGATGGACAATGCCATTAAGTATTGCGATCAGGACGGTGAGATAACCGTAAATCTTCACAAAGGAAGAAAAATTGTTCTCGTCGTAGAAAATACCTATGCCTCCGTTGGAGAGATTGAGCTTGACCGTTTGTTCGACCGCTTCTACCGCGCAGACAAGGCGAGAAAGTTTACGGGTGGTTACGGCGTAGGACTTTCGATGGCAAAGGCAATCGTCGAGAAGCACAAGGGCGAGATCACGGCGTACAAAAAGGATGCCACACATATTGGATTTAAGATTGTATTGTAAAATTTTGAGGGCTGGCAGAAATCAATCTGTCAGCCCTCAAATTTTGCGTTGCAGAAAGCAAAGAAGAAGGACAATAATCCAAGGAAAACATTTTTAAAAAAAGGCGCTGATTGTTTAGATCATCGCCTTTTGCTGTTTACCCGATTAGTTCGAGTATCTGTTCAATGTTCTTTTTTCCAAAAGAAACATTGCTATCATTGATCAAAATGCACGGAACGCTCATAACGTTATATTGCTTCCTTATTTCTTCGAAATGGTGAATATCGTATATCTCTGCCGTGATGTTCTTATTTTTTGCCGCAATATGCTGTGCGGATACTACGGTATCGGGGCACATCGTGCAAGACAAGGATACCAGCACCTTAATATCAGTAGGCTTGCTTATCGCCCCAATTCGTTCTCTTGTTTTTTCATCGATTGGCTGTCCCGGTCCTATCGCATTATAGATACCCAAAACGAAGGACGAAAATTCATGTCCGCCCGGAACACCGTGAAATGCAAGACCTGTCTCCGTTCCGTCAACGTAGCATACCTTTACGCACGGTGCGAAATCAGAGGAAGCATTGACGTCTGCCACATCAACCGCAAGATTATTCGAAATCGAAGCAAGCTCGCGCATATAACTCTCAAGCTCCCTTGATATCTCGCGCTTATCAAGATAAAGCTTGAGTATGGCATTGCCCTGCATTCTTTCAAACAGAGTCCGCAGCTGAGCCTTCATATCCTCCGACAGCAACCCGTCAGACGAGTATTGGCTTTCAGTGTTTTTGATAGCATTTTCCGATTTATAGTTTTTTGAAACAGGTGGCTTTGCAGAAATTCCCGTTCTGCTTTGCACTGAAGCAACATACTTTTCAAGCTCAGTAGCCGCAAGAGCACCGTCACCTGTAGCGGTAACAACCTGACGAAGCGGTTTGATGCAAACATCACCTGCCGCATATACGCCATCTATGCTTGTACGTTGCTCCGAATCGGTAACGATATAGCCGTGGTCGTTGAGTTCTACAAGCTCCTTTACAATTTTTGTATCAGGCGTATATCCTGCCAAAACAAACACACCGAAGAAATCTCCGTTATCGGCTCTGTATTCCGTAACCTTTTCGGTTTTAGTATTTTTATAGCGGATATAATTCAATCCGCCCTCTCCCGATACTTCTTCAACCTCAGTGTTTGTAAGAACAGTAATATTTTTATGCTTTTTCGCCGGTTCTGCAACCGCCGCTGCGCAGGTAAAATCATCGCCTCGTATCAAAATAGTAACGTGACGCGCAAATT
Source organism: uncultured Clostridia bacterium (assembly GCA_937894775.1). Classification (GTDB taxonomy): domain Bacteria; phylum Bacillota; class Clostridia; order Oscillospirales; family CAG-272; genus HGM12713. The sequence goes on from CALAXC010000161.1 coordinate 1,778, forward strand.
TAGTTAAGAAAACACTTTCTTCCGCAGCAGCATATCCGCCGCCAACAACAAAAATCTCTTTACCTGTAAAGAATTCTCCGTCGCACGTAGCACAATAAGCAACACCGCGTCCTTTGTGTTCAGCCTCTCCTTTGAAACCAATAGCTCTTGGATGAGCCCCCGTAGCAATTAGAATACCAAGGCAATAAAACTCTCCCTTCTCTGTCTTGACAGTTTTGATGTCTCCTTCAACTTCAAGATGCGTCGCCTCTGCAAGTAGGAATTCCGCGCCGAATGATTCGCCTTGACTTCTCATCGTTTCTGTAATTTCTTTGCCGCTTGCTCTGCCGATCCCCGGATAATTTACGACCTCATGAGTAATAGTGATCTGCCCGCCAAATTGCTCCTTTTCAAGCACCAACACTCTGTATTTCGCACGTGCAAGATAGAGCGCGGCGGTAAGTCCCGCCGGACCGCCCCCTATGACGATCACGTCATAGAGTTTATCTTTATCATAGTTTTTGATAGATTCCATCAGAGCTGACCTACAAGATCAAGACTGGGCTTGAGTGTCTCCGCTCCCGGTTTCCAATTCGCAGGACAGACCTGATCGCCATGAGCGTGAACAAACTGACACGCCTGAACACGACGGAAAAGCTCCTCAGCATTTCTGCCGACGTTTCCTGCCGTCACCTCATAGCCTACGATCTTTCCCTCAGGATTAACAATAAAGGTTCCGCGCTCGGCAAGACCGTCGGACTCAATTAAAACCCCAAAATCTCTTGAAATACGGTGAGTAGGATCGGCAAGCATAGGATAGTTAATTTTTTTGATTCGCTCCGAGGCATCATGCCATGCCTTGTGCACAAAATGTGTGTCTGTGGAAACGGAATAGATTTCACAGCCTACGTTTTTGAAATCCTCGTATTTATCTGCAAGATCCTCAAGCTCTGTGGGACATACAAAGGTAAAATCCGCAGGATAGAAGAAAAATACGCTCCACTTTCCGAGAATATCTTCCTTAGATACCGATTTGAAATCGTTTTCATGGAACGCATGCGCCTTAAAATCGGCAATTTCTTTGTTGATCATTGACATAAAGTGAATCTCCTTTTTTATTTTTAGAGGTCGTCCTCTTTTCAAAAAAGATTATGTCCAACTTGTGCATAAATAATTCAGCGAAAAAATGGGCATACTACGAAACGACAATGATTATGAAGGAGAGATTATGGAAAGAACGAATTCAAAATCTTATCTCGTAGGGTTCGTTCCCTATGCACTTGCGGCTTTTCTAATTGGTATTATCGGTGGCTTTACAACTGTACTTGGCCCCGCATTTGTTAAGGATCTGGGGCTTGAATATAATAATACGACTTGGACGGCTCTTGCTATGTCAATCTCTACCGCCGCATTTGCACCGATCCTCGGAAAGCTTGGAGATGTGATCGGCAGGAGAGTAACACTGCTTCTTGGAGTTTTGATTTTTATGTTCGGAAATATTATGACAGCGGTGGCACAGTCACTTTTGTTTATGCTTGCGGCGAGATTTGTTGTTGGTATTGGAAGTGCGGCGATTGCTCCCGTAGTGATTACGTATATCATCAGTGAATTTCCATCGGATAAGGCTTCGGGCGGTTTTTCTCTTTATATGTTGATATCAAGCGCCGCCGTTATATTTGGCCCCACACTTGGAGGTCTTATCATAGAGCACTCGGGATGGCGGGTTATGATGTGGATATGTGTTCTGATCTCTGCCATCGTCTTCTTCGCTTGCCTTTTAACTAATAAGGAGAAGAAAGCTCAAAAAAAATCGCTTTCAAGCTTTGATGGACTTGGCAGTGTGTTTGTACTGATATTCTTCAGCTTAACGCTTTGTGTTCCTTCGTTTGGTCAGAATTTCGGATGGAGTTCGACAGCCTTTATATTCGTCTTAGTTGCTGCTGTGATATCACTTGTTATACTCATATTGGTGGAAAGAAAAGCAAAGACACCGATCTTGCAGGGTAGCTTTATGAAGCGACGGTCGTTTGTTTTGTCGGTTGTGGCACTTTTTTTAACGCAAGGATTGATGCAGGCGAATATGACGAACATCATTGTATTTGTAAACTACACTCAGCCCGAAAACACTGTTATATCAGGATATGCTATATCCATAATGTATATTGGAATGTCATTAGGCTCAATTCTTCTTGGACCACTTGCGGATAAATTTGAGCCAAAGCGGATTTTGAGCATATCATTTGCCATTACGGGAATTGGATGCTCTCTGATGCTTCTGTTTACTCCTATTACCTCGGTTTTATTGCTGGCGGCTTCTCTCGGTATTCTTGGCTTTGGACTTGGCGGCAACGCTACGATTTTTATGAGAGTTGTTCTTTCGGAAATTCCCGCAAAAAAAGCAGGCTCCTCCACAGGAACCTACGGACTTTTTCGAGATCTTGCTGCGCCGTTCGGTGTTGCTATATTAGTTCCTTTGTTTACTAATCGTGTGACATCAAACATTGCCGCCGGACTCGATGAAATCTCTGCTGCAATCAAGGCTATCAAGTTGCTGGCAGTCACAGAAGTTGTCTGCGTTGTCGTTGGAATCGTAGCGGTTATTTTGTTGCCTAAAATTCACAGTAGAAAGGAAAATATAAATGAAGCTAAAGAATAAGGTCGTAATTGTAACAGCCTCCACAAGAGGTATAGGTCTCGCCGTAACGGAATCCTGCGCCAAAGAAGGTGCTGTAGTCTATATGGCGGCAAGAAATCTTGAAAGAACGGAAAAGGAAGCTACTCGCCTAAACAATGCAGGATTCAATGTGAGGTGCGTATATAACGATGCAAGTGTTCCCGAATCCTATCCCTCTATGGCAGAGGAGGTTGCGAAAAACGAAGGAAGGATAGATGTACTTGTTAACAACTTTGGAACGTCTGATCCCAAACGTGATCTTGATCTTGCGAGTACCGATGCCAACGTTTTTATTGACACGGTCACGCTCAATTTGCGAAGTGTGTTTATGGCAAGTAAAGCGGTGCTCGGGTATATGAAAAACGGTGGTAGCATTATCAATATCTCCTCAGTCGGTGGCAACGTTCCCGATATTTCGCAGATCGCTTACGGAACATCAAAAGCGGCGATCAATTATTTGACAAAATTGATCGCTGTGCATGAGGCCAAACACAAAATCAGATGTAACGCCGTTCTCCCCGGAATGACAGCGACCGATGCGGTTAAGGAAAATTTGTCCGATGATTTCCGCACACTGTTTTTAAAGCATATTCCTCTTGGTCGAATGGGACTTCCCGAGGAAATTGCTTCAGCTGTAGTGTATTTTGCAAGTGACGATTCCGCATATACAACAGGACAGATTCTAACTGTTTCTGGCGGCTTCGGACTTGCAACCCCTGTTTACGGAGATCTTAAAGACAGGCTGGATAGAAGATAAAATAAAAATGGAGGTTTATTATGTGTAACAACAATGAATTTTATTTCTGCGAGCATTGCGGAAATCTTATTGATATGATTCACAACGCAGGGGGTCTGTCTTGTGTTGCGGACAGAAGATGAAGCGGATTGAGCCGAGTGTTGTGGAAGCAAGCCAAGAAAAGCACCTTCCTGTTGTTTCTGTTTCCAGAAACACTGTAACGGTAAATGTTGGCTCTGTAGAGCATCCTATGACAGAGGAGCATAGCATTCTTTGGGTTTGCTTACAGACAGACAAAGGAATTCAGCGAAAATGCCTTGAGATTGGAAAAGCGCCGATAGTTACATTTGCACTTTCCGAAGAAAAACCTGTAGCAGTATATTCTTACTGCAATCTTCACGGACTTTGGAAAGCAAATATTTAAATAAACACGCTTGAAATGAAGATTTTACGAAAATAATAGAGATGAATAGGCAGCAAACATCTAAAATACAAAATGGGGCAACCGTCACGGTTGCCCCTCAAAAAATGTATCGGAGGAAGCAAAGAAAAGCCAAATCGGTTGAAAAGTTCATAGAAATATGATATAATAAACTCATCGATAAATAAGAATTTGACGGAGGTTTATATATGAAAAACTATGAGGGAATGGGCTTTTTGATTGGGGCAGTAGTCGGTGCCATTCTTACAGGAGTTTGCATCTATTTTACAAGCAGTGTTGCTTCAGCGATAATCTCGTTGGTATGTGCATTGTTAGGTGGCTGGATAGGAAAATCCATACCGAAAACAGATAAATAAATTCCAATTTATCGAATAGCAAACCCCGACAGACTTTGAAAATCTGTCGGGGTTACTCTTTGTTTCCTGCGGAGCAGGTTTTGATGCCTACAAGCAAACTTCCTTATGAGAACACTCGTAAGCATTCCCTTGTTTTTTAAGTTTTAATTACTGGGGAATTGTAGCCCAGTCCTTCATGAACTTTTCAAGACCGCTCTTTGTGAGGGGGTGGTCAACCATCTGCATGATAACCTTGAAAGGAACTGTTGCAACGTCTGCACCTGCCTTAGCAAGCTCGATAACGTGAACAGGGTGACGAGTAGAAGCAGCAACGATCTGTGTTGTGCTGTTCTGGATAGCGAACATATCAGCGATCTCTGTAACGAGGTCGAGACCGTTCCAGCCTATATCATCAACTCTGCCGAGGAAGGGTGCAACATATGTTGCGCCTGCGTTGGAAGCGAGAAGCGCCTGACCTGCGGAGAAGCAAAGTGTAACGCAAGTTCTGTAGCCTTCCTTGGAAAGGCGGGAAACTGCCTTAAGACCTTCTGCACACATAGGAATCTTGATGATCATGTTTTCACGGATCTTCTTGATCTCTGCAGCTTCTTTGCACATACCGTCAGCATCGAGAGAAATAACTTCACCGAAGATAAGTGTATCAGCGGAAACGATGTTGTCGATCTCCTTGATAGCATCTTCGAACTTCTTGCCTTCTTTAGCGATAATGGAAGGGTTAGTTGTAACGCCTTCTACGATACCGAGATCATAAGCTGTCTTGATCTCATTGATATTGGCTGTATCGATGAAAATTTTCATTTTTCGTATCTCCTGTTATTTTTATTTTATCATATCTCAATTCGGAAGACTCCGAACTGAGATATGATGTTTTTTTATAATTTGCTATATTCGGGACTCCTCATCCACCGCAACAAGTTGCGGTCCCCCTATCTCCCCGCCGACACACTTCGTGTTTACGGCAAGAGAAGGCGTTTAGTGTCGTCCCCT
>CALAXC010000162.1 GCA_937894775.1 uncultured Clostridia bacterium
AGCTGACCTACGAGAAGTTTTATGCAGATCTTTCCGATATGAAAGCGAAGGGCTACGGTGGTGTGATTCCCTTTAACCGTCCTCCGGAGGGTTTTTCTGAAGAGCTGTATTTCACTGAGGATTGGTTTACTATGCTGGGTAACTGCATTCAGGCCTGCCACGACCTAGGTCTGCGGGTATGGCTCAATGACGATTTTGACTGTCCTGCCGGCGCTATGGGCGGCAGAATGAAGCATCTTGCTCCCCATCTGATCCCCCTTCGGCTTCGTTTGAACGGCGACCAGGTGTCGGTGGAGGAAGTAAACTGGGGCTTTCCTGCTTATGAGCACCCCGAAACAGCTCCCCTTTTCCAGTGCTATTCTATGGAGGAACATAAGCGCAGATTTGGAAAATTCTTTGGAAACACAATCGTTGGTTTCTTCTGTGATGCCGATGCCCGGCGGTGCAATTCCAATGCACTGAGTCCCGACCATCCTATGCGGGATTACTTCCCGTGGACAACGGATTTCTCCCAGACCTTTCGGGAGGCATACGGCTATGAAATTGAGCCGTATCTGCCCTCCATCATTCGCCGTGAGCCCTCCCAGCAGAGCCACGACTACTGGGAGCATAACGGAAACCTGTATTTTGGCTGGTTCCGCTCCAACTACGCTTGGTGCAAGGAAAACGGACTTGAATACACCTTCCACACCAGTGACTGCGCGCCGTTCCCCTATAGCCGTACCCCCTTCAATTCCGCTTTTGCAGAGGGCAAAGCCATTGAAGCCGGTATCCACTGTGACTACCCCGGCACAGACCACGAGACCCTTCGGCTCAACGGAAATCCTTTCTGCCTGTACAAAGAAATGATGACAACCAGAGAGTATATCATTTACGGCGAAGGAGAAGAGAATCTCAGAACGGGTAAATTCTACGATGTCTATGCCGACCTTCGGGCAAAGCAGGCCCAGTCCTGCGCCTTCCTCCACGATAAAAAGGGCGTTATGTGCGAAATGTTTGCCGGTGTCAGCTGGAGCGCCAGCTATAAGGACCTGCGAAACATAACTTCCTGGCAGCTGCTGCAGGGCGTAACCTTTGTGGTGCTGCAGGCATATCACTACAAAATCCACGGTCTGACCAAAAACTTTGCACCCCTGTCCTTTGGTCGCAAGAGTCATACAGACTTCGATATGAAGGCCTACAACGATGCCGTTTCTGACAACGCCTACCGTTGCGCACAGGGCAAACTAAAGGTAGATTTGGCGCTGCTGGATGCGACAGATGCCATCTGGGCAGGCTCTGCCGACAGTGAAACAGAATTGCAGTTGGCAAAGCATTTGAATCACGCCCCGCAGGGATATGTGATTGCCGACCTGAAGGCTATCAAGGAAAAAGCCTCTTCCTTCCGCGCTGTGGTGAATCCCAATCTGCCCCTTAGCCAGCAGGAGCGAAATCTCATCCGGGATTTGGGTCTGCGCCTTATTGAAGCGGACGAAGCCTTTGATCTTGCCGCTTTGGAAGAAAAGGTTCCCACCGGCATCCGCTGGGAGGGCGACAGACAGCTTATGTTTATGCGCCGCATACTCGACAGCGGTGAGGAAATGCTGATTATCGGCAACATTGAATCCGATGATACCTTAACCGGCAAGCTCCACTGGGGCGAAAACACCTACAATGTAGAGCTCACCTCCGGCGAGCTAGCATTCCTTGGCGGTCCTTTGGAGCAGTATCGAACTCCTGCAGCGGATAACGATCCGCTGGCGCTACCCTTGACAGCGGAAGCCAAATTCCTCAGCCCCAACATAATTCCCCTCCACCGGTGGGAAAATGCGCAAGGAAAGAGTGTGCCCCTAACCGCTCCGGAATCCCGCATCCCCTATTATGTCGAGCTCAATTGGTGTGAGGACAGCATTCCCGTCAAGTATAATGCCCATCCCGGCTTAGCGCCCCAATTCCGTTTCCGGTCAGATGTGGCTTTACCGGATCTTCAGCTGCTGGTCAGCAAAGCATTCTTTGAAAGCCTTCCGGTTTCTCTGGAAATGGATAACAAGGCGTTGAAAGTCACCGATACTGCAGAAGTTTTGGACGACATATATCTGTGTCTTGCTTGTCCGGTTGCTGCAGGAGAGCACGTGATTACATTGCGCCTGCCCAAGCTGCCGGAGTGCCGCGACTTGATTTTCCTGCAGGGCAGCTTTGATGCAGAGCTGCAGACCTCCGGCGATACTGCAACCTACGGCAGCGGTTATTCCTCAAGACTACTCCTCCCCGATCAGGTTCAGCTGACACTCTCTGAACGCCGCAATATTCTAACGGCAAATGAATCTTGGACAGAGCAAGGGCAGCCCTTCTACTCCGGTGTGGCGGAATACCGCTTCTCACTGGACATCCCCCAAGAAATCTCCGGCGGAACGCTGGTATTTCCGGAAGTCCGGGACGCGATCAAGGCATGGCTGGACGATGATTATCTGGGCTCTGCCATTTTCCCGCCCTATCAGCTTCCCATCAGTGCAGGCAAGGGCAAGCATACAATCCGTGTGCAGGTTGCCAACACGCTGGGCAATCAGTTGGATGGCTACAAAGCCCCATCCGGCATTTTGAAAGCGCCGTATATAAGAAAGGGTAGATGATCTATGAAGATTTTGGACAAGCTCAGTAAAAAACACCAAGATATGGCTATCCACCAGCCGGCAACCCTTGGATTTTTGGGTGACAGTATTACCAACGGCATTTTCGAGGTCTATCCCTGCACCGATGCAGATGGTAACTTTGCCATTTCCGATGTCTGTCAGCAGGATAAAGGATATGTGGCCCATTTGCGCAGTCTTCTGCATCTGCTCTATCCCCGGGCGCAGCTGAACGTCATCAACGCAGGTGTATCCGGAGACAATGCTCCCAACGCGCTGACACGGCTCGACCGGGATCTTCTGCCCTACCGTCCGGATTTGACCGTTGTGTGCTTTGGCCTTAACGATATGACCTTTGGAATGGAAAAGCTGGAGGATTATAAAAATGCCCTGCTAGACATCACCCAGCGGCTTTTGGATATTGGCAGCGAGGTGATCCTCATGACGCCGCCTATGGCTGCTGCCTACCGGCATCCCCTTGTTCCGGAGCAATTTCATAATCTGGCCAATAACTACGCCAAATTCTACGCCGACGGCACGGCTCACGCCTATATGCAGGCCCTTCGTGATGTGGCAGCGAAAAAAGGCGTCCGGCTTTGCGATTGCTTTGCCAAGTGGGAACGGATGTACAACGCAGGTGTAGATACCACTAAGCTGCTGTGCAACCTTTTGAATCACCCGATTCGGCAGCTGCATCCGATGATTGCGCACAGTTTGCTTGATACTATCTTCCAATAAACTTAAAAAACGGCAGACCGATAGGGGCGTCCCCTAAAGGACAGTTTTCAAAAAATACGGTATATCTCGAAAGAGGTATACCGTATTTTGCGTTTGTGGGCACAAATGCAGTGCTTGTCAGGAAAAATGACAAGTCATAGATGAACATAAAAGGCCCCCTCGTGTAAAGGAAGCCTTTTAGCGATTAACGCTTCAATATTTGGCAATAAATTGAAATTTGTGAAGCTGTTTTGTGTAATATTGAAAAACAGAATCAAATTATTTTTTAACATCTCCATCGGTACAATGGACAATAAAATCACCGGAGCCATAGCACCAATCGTCTTTTTTGTTTCCCAAAGCTCCATAGATACCATCAACTGATTTCCATTCATTCTTGTTTCCGCCAAAATTGATATCTGAAAGCGATGTACAAACACCAAAAGCTCCGTGACCAATTTCCTTTACAGAGTTTGGAATATAAACACTTTTAAGGGAAGTACATCCTAAAAATGTGTCAAAATCAATTTTCTCTATTCCGTTTGGGATGGAAACAGATTCAAGTGATTTACAATCCTCAAACATTGCATAGGGCAATTCCACTAATCCACTTGGAAGATTGATCTCTTTAAGACTTGAACATTCCGAAAATGCATATCCTCCTATCTCGGTAACACTTTCGGGAATTTCCAATTTCTCAAGAGATGAGCATCTAATAAATGCACCGTAATCAATTTTTGTTATTTTATTGTGAAGTGAAAGATCCTTAAGTGAGGTGCAACCTTCAAATTGACGCATCAAAATTTTCGTCACTCCGCTCGGAATGTTTATGTTTTCCAAAGCGGAGCAATGATAAAATGCATATTCGCCGATTACACCAACGCTGTCGGGAATGGAAATGCTCTTAATTTTTGAGTTCCCCGCAAAAGCATATCCACTTATTGTTTTAACCCCTTCGGGAATTATATAGCTCTCACACTCGTTTTTGGGTACATATTGAATGAGTGTTTTCTTATCCTTGCTGTAAAGAATTCCATCAATAGATACAAAATTCTTATTTTCTTCGGCAATTTTTATTTCCTCAAGATTTTCCATCATGGAAAATGCGTAATCGCCAATAAATTCTATCCCTTCGGGTAAAGTTACTTCAGCAATTGAATTACAACCAAAGAAAGCGAATGCATCAATTTTTGTAATTCTATTATGAAAACTTATAGATTCTAATTCCTTACACCCATTAAAAAGTGATCTATTAATTTGCGTTACGCCTGAGGGAATTTCAATGCTCCCCAGAGATTCACACGTTGAAAATGCACCTGCCCCAATTTCAGTTACAGTTGAAGGAATGTTGATTGTTTCAAGAAAAATGCATTCCTGAAATGCGGCATTTCCAATTTTAGTAAGGTTTGCTTCTATCTGAACACTTTTTATTTTAGAATCATTATGTAATGGTCCACTTTTGTGGCAACAAGCGTAATTTCCAATTTCAAGTACCGGCTTTTCGTTGTAATATTCGGGAATAACAAGATTTTCAACATTCGCCCCAACATAAGATAAAATATAATATGTTCCGTCATCGGAAAGAGTATATTCTATTTTATCTTTATCAACATTCCTACATCCTGAAACTGTTAATAGCACCAAAATGAAAAGAATTGCACTAATTATTTTTTTCATAAAATTCTCCCCACAGGATTTTGCTCACACGCCTATTATAACATAAAAACCGCAGAAAGTCAATCTGCGGTTTTTATTTTTCCTGTCGGTAGGTAATACACCATCAAAACTGTCCTTTAGGGTACGTTCCTATAAACACAGTTTTTTTGTTTAGGCTATCAATTTATCTTTTAAACTTTTTCCGCCTTGACGGTTGCTTTTTGGCTTTTGCGGCAACTAAAGCTCCGAGCGGTGAAGCGAGTGCCGTAAGTCCTCTGAATATCCAAGCGGTGAGAGTACTTTCGGTATCAAATATCAGACCTATAATTAAAAATATAAGCGAAAATATAATTGCATTCGCAACTCCGCAGAGAACTCCGCATAACATCGGTTCTCTGCTTTTGTTTTTCTTAACCGCTATAAATCCTCCAAAAAAAGAGGAGGTAAGCAAGGCAAAGACCGAGAGCGGCATAATAAATTTATGCGGTGAATCGCAAAGCAAAGTTATTGCAGAAAAAAGAACGATAAGCGCTATGAAAAGTAATACCGATGCCGATACTCCGAAAATTATAGGGAAGATCATCCCGCCTTTTTTGTTTGAATGCTTTTTTTGAGGCTGCTTTTTTTTCATAGTATACTCCTTTGTTTTTGATACGGATTAGTACAAATATATTTATATAGTCATAAAAATATTCTATAAACATAAGATGGTTAAAAAATTCACATAATATTAACAAATAATTTTTTGGTATCGTTGAAAAAAAAAGCAATTTGTGGTAAAATTATATTAAAATTGGGGTAGTTTGGAAGAAATTTAAAAACCCGTATTTGTTTGTTATAAATGTACAAAATGGAGGCGTAATATGGTACAGATTGACGAAAAAGTCTATGGCAAGGCAAAAGAAAAACTTGAAAAGCTTTTTGACTCCAAGACCTTTGTTGAACTTGGCGCATATACCAAGCGCAACGGTGAAGATTCCGAATTTGAAGGAGTTCTTTGCGGTTACGGTTCGGTTGACGGAAAGCTTGCTTTTGCTTTTGTTCAGGATAGCGGCAGAGCAAAAGGCTCTTTTGGTGAACGTCATTTTAAAAAGATAGCTAACCTTTACGAGCTTGCGGTCAAGAACGGAGCTCCCGTAATAGGTGTTTTTGATTCCGCAGGAGCAGTCGTTTATGACGGCGCAGAAGCACTTGCGGCATATGGAAGATTTATGAAATGTGTTTCCGATGCATCGGGAATTATTCCCCAGATCGCACTTGTAGACGGTATTTGCGGCGGTTCTTCTGCTGTAGTTGCGTCTATGTTTGATGTTACGGTTACTCTTAAGGATTCCGCAAAGCTTTTTGTGAATTCTCCCTTTACTGTGGGATCTGCAGATGCTTCTTCCTGCGGACTTTCGGCTTTCGAGGCTGAAAGCGAGGATCAGCTCTTTGCATTTGCGAGAAAGCTTGTTGCTTTGCTTCCGTCAAATAACGCAGACGGTGCTTTTGCGGAAAATAATGACGATATGAACCGAGCTGTTTCCTTTGATGCGAATAATTATAAGGCGGAAGATCTTGTAAAGCTTCTTGCTGATAACGGTGATTTTACAGCGCTTTATTCAAAGTATACCGATAAAGCTGTTCTCGGTTTTGCATCGTTTGGAGGCATTACAACGGGTATCGTTGCTTCAGATCCCGAGAATGACGGAATTATAGATATAAAGAGCGCAAGAGCGATAGCAAAGCTTGTGTCATTCTGCGACAGCTTCTCTATTCCTGTTCTTACACTTGTTGACAGTATAGGACTTGACGTAAGTCTTGAAGCTGAAAAGGCTGCTTATGCGTCTGAGCTTGCAAGACTTGCTTACGCATATTCATCTTCCTCGAATGCAAAGCTTACCGTAGTTATAGGAAAGGCTTACGGAGCGGCATTTGCGCTTCTTGGCTCAAAGGCGATCGGGGCGGATATGGCGTATGCGCTTCCCGAGGCGGCTATAAGCGTTCTTTCTCCCGAGGCGAGTGTTGCTTTCGTATGGAATGACAAGGTGGGCGAGCAGAGCAGAGAAGAGCTTGAAGCTGAATGGAAAGAAAAATGCGCTTCTGCCTCTGAAGCCTGCTACAAGGGTGAGCTTGACGATATAGTGGAGCCTTCAGAGCTTCGAGCAAGAATTTGCGCAGCATTCTCGATGCTTGCGTCAAAGGCAGAGGGAAAGCCTTCACGCAGACACGCGAATATGCCTCTTTGATAGGAGGATAGATAATGATAAAAAATGAATTGTTGCGCATCGTAGCGCTTGAGATACTTCCAAATCAAAAGGCGGCTCCGCTTTCGGGCGAGGCTTGGCTGTATGCTTTGGAAATGACTCTTTTGGGAATGGGAATGATATTTGCGGTCCTTGGTACTCTTTGGGGCGTGCTTTGTATATTCAAGCTTATATTTGCTAAGCCGAATACCAAAGAAGAAAAGTCTTCTAAAGAGGTAAAGGCTGAGCCTGCTCCTGCTCCGAAGGCAGCGTCTATTTCAAATCCTGCACCTGCTCCCGTAGCAGCTACTAATGATGATGCAGAGCTTATAGCTATTCTTACGGCGGCAATAGTCGCTTATGAAACAGAACAAAATCCCAATGCCGTACCGGGCAATTTCAGGGTGGTTTCCTATCGCAGAGCCAATGGCGGCCGCGCTTGGAACTCAAAATAAATAACGTTTTTGAATTTGATTTATTATTGAAAGGTTAAAGGTATTAAAAATGAAAACTTATAATATTACCGTAAACGGAGTTACCTATACAGTAAACGTTGAAGAAGTAAACGGAGCGGCAGCACCTGCCCCCGTAGCCACCCCTGCCCCCGTAGCAGCTGCTCCTGCACCTGCAGCAGCATCCGCAGAGGCAGCAGCACCTGCGCCTGCGGCAGCGCCCGTAAAGAATTCGGCAGCAGGCGCTATATCTGTTAAGGCTCCTATGCCAGGAAACATAATGAAGGTCAACGTAAAGACAGGCGACAGTGTCAAGAAAGGCGACGTGCTTGTAGTTCTTGAGGCTATGAAGATGGAAAATGATATCTGCGCTCCCGAGGACGGAACCGTTGCGAGTGTTGAGGTTTCTCAGGGCGCAACTGTTGAGACTGATGCGCTTCTTATAACGCTTAACTGATTTCCTTTTTGATTTTTGAATTGATTTTACAGAAAGGAAAATGTTACAATGGGTGATAAAATACTGAACTTCTTGCAGACTACGGGTATTGCAAAGCTTTTTGAAAACAGCGATTGGTGGCAAACGGTTATTATGTTTGCTATTGCTTTTGTTCTCGTTTATCTTGCAATAGTTAAGAAGTTTGAGCCTTTGTTGCTCTTACCTATTGCGATAGGAATGCTTCTTACCAATCTTCCCGGCGCAGGAATGTTTCATCTTGATTTTTTCATAGCGGAGGAGATAAGTTTTAGTAAGGTCCTTCACGACGGAGGCTTGCTTGACTTACTTTATCTTGGAGTAAAACTTGGTATATATCCGTGTCTTATCTTTATTGGTATAGGCGCTATGACCGATTTTTCACCGCTTATTTCAAATCCAAAGAGCTTGCTTATCGGTGCGGGCGCACAGCTTGGTGTATTCGTTGCTTTTTCAGGAGCGCTTATTTCGGGTATATTTACACCGCAAGAGGCTGCGGCAATTGGTATTATCGGAGGCGCAGACGGACCTACGGCAATACTTGTTACAAAGACTTTGGCACCGCATCTTCTTGGCGCAATAGCTATTGCGGCATACAGCTATATGGCATTGATACCTATGATACAGCCGCCATTTATGAAGCTTCTTACAACAAAGAAAAAGCGTCAGATCAAGATGACAGCGCTTCGTCAGGTATCCAAGACAGAGAAGATACTTTTCCCGATAGTCGTTACTTTCGTAGTAGGACTTATAGTTCCCGATGCCGTACCGCTTGTCGGATGTCTTATGTTTGGTAACCTTCTTAATGTATGCGGTGTTACCGACAGACTTTCAAAGACGGCACAGAATGAGCTTATGAATATCGTTACGATATTCTTGGGTATTACCGTTGGAGCGACCGCAAGCGCGGCAAATTTCTTAAGAGTAGAAACCTTGGCGATCATCGCTCTTGGCTTGGTTGCATTCTGCATTTCTACTTGCGGCGGTCTTATTACCGCAAAGATAATGAATGTTTTGACGGGAGGAAAGATAAATCCGCTTATCGGTTCTGCGGGAGTTTCCGCTGTTCCTATGGCGGCAAGAGTTTCACAGAAGGTAGGACAGGCGGAGGACCCCTCGAATTTCCTTCTTATGCACGCAATGGGACCTAACGTTGCGGGAGTTATCGGCTCTGCGGTTGCCGCAGGCGTATTCCTTTCGTGGTTCTGATTTTTAGGAGGTAGATTAATATGGCACAGGTAAAAATAACAGAAACAGTGCTTCGAGATTCACATCAGTCACTCGTTGCAACAAGAATGACGACCGACGAGATGCTTCCGATACTCGCAGCTCTCGATAAAATAGGCTATCATTCACTCGAAGCATGGGGCGGTGCGACTTTTGACTCTTGCTTACGCTTTCTTAACGAAGATCCGTGGGAAAGACTTCGCAGAATAAGAGCAGAGGTAAAGAACACCAAGCTTCAGATGCTTTTCAGAGGACAGAATATTCTTGGATACCGTCATTATTCCGATGACGTGGTAGAGTACTTCGTTCAGAAGTCTATCGCAAACGGAATAGATATTTTGAGGATCTTCGACGCTCTTAACGATGCGCGTAACCTTGAGACTGCTATCAAGGCTACCAAGAAAGAGGGCGGTCACGTTCAGGCGGCTATAAGCTATACCACGGGACCTGTTTATACTCTTGAATATTTTACAGATTACGCAAAGACTCTTGAAAATATGGGCGCTGATTCTATTTGTATCAAGGATATGGCGGGACTTTTGAAGCCTTACGATGCGTATGAGCTTGTAAAAGCACTCAAAGAAACGGTTGCTCTTCCTATTCAGGTTCATACTCACTATACGTCAGGTCTTGCGTCGATGACTCTTCTTAAGTCGATCGAAGCGGGTGCTGATATAGTCGATACTGCAATTTCTCCTATGGCACTCGGTACTTCACAGCCGCCTACAGAGTCGCTCGTTGCAACTCTTGCGGGAACAGAGTACGATACGGGAATAAAGCTTGAGGCTCTTGATGAGATAACTAAGTACTTTATGCCTATCCGCGAAAAGTACCTTGCAAGCGGATTACTTGATCCTAAGATGCTTAAGGTCGACGTAAATGCGCTTATCTATCAGGTTCCGGGAGGAATGCTTTCAAATCTTGTATCTCAGCTTAAGCAGGCAGGTAAGTCGGATAAGCTTACAGAAGTTCTTGAGGAAGTTCCGAGAGTAAGAGCCGATGCGGGTTATCCGCCTTTGGTTACTCCTTCTTCGCAGATCGTAGGAACACAGGCTGTGTTTAACGTTATCGGCGGAGAGAGATATAAGATGGTAACTAAGGAATTCAAGGGACTCGTTCAGGGACAGTACGGAAAATCTCCCGTGGCTATCGATGATGATTTTGCTAAAAAGATAATCGGAGATGCCGAAAGAATAACCACCCGTCCCGCAGATGCCCTTGCTCCCGAGCTTGATGCTCTTCGTGAGAAGATAAAGCCATATATGGAGCAGGAGGAGGACGTTCTCTCTTATGCACTCTTTGAGCAGGTAGCTCTTAAATTCTTTGAGTACAGAAAAGCTAAGAAATACGGTATAGATGCCGATAATGCCGATGCATCTTTGGGGGTTCATACTGTTTAATAGATAGGGTTTATGGGGCTGCGTCATTTAGCGCAGAACAAAAACACACGAAATAAAATTAAATAA
>CALAXC010000163.1 GCA_937894775.1 uncultured Clostridia bacterium
GGGCTTCGCGCCCTTGACCTCGCCACCTTTTGAAAAAGGTGGACGAAAACTTTTCTTGATCGCTCTTTGCGAGATGTACATAGCGCCCGACAGCATTATTTAGTCGAGCTATGTGTGTATGTTGATTGGCTGTCGGATCAGCCGACCTTGAAAGGCGCGAAACCAAAAACTTTTCAGCTTTTTCTCTTTTGTTTACAATCTGTTAAAAAAAGAATAGTATAATATCTATATATGACTTCAAAAGCACTTTATGGAGCTGAAAATATGAAAAAATTTTCTCTAAAACAAATATCTTTGATCGCAGGAATATTGGCAACTGTGTCATTTATCTTACGTATAATCTCACTTCTTTCCTTTCACGAATATTCGGGATATTATCAAAAAGGCGCAATACTGCCGATAATATCCAACACCGTATTTGCAATCTCAATTATTTTCGCTTTAGTCGCAACAATGGTATTTGTGAAAAAAGATCATTCCATTCCTCTGCCCTCTAACATTTCAAATTATTGCGCTATCCTTCCAATAGCAGCAGCTATATTCCATATATCAAGAATATTGATGTTGCCTTATAATGATCTTGCAGTAAATAAATATCTTATGATCATCGCATGCGCTTTGTCGGTAGCATACTTCTTTATGATATTTATTAATAAAGCAAAAGAAACCGTTACTGTATATCTTGGAATAGGAGCTTGCTTTTATTTCTTTTTAAATTGGGTATTCGTTTATTTTAACTTTTCTTCCCCGATAAACTCTGTAGACCGCATATTCTTTTATTTTGCCTGCGCAGGAGCAATACTCTTTATCTTCAACGAGATCTGCGCTTGTTTTGGCTGTGTAAAGCCTAAATTTTATTTCTTCTCTGTGTTCTGCGCTATCCTTACAATATCGGTTTCCTCACTTGCATCGATCATAGCAAGCGGAGAAATAGCGGCTTATAACTGGCTCGAATCAGATATATCCCTTTTGTCCGTTATGATATACGCGATCGTACGTCTTGTTACGGTACTCTTTAAAAAAGAAAACACAGCATCCCCCGAAATAACTGCGGAGAATGACGAAAAATGCGAGTAAACGACAGAATTCAATGGCTTCATAAAAAAATATGCGAAGAAGCATATCCAAGCGCTATCGATCTTTCGGAAAAATTTTCAATATCAAGACGTCAGGCACAGCGTGACGTTGATCACTTAAAAACGGTACTCGGCGCGCCTATCAAGTATTCCTATTCAAAAAACGGATACTACTACACACAGCAATATGCGCTCCCGTTTATGCACGAAACCGAAAATAATTCCGATCTGCACGACGTAATAAGCGCAGTAAAAGAGCAGGAAAGAATACAAGCTGAACACTCAACACTTCAGCTTCAGCTTCCCTATACCGCAATATTGCATATTCCCGACAGAATGACGGTAATAGAGCTTCGCTCTCTTATAAGCGAGGATCTTCCGCAAAAAAAGTACAGATGCGAATTTCAAAGCATCGAACTGTTTTTGGGAATAATAATCTCATCGGGCGCAAAGATCAAAATAATCGAACCTGAATGGCTGAGAGAAAAACTCATAGATCTTGCAAAAAATGCAATTCAGAACAATGAAGAATAAAAATTATAAATGATCACTGTAAAACAGCAAATAAAAAGATTTTTAAAAAAGTTTTCAAAAACCTATTGACAAAAAAATCTTTTATGGTATAATAACTCTGTTATCCAAAGACAGCAGGTTGTAGTAAAAGCTTAGGCTTTCCTGCCGAGGAGATTTGATTGTGTATATTTTTTCATAATCTTTTTTTCCTTGGGCGGCGTGTGCTTAGGTGAAAAAAAGATTATTTTTTTTGCATCCTGCGCAATTCAAATAGGAGGTAAAATAACGTGCCAAGCAGTTCAATTCTCGCACAAAAGCAGGCGATCGTTGCAGACCTTGCCGAACAGCTCAAGAATTCTCCCGCAGGCGTTGTTGTAAACTATCAGGGTATCACGGTTGATGCTGATACCAAGATGCGTAAAGCACTTCGTGAAGCAGGTGTAAAATACACTGTTATGAAGAATTCTTTGACAGGCAGAGCTTGCGAAGAGGTAGGAATGGGCGAAATGAAGCAGTACCTTTCAGGTATGACAGCTATCGCTATTGCAACCGATGACGCCGTTGCTCCCGCAAAGATACTCAAGGAATATGCTGACAAGATCGAATCTTTCCAGATTCTTGCAGGTTATCTTGACGGAGCGGTTGTAGATAAAGCAACCGTTGAAAAGCTCGCTAGTATTCCCTCTAAGGAAGTTCTTATCGCTAAGCTTCTTGGAAGCATCAAGTCACCCCTTTATGGCTTTGCATATGCTATTCAGGCTATCGTTGACAAAGGCGACACAACATCCGCAGAGGCAGCGACAGAAGCTCCCGCAGAGGAGGCAGCTCCCGAAGCAGCTGAATAATATGCTTCTTTTCTACCGCGACGCGCGGTAATCAGACAGCGCAAAAGCGCAAACAAAAAATTTAAATTATTTCCGTTTAAGGAGGAATACGAAAATGGCATCTGAAAAGATCACAAACATTCTCGAAGAGATTAAGACTCTTACTATTATTGAACTCGCTGACCTTGTAAAGGCAGTTGAAGATGAATTCGGCGTATCCGCAGCAGCTCCCGTAGGCGTAGTTGCAGCAGCAGGCGCAGCAG
>CALAXC010000164.1 GCA_937894775.1 uncultured Clostridia bacterium
GCCTGTCCGTCTGCCTTCTTAACGCCAAGACGCTTAGATTCGCTGTCACGGCCGTTTTTGGTAGAACCAACACCTTTTTTATGAGCAAAGAACTGCAAACTAAGTCTTAACATATTCGTTCCTCCATAATTTTCTGTAATTTTTGTACAATTGAATTTTGATCTTGAAGAAATATTTTCAGTTACTTTCGTAATCTACGTCTTTCACCTCAACGTCAAGAAAATCGTAATATTCCTCACGCAAATCATTTAATTGATAAAAATACGACATAAACAAGCCCGAAACAGCATATCTCTTGCGTTCGTCCTCCTCGTATTCCAAAAGAGCCGCCTTTGAACGTACACGAATATAAGTAGCTCCCTCGTCAACTGTATATTCAACATTCGACGCATACGCCACTTCAATAGTGTTTACAATGAGCATCGTCATAGATGAAAGCGCCGCGCAAAGCACGTCGTCACCGTACTCACCGTATCCTGCGTGTCCCTTTTCCTCGAAGCCGTAAAAAACGCCTCCGCTTCTGAAAAAAACTATCTTCGTCATGCGATTAAGCCTTGATGGACAAAATCTGAACCTTAGTGTAAGGCTGTCTGTGTCCAATCTTCTTCTTCTCGTTCTTCTTGGACTTGTACTTCATTACATAGATCTTCTTTGCTTTGCCGTTAGCAAGAACCTTTCCGCTAACAACAGCGCCTTCTACGTTTGGAGCGCCAACCTTAAAGCCATCCTCTGTGGATACTGCCTTGACACAGTCGAAATCAACTGTCTCCTCTTCGTTAACGTCGAGCTTTTCGATGTATATAACATCTCCCTCGTTAACCTTGTACTGCTTTCCACCTGTTTCAATAATTGCGTACATGAAAAGCACCTCTCTTTCTTATAGACTCGCTAATTCGGGCGGCGAAATATCGCTCTTTGTTGCCCGTCCATTATGCGGCATTATATTATAACATAGTTTCTCATCAAAAGTCAATAGTTTTTTTATTTTTTATTAAAAAAATTCACTCATATCCGCATTTTTAAGTGATGTTCTCAAAATACTGTAATATTCCTCTGTCATATCTCCCGAAAGTATACCTATTTCTCTTTTCAATGCCGTTATCAACATTTCGGGATTCAAATAATTAGTTGAAGATGCCGAAAGAACAGTATTCAGTTCGATTCTTCTTTCTGTATCATTATACTTAGCCTCTGCCGCTCTGATCAAAGGAACGATATCTATTTCCTTTTCGCCCGACTTTGTTTTTTTGACCATATTAAGAGGTGAACTTGTGAGCACTGTTTCTATCTTCTTTGCGAGATCTTCGCTTGCATCCTTTGTATGTATATTTATAGAATAACAAGCATATTCTATGCTCGCAAAATCGCTCTTCGGTTCATACACGTCGCTTATATAAAACTCGTCGGTCATTTCGGCATTTAATCTTTCTTTTATCTCATCCAAAGGCATATCACGCGAAAGCTTTATATCAAGATATTCACAAATGCTCTCACTTCCTACACTCAACGGTGTTGAAAAAACCAGCTTTATATGTGGGTTAAAGCCCTGCGTATACCATACCGGTATACAAGCTCTCACTATTATTCGGTTAAAGGTACGTTGAAGATCAAGATGCGATATATACTGAAGTGTACCCACCTTACAAAACTTAAGTCTTACAGCTTTAGGCGGAACAAGCTCCGGAGCCGAAAGGATTTCTTTTTTCTCTATCAGTTTGCTTTTGCTTTTGGACAGCATATTCCTTTTCCTCCTAAGCTATTTGCACCGCATCCGCTGCACTTTTCACGGCAGTGAGGGGTTGTATTTTCTGCATACGCATTATTACGTTCTCTCAGCATAAACTCTTTAGTTACTCCGCAATCGATAATATCCCACGGAAGCACCTCGTCAAGTCCAAATGCTCTGTTTGCATAAAATGAAGGATCGACGCCCGTTCTTTCAAATACCGATATCCATTTATCGTAATCAAAACATTCATCCCACGCATCGAACATAAATCCTTCTTTGCAAGCCAGCTCAAGCGCATCTGCAAGGCGTCTGTCGCCTCTTGCCAAAACAGCTTCTATACGGCTTACCTTTGCATCGTGATAAGTATATCTTATTTTTCTGTCGGTTATTTTAGAGCCTAAAAATTCCTGCTTTTTCGCGAGATCCTCAAGTGTATCCTGAGCTTCCCACTGGAAGGGTGTAAAGGGCTTCGGAATAAAACAGGAAACACTTATAGTAACCTGCGGCTTCTTTGCTTTATTACGGTTAGGGCATTTATAATACGCATCTATAACATGTGATGCAAGAGTCGCTATTCCCTCGATATCGTCATACGTTTCGGTTGGTAAACCGTTCATAAAATAAAGCTTAACCGTATTTTTCCCAGCTTCAAAAGCTACGTTGACGGCTCTCAGAAGATCCTCTTCCCTTACGTTCTTATTAATAACATCACGAAGTCGCTGTGTTCCCGCTTCAGGCGCAAAGGTAAGCGATGAAGATCTCACGGTTGCTATTTTATCCATAAGCTCTTTTGTAAAGCTATCCACTCTGAGCGACGGTAAAGAAAGGCTGACCATATTATCGTCTGTCCACTCCAGAAGCTCGGTAGTAAGCTTTTCAAGCTGTGTATAATCGCTTATAGAAAGTGAAGTGAGTGATATTTCATCATAACCTGTACTTTCAAAAAGGCATTTAGCCTGCTCGTTTAAGGTTTCGGCGCTCTTTTCTCTTACAGGTCGGTATATCATTCCTGCCTGGCAGAAACGGCATCCGCGTATACATCCTCTGAAAACCTCAAGCATTATGCGATCGTGAACAGTTTCGATATAAGGCATAACGACCTTTGACGGAAAATATGCCTTATCCATATCAGATATTATTCTCTTACGGATCTTTGTCGGAATATCGTCATATTTAGGTACGTAAGCCTTTATTGTGCCGTTCGCATTATACTCTACACTGTAAAGTGACGGAACATAGATTCCTTCTATAGTTTTTGCCGCTTCGTGAAGATATGCATCTTTGCTATATCTTCCTTCCTCTCGCATCTTTATATAGAGTCGGCAAAGTTCGGGAAGCATTTCCTCCCCCTCTCCGATATTAAAAAGGTCAAAAAAGTCTGCTATCGGCTCAGGATTATACGCACAAGGTCCACCGCCTATAATTATGGGCATACTGTCATCTCTATCTGCCGTTCTTAGCGGAATACCTGCAAGATCGAGCATATTAAGAACGTTGGTATAGCTCATTTCATACTGAAGAGTGAATCCTATCATATCAAATGCAGTAAGCGGATCACCGCTCTCACAAGCTGTAAGGGGGATCGAATTTTCGCGCATTTTTTCCTGCATATCCATCCAAGGATCATAAACCCTCTCACACCATACGTCCTCTTCTTCATTAAGAACTCCGTAAAGAATCCTCATTCCGAGATTAGACATTCCTATTTCATATGTATCGGGAAAGCAAAACGCAAATCTTGCTTTTACTTTACTTTTGTCCTTTATTATCTGCCCGTATTCTCCGCCCGAATATCTTCCCGGCTTTGAAACCGATTTTAAAACACTGCTAATATTTTTTTCCATTATTACTTCTTTTCTTTCTGATCTTTCTAAAAGACCGAAATTACTTCCGGTCTTTTTTAGTCTTGAATTTAAATCTGTCCTTTTTAGGGAACTTCCATATCATAATACCTACCGTTGCCGCAAGAGATATTATCCAGTACAATAAAACATATAACTGGTTAACGCCCGGCATCGACTCGGTTACAAGAAACATCAGCGCAATAATTCCGCCCATTCCTATAAATACGCCCGCAAATATATTAAAAATAAAGCGAAGCTTTTTGAATTTTTTAGCATTTGACACCGCAACCGCAAGGTCAAGCCTTGATCTGTGTGCCAGAACTCCGACTTCATCTCCGAGCGCCGATATCAAAGCACCTTCTTTTTCTTCATTTCGTTCTTTTGCGTGATCTGACGCATTTTTATGTATTACATTTATCGGTGCATTATTTTCCTTACGAAGATGTGCAAGCATTTCGGCGTTTATCATTGGATCATAAGTTTCAACCGCGCAGGAAATGTTATCTTCCGCAAGCTTTTCGGCAATATTCAAGAAAGTTTGATTCAATTTATACCTTGCCGCAACTCTTGCTGTTGCTCTGCCGTTTACTGATACACAAAGCGTAAATATTTTATCTTCCTCGTTACCCAAAGCAGCAGATGGGAAGACAACCCCGTAACGGAGCATAAAATCTTCATTGCCTATCAACACCGAATAATTAGCACCGATCTTCGCCTCAACACCGCCTCTGGCAATTCTGTTTATTTTACATTTTCCCGTCTGCTGGACCTTGACGTTTGCGAAAGCAGACATAAGCGGACCTTCTATTTCGGAATAGACCAAATTAAGACAGGTCAGCAATACAGCTTTCGGTGTGGAATCGTAAATAGCAAGGTTTACGTTTTTTGCCTCGCACTTTTCAAAAAGATGCAGATCACTGAAAACATATATATCACA
Source organism: uncultured Clostridia bacterium (assembly GCA_937894775.1). GTDB lineage: Bacteria > Bacillota > Clostridia > Oscillospirales > CAG-272 > HGM12713. The sequence continues at coordinate 4,511 of CALAXC010000164.1, forward strand.
GTCAGAATATTTTTCTACTGAGGTTTCCGAAGCAAAAGCCGCACCGTATGAATAATTATCTTTACTTAACTTTCCAAACGGCAGCCATTCCGCTATAAGTGTCATAAACGGAAGCATCATATAAAAAGTTACCATAAAAGCAACCATAGCTATCCATATTTCCTCATAAATAATTCCCGAAGCTATAGAAAACATCAATGCCATCGCTAAAGAAAGAATTATCCACGACAAAGGAAGCTTGTTCTTTTTAGACTCACCGCTGTTTGCTTTAAAAAATCCGTTTGCTGAATTTATCTTTTGCGGAGCATATATAACTTTTTTAGGATCAAGCCCTCCGGAATACATTTTTTCCGCAAGAGATCCTCTGCCCTCACTCTTCAAAAGAGTATATTTATGGCTCTTCAGATCATCCTCGGAATCATTATCATAAATATATTCCGAAAAATAATACTCATAATTTCTTATATCTGCATTTATACGCATGAGCGTTGAGATTTCCGCCAAAACAATGATAAGCGCTACGCAAAAGTGGAAAGTCGGCGGTATATCGTTTATTTCAAATATAACGACCAGATCATAAACAAATGTAGTTACAGCCGAAAATCCCGCAACAACATATGCATCTATTCCAAAAGCAAACAGACGCCTGAAGCTATCATACAAATATTTCGATGCAGGTATCACCGAAAGTATCATTATCTGCATTCCTATAAGGAGATACGCAAAGAAATAATCCTCGCGTTCAAATATCCATCCAAACTCGATTCCAATTAACGGAAGCATTTCATAGAAAAACAAAATGATAGCAAAGAGCGATGAAAGAATAAGCGCAAGTAATATTCCGCCACGCTTCTTTCTATACTCATTATACTGCTTTACAAGCTTTTCCTTTGTTATTTCCTTACTCTTTTGGTCGTCCTTCTTTTCTGTTTTACCGATCTCACCTGATGTGTCTTCGGGTATATTCTCAGTGAGCGCTTCATTCGAAAGCTTTTCTATATTCTCATTTGGAATATTCTCAAGAACTTCATCCCTATACCCAAATTCGAGAAGCAAAGCGATATCGGCTTTATCCATCTCAACTTTTTTAGTATCTGAGACAGGCTTCTCTTCGCTCTCCGCTTCAATTTCCTCATCTTCTTCAAGAAGGAGCGGAACCGCCTCTATCTCGTCAAATTCATCGAAGTCATCCAGAGTAAATTCTTCCTCTGCGTTGACATTCAAGGTCGCTTCAAGTTCATCGACGGTAGGTGCAGTTTCAACGATCTTTTCCTTAAATGACATATTGTCATAAGGATCGTATTCTCCGCTTTGATAGAACATACCGACATAATTTTCTTCAGATGCTCTGCGCGGATCATACTCTTCCGAATCATTCTCCTCAATAATTACCTCTTCTTCATATTGGACTTCATCTTCAAAGTCATAGTCCTCTTCGAAAGGCTCTTCATTTAACTGAATATTTTGATCAAAGTCTTCTTGAATTTCTTTATCTTCCTCTTCCTCATAAATTTCTTCAGAGGCTTGGTAATATTCTTCTTCTTGAATCTGCGAAGATCCTTCATAAATTCCGACTTCTGGATCTTCTTGATATTCTTCATAATTTTCTTCTTCTTGAATCTCTTGAGATCCTTGATAATCGGATGCTTCTTGATAACCTTCAATTTCTTCTTGAACTGTTTCTTCAAGCGCATCTTCTTCATCTTCTTCACTAATTTCTCTATCGAATCCATATTCATTCTCCTCTATTTTTTCTTCGGACTGATCTCCGTCAAATGTTTCTTCAACGTATTCGACCGATTCTTCGTCCTCTACATCTTCGGAAGTACCGTCTTCACTGTATGCATCGCTTAAAAAATCTTCATCTATGACATATTCATCTGTAGATTCTTCGGTGCTTTCAGCTTTATCTGTTAAAAACTGACTTTTCAAACGTTCTTGCAATTCATCATGCGAAATATCGTCAAAACTGTCTTGCGAAGATTCCTCAACATCTGCGTTTTTGGAATTATCCGCATAAGACTCTCTCAATTGTTTTAAAACGCCGTCAATATTATTTCCGTCGACGCCGTTTTTATTCTCTTCTGCCACGTTTGCACCTCCTTATATGTAAATTACTGTTAAAATTATTGATCACGTTCTGTGCTGTCTTGAAACCTCTGCCAAAATTACCGCTGCCGCAGTGGAAACGTTAAAGGAATTGATCTTACCGTACATCGGTATCGACACTATATAATCCGATTTATCCTTTACAAGCTTTGAAACTCCGTCGCCCTCACTGCCAAGTACGATCGCACAAGGACACCTGAAATCGGTATCATAATAATTTTCGCCACCTGCTTCTGCTGCAAATATCCATATTCCCTTTTCTTTTAACTCTTCAACAGTTGCCGCTATATTAGTGACCTTAGCGACCGCCAAATGTTCTATAGCTCCACAAGAAGCCTTGCTGACAGTAGGTGTGAGCCCAACTGCACGTCTTTTTGGAATTATCAAGCCGTGCGCTCCAACACCCTCTGCGCATCTTATAACCGCACCGAGATTATGTGGATCGGCTATTCCGTCGGCAATAACAATAAAAGGCTTTTCACCGCGTTCCTTTGCGATATCAAGTATATCCTCTACCGTACAGTAGTCTTTTTCCGCAGCCATAGCTACAATTCCCTGATGAGAAGCGCCGCCCGTAAGCTTATCGAGTTTAGCTTTATCGGTTTCGACCACGGGAATATGACGTTCGATAGCCTCGGCGACAAGAACTACTATAGATCCCTCGCGTTCTCCCCTTTGAACAAGTATTTTATCTATCGTTCGGGAAGTCTTTAAAAGCTCACGCACAGCATTTCTGCCTACAATAAGCCCTTCAAGTGAATCATCACCGTCATTACGTTCTGTAAAATTACTTTTTGTATTACGGTCATAACGCGGCTTATTAAAACTCTTATCACGGTTTTGCTTTTTTTCTCCCATTGAAGATTTATTATATTTATTATTTCCCATTTATCTCTCCCGATGTATAACATAATACATCTTTATATAATTTTACATTTTAATTATATCATAAAAATCTTTTTTTGTACATACTTTTTTTATAAAGGCTTTGAGTTTTTTAAGAAAAAAAGAAAAAAGCGAAGAAATATCCTCGCCTTTTTCTTATTATCTTCAAATCATCCCAAAGAAGAATAGTTGGGAGCTTCTTTTGTAATATTAATATCGTGCGGATGTGACTCTCTAAGACCTGCGCCTGTAATCCTTACAAACTGTCCGTTTTCACGTAGATTATCGATAGTTGCCGCACCGCAATATCCCATACCTGCGCGAAGACCGCCCATAAGCTGATATATAGTATCAGCGAGCGCTCCCTTGTAAGGAACTCTTCCTTCAACTCCTTCAGGAACAAGCTTCTTATTGTTCTGCTGGAAATATCTGTCCTTTGAGCCCTTCTGCATTGCCGCAATCGAACCCATTCCGCGGTAAACCTTAAAGCGTCTTCCCTGATAAAGCTCTTCAGAACCGGGACTTTCCTCACATCCCGCAAACATAGAACCTATCATTACCGAGCTTGCGCCCGCAGCAATAGCCTTAACGATATCTCCGCTATACTTAAGACCGCCGTCTGCAATTACGGGAATACCGTATTTATCTGCAACCTCAGCCGCATCGCATATAGCGGTTATCTGTGGCACACCTATTCCCGCTACTATACGCGTTGTACAGATAGATCCCGGACCTATGCCAACCTTTATAGCATCTGCTCCTGCCTCGATAAGTTCACGCGCAGCTTCACCCGTTGCAATATTACCCGCAATAAGCTGTGCATCGGGGAATGCTTTTTTAATCTCATAAACTTTATTTATGATGCCCTGAGAATGTCCGTGAGCTGAATCGAGAACAAGAAAATCTGCTCCCGCAGCCAAAAGTGCGCCCGCGCGTTCAACGCAGTCAGCAGTAACACCTATAGCAGCTCCGCATATAAGACGTCCTCTCGAATCCTTTGCGGAATTCGGATACTTCGTAGCTTTTTCGATATCTTTTATGGTGATAAGACCTTTAAGCTCGTTATTTGCATTTACCAACGGGAGTTTTTCGATCTTATGCTTACGGAGAATTTCCTGTGCCTGCTCAAGAGTAGTTCCCTCAGGAGCAAGAACAAGATTTTCTTTTGTCATAACTTCGGAGATCTTCATATCAAAATCTGTCAAAAAACGCATATCACGGTTTGTAATTATACCTATTACACGCTTTTTATCATCACATATCGGAACACCTGAGATCTTAAACTTATGCATAAGAGCTTCGGCCTCGTGAACATAATTATCAGGTCCTAAGAAGATAGGATTAGTGATAACACCGTTTTCACTTCGTTTAACTCGGTCAACGTTGTCCACCTGAGCTTCGATAGACATATTCTTGTGAATAGTACCTGCTCCGCCCTCTCTCGCAATAGCGATTGCAAGATTAGCCTCTGTTACTGTATCCATAGCTGCACTAAGCACGGGAATGTTAAGGCTTATCTTGTTCGTAAGACGGGTTTTTAACGATACATCCGCAGGAAGAACGTCACTTTTTGCGGGAATAAGGAGTACGTCATCAAACGTAAGACCTTCCTTTTTAAACTTTGTACTGTAATCCATAAAAGCCTCCGATATATGTTTAATATTTTAAAAATATTATTAAAACAATTATATCAAAGCTGTTTTGAAATGTCAATAAGTTTATAAGATTTTTAATATTTTCCACTTTTCTTTTAATTTTTCAAAAAATTTGACGAAAAAATTATCAAAAATACATATTATTCACAGCAAGAGGTTAAAATGAAAACTAAAAATCTTTTATTGGGTATCACTGTTGTGGCTCTTATTTTTTGCTCTATAGGATTCTTATATTTTTTTACTTCTTTTTATTTTTCAGATAGCAAAAACCCTCAAAAAAAAGAAACCGATCAGACCGAAGATATCTACTCTCTTCCCATAGTAATAATAGATGCAGGTCACGGCGGAGAAGACGGAGGCGCTATCGGAAATAACGGTGCTTATGAAAAAGATATAAATCTTGTTATAGCGCAAAAACTAAATTCAAAATTAAAAAGCTTAGGCATACGATCGGTTTTGACAAGAGATTCGGATATTTTACTGTATGACAAAACTGCCGATTATGAGGGTAAAAAGAAAAAGCTTGATCTTTTAGCGAGAAAAGAATTCGCGGAAAAATATGAAAACGCAATATTTATAAGTATTCACCAAAATTCCTTTCCAAAAAAGCAATATCGAGGCTTTCAGGTCTACTATTCGCCAAACGCTCCCGAATCAAAATTACTTTCATTATTGATCGAAAACGCTGTAAAGAGCTCCCTGCAGCCGGAGCACACACGCCCATCAAAGGAAGGTGATTCAAGTATATATCTTTTAGATAAGCTTTACTGCCCTTCTGTCCTTATAGAGTGCGGATTTATTTCAAACCCCGAGGAATGTTCTCTACTCTGTCAAGAATCTTATCAAAATGCTCTTTGTGATTCTATCAGCGATGGAATAATTGATTTTTTAAAATAGTTTTCCTTTCAACACTTTGTAAAGATATTTTTTCAAAATTTATATCTTGCTGTCAATAAAAACCTTGATTTTTATCTTCGGCTGTTGTATAATGATTATATACTATTATTACGAGGTATTTATGAAAGGTTTAAAAACAGTATATATATGCTCAAGCTGTGAATACGTAAGTCCTAAATGGCTTGGCAAGTGTCCTAAATGTAATTCCTGGAACTCCTTTGTTGAGGACGTAGAGCAAACCGCTCCCACCGTTGCGGCAAAGCAAAGAACTTCTGCTATTTTTTCGGGTGACAGTCAGGCGCTTCCCTTTTCAGAGCTTTCAACGTCGGAATATATTCGCTCAAACACAGGACTTTCCGAGCTTGACAGAGTGCTTGGCGGAGGTCTTGTTTCGGGTTCGGCTGTTCTTCTTTCGGGTGAACCGGGCATTGGAAAATCGACTCTGCTTTTACAGATATGCGATACTCTCGGTGATCAAAAAAGAGTTCTCTATATCTCGGGCGAGGAATCCTCAGGACAGATAAAGCTACGTGCTCAAAGACTCAACGTAAAAGGAAAAAATCTTTACATTCTCACCGAGACCAACATAGAAAAAATACTTTCCGAAGCAAAGAAAATAAAACCCGATGTGATGATCGTCGACTCGGTTCAGACTATGTATTCCGAAGCTATAGCTTCCTCACCCGGAAGTGTTTCTAACGTAAAGGAAGTTGCTCTTTCATTTATCAGCAAAGCTAAATCCGAAGGAACTTCGGTCATCCTTGTCGGACACGTAAACAAGGAAGGCGGTATAGCAGGACCTAAGGTCCTTGAGCATATGGTTGATGCCGTCTTGAATTTTGAAGGTGATAAACGTCAGAGCTACCGCATTATAAGAGCTCAGAAAAACCGTTTCGGTTCTACCAATGAAATAGGCGTTTTTGAGATGACGGATATTGGATTGCGACAGGTTCCAAACCCCTCGGAAATGCTTCTTTCCGACCGTCCTACCAACATTTCGGGTAACTGTGCGGTATGTACTATAGAAGGAACGCGTCCCATAGTTGCAGAGATCCAAGCTCTCGTGACTCAAACAACTTTCCCTGCTCCGCGACGCACGTCAAACGGAATCGACTATAACCGCACCTGCCTTATCCTTGCGGTTTTGGAAAAGCGTTTAAATCTGAAATTTTCAAGCACCGATGTTTATCTCAACGTGATCGGCGGACTTGAAATAGACGAGCCTGCTTCCGATCTTGGAATAGCTATGTCGCTTATTTCTTCTCTTACCGACAAAAAGATCCCCGACGATCTTATTGCCATTGGAGAAATAGGACTTGCGGGAGAATGCCGTGCTGTATCAGGCATCGAACAACGCGTTAAAGAAGCTGCCCGACTCGGCTTTACCGATGCTCTCATCCCCGCAAGCAACGCCCCAAGCTGTTCTAAAATTCAGGGGATCCAGACTCACCCCATAAAAACAATATACGATATTCTTAAATTTTTAAAAACTGAAAACAAATAAAAAAGGAGAATAAAAAAATGGAAGTTTTAAAGGACTATTCCTGGCTTCGCGGTGTAAATCATTATATTTGCGACGAAGCCACCACACGTCAGCAGTTAAGTTACGGTAAACGTGTAAATCTTAACTCTATTCGTATTTGGCTTGTTGCCGAAGAATGGGCAGAAGATCCCAAAGGATTTTGCGACGAGCTCCGCAATTACATACGCATCTGCTACGATTGCGGATATACGGTAATGCCGATATTACTTAATGGTAACCGTTTCAAAACAGAATACGTTGAAGAAGAAAATATGAAATTTCTTGATGAATACGTAACCTATGTTGTAAACGAGATCAAAGACGAAGAAGGTCTTTTAATGTGGGATATTATGAATGAGCCTTCATACAACCCCTGGCTTCTCGAAAAAGGCATCTCGGAAGAGGAAGTAAAATACAGAACCGAGCGCATCTGGAGCTTTGTTCGTCATTACTGCAATCTTGTTAAAACTCTTGATCCAAAAACAGCGACAACAGTCGGACATACCAGAGGTTATGAAATTGAATATACCGCAGATGATGTTGACGTATTCTCTTTCCACGACTACAGCTCTACCAAGGCAAAATGTATGAAGAACTATGCAACCGCAGATGCTCTTTCTAAAAAATACGGTAAACCCGTAATTCAGACAGAAACAGGATGTCTTGCAAGATGCAACCCCTATGATATGGCACTTGAAGTATGCAATCACTTCAATATGGGTTGGATGCTCTTTGAGCTTATGATCCACGATAGATGCGACACAGAACACGGAATCTTCTATCCTGACGGAACGGTTCGTGATCCCGCAACTATTGCGGCTATGTTTGGCTGCTACAGAAACAGAGGCGATTCTATTATCGTTCCCCTTCCCAACAGAGAAGGTGCGGCAAATAACTGTATCAATGCTATCAAAAAAGCACTCTCCGAATATACCGAAGATTGCTTTGACTATCGCCGTTCGAACGTTGACGAGCTTCTCAACGTATGCGAAAAAGCTGCGAACTTACTTGAATGCTGTGATATGATTCCTATGGCATATCCTCCCACAGCAAAGATAAACCGTTACAGAGCGATGGAAAATCCACCTCTTGACGAAATTCGCGTTCTCGCATTTGAACTCGCAAAAACACTCAAAGAATTGTGTCAAATACTTTGATAATAAAAAAGACAACCGAGTTATGTTAGCTCGGTTGTCTTTTTTTATTAATCGATATCGAAATAGATCCACGCAAGCAACGCCCAAACAAAGGTCGTTGTTATACCGCCAATGATCGCCTTGAAATCAAAAGTGAAGACGGTAAGTACGAAGCTTGTTATTGCAAGAATACATACTACTACCGCAACTACTCGGCAAGCTTTCATAGATGCCTTTGAAACACCCATTATTCCAAGTACAAACATAAGAATTCCAAGAATTGAATTTAAACCGAGAACCGCTTTAAAATCTCCATCCGCAAGATTCACAACGGCATCAACGGCAAAACCAAGTCCAAGCGCTATAAAAGCGATACTTGTAAGGACTCTTGTAACTGTTCCGCTTTTTCCTGCCATATTTTCCTCCTATAATCAAAATTCGATAACTTTTTCAATATAAGCACGAAGCTCAGAGATCGGTATTCTTACCTGCTCCATAGTATCTCTGTCACGAAC
>CALAXC010000165.1 GCA_937894775.1 uncultured Clostridia bacterium
ACGGTTTTCGCGTTGAAAGAATCTTTGTCGTAACACTCGGGAAGGTCGATATTGAGCGACTCTTTGATTGCATTTTTGACGCGCTCGGTGGGCTGATCGTCCTTATACCAATCCACCACCATAAGAGTTGCCTTTTCTTCCGTGAGCTTCTTATAGAGATTCTTCGCGGCAAGTTTTACTTTTTGCTCCTCGGCTTTTGTGAGCTTCTTGCCTTTAATCAAAAGGTCATAAACTTCAAGTTCTTCTTCGCTTAGCCCCTCTGTGTCGGCACGCTTCTGCTCGGCTTGCATTTCTTCGAGCAATTTGATTAACTGCTCGTAGTAATCCTCATTCTCCGATCCCCCGGCGTTGTATCTATCAACAATTCCTTTGAAACGCTCCGAGAACTTCACGCGAGTGCAGTTTTTGTTAATCATCTTTTGGAGAGCTTCTTCCAAATACTTTTTCAAATCGTCGATTTCGATTGCTTTGTAGGGAGTCTTTTTGATTTCCAAACGAAGCTCGTCCACATCGATTTTAGAAAGATCGATAACCTTTGAGCCATGAATCACATACTCGGAATCAGCGTCTACGTTTACGTTGGAAGAAATGCTTGTGTCAAGCACCTGCGCCATACGAAGTCGTGCGCGATTGATCTTTTCATCGTCAATGTAATTGTAGAAAAGACCGTGCAAGTAAGATATAGGCGAGAACTTTTCATTTGTCCAACTCTGCTCAAAAATTTCAGGCTTAGCGGCTTCGTATAGATTGATCGTTGTGTTCGCCAAGACCTTAAAACGATCCTTTGCATCGTCGGTAGCAATAATTTTATTATATGCTGCACGTAACTCGTCAAGCTTATCAAAGGTAGAAGCCTCGGCAATAATCTTGTCAAGATCAATGCCCATTTCCTTTAAGAAAGAATCTGTTTCGTCGATACAAGAATCAATGTTAACGATTAACTGATCGATGTCTTTAGCCGGAAATTCGGTGTCATCGTCGCCCGAAGCATAGTCCGAAAGAGCCTTCTTCATATACTTGAAAACGTTGACGTAATCCACGATAATACCGCAAGTTTTCGTTGGGAATACACGGTTTGCACGTGCAATTGCCTGCATCAGAGTATGCCCCTTCATAGGCTTATCAAGATAAACCGACGAAAGGCGCTTCACGTCAAATCCCGTCAGCCACATTGCGCATACGAATACAAGCTGAAGCGGATCAGTCGGGTCTTTGAAACGATCCTCAATATCCTTGCCCTCGGGTGTGATCTCGTTCATTTTGGCACGGTGAGAAGAAATATCAAGCCCCTGCGCCGCGAACTTTTGATTCTCGTCCGCTTCTTCGGAAACGATAACAGCCATCTCCACCTTATTCATATAATCAAGAATGGCAGTGAGCCTATCTCGTTCCTCTTTGGTTTTAGCGGCATTTCGCTCTTTGATAATATTCTGCTTTTCAATAGCCCAATAGTGCTGAACCTTGTCATACATTTTTACAGCTGTGAACTTATCAACCGACACCACCATACCTTTACCCAAGAAACCACGTCTCGGGAAGTGATAGGCAATATCCTGAGCAATCTTATCTAGACGGTCCTCACGCTTGATAACCTCTAAAATACGGGATGCAGAGTTTTCAAGCAGTCTAGTTTCATCTTCATTAAGATTCTCTTCCTCGATAATTTCCACCACGTCATCATCAAGAAAATCATTTTGCAACCAAACAGACGGAACACGTCTTGAATAATAAAGCGGAACGGTAGAACCATCAGCAACAGACTGTGCAAAGTTATATTCAGAAACATAGTTGCCGAACCACTGATTTGTCAGTCGCTTTGCGCCAAGCAAAGGCGTACCCGTAAAGGCAATATAGTTTGCATTGGGCAGCGCTGTTCTCATATTTTCTGCAAGGTCTTTATACTGTGTTCTATGTGCTTCATCAACAAGCACGACAATATCATCACGAGTAGAAAGCACAGGATACTGCTTTCCTTTCTCGTAACGGAATTTATGTATTAGCGT
>CALAXC010000166.1 GCA_937894775.1 uncultured Clostridia bacterium
CCAGTGTTGTGAGTTTGAACTCAAAACACCGGAAAAAAGGCAAAAAAAATGGTATGCCCGTCGCGATTCGAACGCGAGACCTTCTACTCCGGAGGCAGACGCTCTATCCAGCTGAGCTACGGGCACACAATAGTTTATAGCTTTTTTACCAGTAAAAATCAAGAATTATGGCTACAATTATGGCTACACAAAACCGTATCGATTTTGTTCCCTGTTAAACAACCATCACGCAAATGAGCGATGGATCAAATATAGCACCACTCTCAAAGAAATCAAACCATCTGAAGTATATTGTTATTCCGGTAAAAAAATTAAAATATAGCGATTCTGGCGGTGATCACGTGCAGCGCATAAGCAATATCGCCAATTGCAATAAGTCACGCAGATTACCGGAGATCGCTCAAATATGCCGATATGACAACAATGACATCTGGTCTCTGAAAATTTGCAAAAGATGCCGCATATGCAGCTCGTTTTTGAACACCACTTCCCTCTTTGGATGTCTAAGCGCAACGAGCTTATAGAGAGTCTTGAAGACCAAGCATTCAGATTCGCTTTCAAGCGTTTGGAATCTTATTGCGACTTGTCTATCGTAAAGTCAGTACCACTTTGCTATCCAATGAGCAAAGCAGAACCTGCTTTCTTTGAAATTGGAAAGCGTGTTTGGGAGCATTTTATTCGCGATTACAATTATCCCAATGATTACGAAGCCGTTGAAAAATATCTCAATGTAGAAATCAATCGCTTTATAGCAAAGGAAACCCAAGAACATAACGATATAGCCGTTATTCTCGATGCTGCTCCCTTCAGATATTCTGCAGACAACGAAGATCGTAGATTATTCACGGCCTATCATTCCGATTGTTTCTCTTTCGAAAACATCTGGAAACGCGTATACCTGAAGGCTTATGCCGTTACGCTTCTTTCAGATGACGAGCAAATGCAATTTTCCTACCTACAAAGAATCTTTGTGGATTTGATAAAAGCAATCGAAAGAAGAATTGGAATCTGCACCGTTCATCAGCTTGACACCTCTACCAGAGAGAAGCACTTCGAAGAGTTGAAGCGAATTCTCGGCACATACGGTATCAATGCAAGCGAAGAACACAAGAACGATTATATCATTTCCTTGCTTGACCGCGATACCGCGCTCATTGAGGAAGCTGAATCTTTCCCTGTTCTTGAACAAATCGGTGATGCGATATATGGACTTGCTGTAGCAGAACTGCTGTTCTATAATCCTGATACCGAAAACATGGCGGAAAAGTTCGAACACTTTACTCGCGCCGAATCTCAGGTACTGATCTCCAAAAAGCTCGGTTTTGACAAGCTTTATTTGCAAATTGGGTTGCCTGCTAAATATGTTGAATTTGATTCGTTGTTCTACGATTACGAAACATTCGACGAAGAAAAGCTTCAAGCACTCAATCAAGAGAAGTATCTTGCCGATTCACTTGAAATGATCATCGGTTCTGTTTACCGTGATTTAGGTGTTGCGCAAGCAATGGATTTCGCAAAGCAGCTACTTCTCAAAACCTTCCCGAAACAACTACGAAAAGAAGTTCGTCCAACAGAAGAAAACAAGCATAACAAAGACATCGATATGGACTATTGGTCAAGAATACTCCCTTCTCCTTGCTCTGTTATGACTGGCGAGCTTCGTACACTTTGGAATGCACTTGACAAGGTCATTCTGATTGCTTCGCTTGGCACGGACGATAAAGACAAGCGAAGATATATTACAAATAGCTTTGGCAATACGGCTATTTACGGAGAAAGCCACAACTACGGAGTAGCATGGGCTTTCCATGATTATCTCAATAATGGATTTCTGTCCGTTTTAGAGAAATACGGCGAAACGATTCGCGATAACTACAAAAACAACAAAAAATTCTAATTAAAACGGAACGGTATGATCCTCCCAAATCATTTTTAGGAGGATTATTATGAAAAACTTTCACGTGGTAAATTACCACATTACCAACCGTTGCAATTATCATTGCACCTACTGCTTCGGCAAATTTGACGGACAAAAAGATCCAACACTTGACGATGCGAAAAAGATCGTTGAAAATATTGCCTTGTATTTCACACAAAACAATATCACCGACGGAAGGATCAACTTCGCAGGCGGCGAACCGACCTTATATGAACACCTTGATAAATTGATTGACTACACAAGTTCACTTGGAATCCGAGTGTCAATCGTCACCAATGGTTCTCTGCTGACGCCTGAACGCATACGTTCTTGGCAAGGCAAGGTATCCTGCATTGGAATCAGCATTGATTCCATAGATTGCGATACCAATCTTACAATCGGTAGATGCTGCCGAAATAAGGTCATATCGCTTTCTCAGTGGAGCAAGCTCGCAAAAGCTATACACGACTGCGGTATCGACTTAAAGATCAACACGGTGGTTTCAAGGCTTAACCTCGATGAAGATCTTTCAGAACTATATCGAGTGTTAAGCCCTAAGAAAATCAAGTTGTTTCAAATGCATTTGATCGATGGCATCAACGATCAAGCCAAGCCTTACGAAATCACAGAACGCGAATTTGAATCTTTCTGTAAACGACACAAGGCATTTGAGTCGGTTATGGTAGCCGAGCCTTGTGGAAGCATGGAAAATTCCTATTTGATGGTCAATCCCGAAGGCGAATTTCAGCTTAACAACAACGGTATATATCAGACCTTCGGTAATTTGAACACAACCTCTCTATCAGAGATACTGAAAACAGTTCCCTTGGATTCTGAAAAATTCGGTTCTCGCTACGTGAAGGAGGTTGTACAATGAGTGCATATACGGAGCTTAACATCAAAGAAGGGATGCCGCTTGTTTCTGAAGCAATGGATCATTTGAAGAATTCGCTTGATCGGTATCGCCGCAATAAGTATAAATGCGTGCTTGTTATTCATGGCTATGGCAGCACGGGAAAAGGTGGAGCAATTCATGACAAGGCACGTCAATGGCTAAAGGCACAAGAACGAACCGGGAAAGTCAGATCTGTAATCTTTGGCGAAGACTTCTCTATTTTCAATTTCAAATCGTTGGAATTGAAAAATCGGTATCGTGAATTGGAGCCACTCATTAAGGTGTGCAATCACGGTGTAACGGTGGTTGAACTGTAACAACTTAAGGCGCTCGCCGCAACTTTG
>CALAXC010000167.1 GCA_937894775.1 uncultured Clostridia bacterium
GTTTGGGATCTAAGACGAAAAAGTTCGACTCCGCTTCGCTCCGCTCAGGATGACGCATAAAATCGAGGGCAGCGCACACACATAGCTCACCCAAAGGAGAGGGTGAATTTCTTTGCGAAGCAAAGGAAGAGGAAGAACCCCATACGTAGGTTCTTCCCTTAACATAAACACAACAAATAATTACTAAGGAGATAAACACAATGAACGAAAGAGAACTCGGCTATCTTATAGTCACAGATTACATAAAGGCAGACAGCGGAAAAGACGTATCCGACGAGCTTCAGAAGCTCATTCTTGACAATCCGAACAGAACACTTTACTTCCCCGACGGAGTATATCTCATTTCAAAGCCTATATGCACACCCGCAAATCCGATCCACAGCGTTTCACTTGTTCTTTCTTGCTATGCAACAATAAAGGCAACCGACGATTGGACCGAAAAAGAGGCGCTCGTACGTCTTGGCGCGGCAGAGCCCTTTAACGATATAAACACAAACGGAAGCAACTACTTCTTCGAGGGCGGAATACTTGACGGAAGCGGCAAGGCTAACGGAATTTCTATCGACAGCGGACGTGAAACAGCTATCCGTAAGGTGTCGATAAAGAATACAGTTATCGGAATACATATAAAATGGGGCGCAAACAGCCGTTCTTCCGACGCAGACGTTCGTGACGTAAACATAGTAGGAACAAACAAGGTAGGCTCTTGGGGCGTTCTTCTCGAGGGACACGATAACACGCTCACAAATATGCGTATCGCAAGCGTTCATAAGGGAATCGTGGCACACAGCGGCGGAAACCTCTTCCGTAATCTCCATCCCCTTTATATCTATGAAGACGAGCTCGCACTCGAAGAAAACTATCTTACAAGCGTAGGCTTTGAGGACGAATGGAACGATAACTTCTACGATATCTGCTACAGCGATAACTTCTGCACAGGCTTTACAATGCAGACAAGCTCAAACAACATCTACAACAACTCATACATTATGTGGTATTCATCAGACGGCGGTGTAGAGGTAGGATTTAAGGTGTTCGGTAAATTCAATTCTATAATTCGTTCACCCAGAGTAAACTTCCGCATCGACACAAAGAACTCACTTCTTACAGTTTCGGAAGAAGGCGGCGCAGGATTTATCGAAAGTCCTATGACAGACCCCACAATAATAGAGGATAAACAGTACGAGGACTACCTCACAGGTAAAATAGTCCCCAGAAAAACAGTATAAAAGCTATTTTTAGAAATATTAAAGCAAGGTTCTTATTATGAAAAAGTATTTTATATTTTTAATTGCTGCGCTTCTTATTCTTTCTGTTTTAACAGCGTGCGGTTCGAATAACAATAACGATCCAACCGAAACGCCCGATAACAGCGAAAGTGAAAGCGAAATATCGTGGAACGAGGAAATAAAAGCCGAAAGTGAGCTCGAATTTGAGCTTTCGGAAGATAGAAAATACTATACGGTTATCGGAAAAGGCTCATACCCGAATAAAGATGTTATCATTCCCGAATTCTATGAGAAAAAACCTGTAATAGCTATAGGTGAGGGCGCATTTGCAGGTACATCGGGCATCGTTTCAATAACAGTTCCCGCAAAAATAGCAACGATAGGCGCAAAAGCATTTGCACATATGCCCGACCTTAAGAGCGTTACTTTTGCAGACGGTGTAACAGATCTCGGTGAAAAAGCATTCTTCGCGTGTCCCGCACTTGAAAGCGTTTCTTTCGGTAATACAATAACAAAAATAAAGAAATCAACCTTTGAAGACTGCGAAAAGCTTGCAGAAATAAATATTCCGGACAATATAACAGAAATAGAACATTCGGCTTTTTATTCCTGCGGATCGCTTAAGACGGTTACGGGCGGTAAAGCGCTCAAAAAGGTAGGCGCATCGGCATTTACAGATACGGCTTTATATCTTGACAGCGCAAGCTGGTCAGACGGTCAGCTCTATATCGGTAATATTCTCGTCAAAATAAAAGACGGTAAAACGGGCGCAATTACCGTAAAAGACGGAACGACTATAATTGCCGATTATGCGGCAAACATAACGGATATAAGCGAGATAACATTCCCCGCATCATTAAAGATCATAGGTGATTCCGCATTTGCTGCTTGCTCAAAGCTTGAGAAGGTTAAGCTCAATGAAGGACTTGAAACGATCGGAATCCTCTCATTTGCTTCCTGCGATTCTATTGTGAATATAACGATCCCAAGCAGTGTAAAGGATATCAGAGAGAGCGCGTTTTTCCACTGTTCAGAGCTCAAAAGCATCGTGATCCCCGATAATGTAACAGTTATTTCGGGGCACGTATTTGATGAATGTGCTTCGCTTAGCGAGGTAACCTTACCTAAAAACCTCAAGGAGATCGGAGAATTCGGCTTTGCGAATTGCCATTCGATCACCTCGATCACATTACCCGATTCACTCGAAACAATAAATAACAGCGCATTTTATAAGGCGCATAATTTGGTAAGTGTAAATCTTCCTAAGAATTTAAAATCAATTAAAGATTCAGCTTTTCTTTATTGCTTTAAGCTTCTTGATGTAGTAAACGAATCCTCGCTTACTATCACACCTAATGGTGACGATAACGGAAAAGCGGGTAAATACGCACTTGAATTAAGTGTAGGCGGACGAAAGGTCGATTACGTAGACGACTTTATCTTCTACACTCACGGTGGAACAAATTATCTTATAGGCTACAAGGGAGATGCAAAAGACATAGTTCTTCCCGACAACTACAAGGGCGAAGAATACCAGCTTTACAAATATGCGTTCGGATATCACGCAAAGATCGAAACAGTCAAGATATCCGAGGGTGTAACGGCTATCGGATCAAACGCATTCAATTCCTGCCTGAATCTCAAGGAGATCACACTCACTAAAAAAATAACGGCTATAGCAAGCAGTACTTTCTCACTTTGTTCAAAGCTTGAAACGGTTAAATATATGGGAACAGAAGCTGAATTTGCCGCTATTACAGTAGTCAAAACCAATAATCAGACATTTATCGACGCAAAAAAAGTGTATAATGTAACTTGATTTAAGCAGTAGCATAAATCAACGCAGAATGTACGAAAAATCCAACTTTAGCTGTCATCCTGAGCGGAGCGAAGCGGAGTCGAACTTTTTTGTCCCAGATCCCAAACG
>CALAXC010000168.1 GCA_937894775.1 uncultured Clostridia bacterium
TTTTCGATAGTGAATAAAATAGGTTTGGAAGAAGGAATATATTTATTAATCCATTTATCTTTTTGAAACTCTTTTTCTAATCTTTTTGTGTTATCACTAATTTTCAATATATATTTATTTTCAACAGAAAAGACTTTATCTCCACTTACGTGAAAATAACTTAATTCTTTAATATTAGTCCTTGAATTAGTTCTTTAATCTTTGTTGGAAACATTGTAAATTTCAATGGGTTCATAGTACAAAAATGCAACCCATATGTTCACATTATTTCAAAATCAAACAACCGAAAAGTTTTACACCCGTGTGTCGAGATCGGAATGAACCGTATTTTTTTGATCTTCCAATTTACAGAACACCGCACAAACCGTTGATGATTATCCGAAACGCAAATCGCAAAACGTTCACCGTCAAAGCTCTCCCCCTCAAGTCTGTATTCCTTAATCAGTGTCTCGGGAAGCTTGAATTTCGTCTGAACCAGCGGATAATTGCAGGGCATATTGTGATATTTCCGATTCATATCGTTGTCGAAAACAAGGCGTATTTCGGAAATATCGGTGTCCTTGTCAAAGGTATATTCAATAAAATCTCCTGTTTTTCCTGTCCAAAGATTTTCTTCACCGCGATCTTTGCCGTTTCTAATTACTTCAGCGTTGCATTTTGCCTGCCGTGTCGTCATCGGTACTTTTCTCTCGTGCCAAGGGATATAACAATCATCATCCATGAGAGTTTGTTGAAGCACGCCGATATCCACATTTTCAATTGTACAGTTGCTTTTGATCGCTTGAGCTACCGCGGTACCAAGTGCCTGACCAAGAATCGCACAGGTCGCCATCACACGAGACGAAGAAAGCGCAGCGTGAGTAACACTGATGTTTCTTCCCGCAAAAACAAGATTTTCAATGTTCTCCGATATCATGCATCTAAGCGGAAGTCCCCATGGCTGAGGAGCGGGATGATAGATCGTCGGATGCCCCTTTGTGTAATAGAATCCCTCCGGAAAATGATCATCCATAGACCAGCCCGCATATGCTACGATATCGTCAAATCTTCCCTCGGCCTCAACATCGTTTTGCGTGACAATATATTTGCCGATGTAGCGACGGCTTTCTCGCTTCCCGGGTAGGAACCCAATCCACTCAAGTTCCCAATTATCTACACCATGATCCCCGTGATTTTTCATGTGATCCCACACACCATAGCATATTTTAAGCAATTCATCACGGCATCTGTCGGTATCATGGATGCAATCCCATTCGCCGCCAAGCTCGATCCACCAAAAGTTATTACTTTTATCGTGATCTTTATAGGGTAGCTCCGCGTCCGATTGATATCGATATGCCCACGAAGGTGGAATAAAATCCACCTTGTGATCGGTTTCGCGAATTTGGAACAGACAACTCATACCCATAGTCTTTTTATCAGCTACATCCGGTGGGATCGTTTCGCCAAAATCGGATTTCGCTTCTCGACCGTACATATACTTAGCTCCGCTCAACGGAGCTAAGATCGAATCGCCCGAGCAATCGGCAAAATAGGTTGCAGATATGGTATGAAAAGTCTCTGCGTTTGACTGCCAAGCCTTGATGCTGACGATCCGATTTCTGTCCATTGTGGCGTCCAAGCAACTTGTGTTCAAGAGAAGCGTTAGATTTTCCTCGGCTTTCGCTTTTTCATACAGCACACTATCCCAAATCGGATATTTCAGTGACGGATTTTGATGAAAATTTTCAAGAAAGATTTCCTCAATAATTCCTCCCTCACGATTGTCCTTGCCGTGCGCACCTCCGATCCACATTCTAATCTCGCTTGATGCGTTTCCACCAAGCACAGGACGATCCTGCACTAAAATCACCTTTATACCGTGTCGTGCAGCCGCAATCGCGCAGCAAAGTCCCGCCATACCACCACCAACAACACACAAATCCGTTTGATAATTTTTATTTCTCATATAACTACTCTCTCCTATTGCTATTTTCTATACTTTATGATACAATAATAGCACAAAACCAAAGAAATAACCTATAATTAACTGCTTGTTTTATATAAAAACAAGCAAATAGAGGATTTATGGAAATAAAAATTATTCAAAATTATATTTTATATCTTATTAAAGATTGCGGACTTTCTGTATCATTGCACCCTTTTCAGGACGAAACACTGATTACAGGCAGCACACTGATGAACTTTAATATTCATGATAATTCCTATTGCTCCTACATAAAATCGTTACCAAACGGTCACAAGGAATGTGTATCACAGCAAAAGAAAGTTTTCAATCAATGCTGCCAAACAAACGAAAGCTTTTGCGACATTTGTTATGCAGGAGTCAAAGAATATATTTATCTGTTGCACAACAAAGAAAGCATAATCGGCTTTATTTCAGTAAGCGGTTACGCTTGTGATAACAAAGAGCAATATATTTCTTTCATTTCCGAACAGTTCGATTGCAATTTGGATTCTGTTTCAAGAGAATATAATAAGCTCAAAGCAAATATTCCAGACAAAAAAAGAATAGACACGCTTATTCTTCCACTTTGCAAAATGCTTGAGCTTGCTTATCTAAAGGAAATAAAAGACCCGCAAGCCGCTTCCTTAAATGAGGCAATATGTCACTATATTCAACGACATTATTCTATAGATCTCACAACGGATCTGATATGCAAAAAATTTTCGTGCAGCAAATCCTATTTCAGTCATAGCTTCAAAAGCTATACGGGTAAAAGCTTTCGTGAATATTTAACCGATATTCGCTTAAATTATGCCAAACAATTATTGGAGTATTCCAATTTAAACGTCACACAAATTTCTTTTTCCGTTGGATTCAACGATTCAAATTATTTTTCCAATGTCTTCAAACAAAAAATTGGCCTTTCCCCGCTTCTTTACAGAAAAATCAAAAAACAATAAAACGTAGGCTCAGTTGATTTCATTATAAAATGTCGCGGGTTCAAGTCCCGAAGGCTCGGAAAAAGTTGCAAAAAACAAAAGGTCAAAAATTTTGCCCTAAAAAACCGAAAAAGCCTTGTAAAACAAGGCTTTTTGGCATAGGTTGCATTTTTGA
>CALAXC010000169.1 GCA_937894775.1 uncultured Clostridia bacterium
AACAAAGGCTACGATCGCATATACATACAATCCGCTTATGAGATGCCAACTTTAGAAAAACAAGAACAAGAGCTCAACTCTCTCAAACGCATAAAAGATAATTTTCAAAAAATTATCATTGTTGGGGGTATGCAACCTACCTACCGCAACAACGACGGAATACACATCAATTCAAGCCGAAACGTAAATATATCGAACTGCAATATCGTGACGGGTGACGACTGTATCGTGGTGAGAGCAAACAATCGCTCCTTGGCGGAAAACAAAATTTGTGAGCGTGTGACGGTCACAAACTGCAATCTGACAAGCTACGCCTGCTGTATCCGCTTGGGCTGGGCAAACGACGGCGTTATCAGGAACTGCGCGTTTTCCAACATAGTGATGACCGACAGTACCAAGGGAATCTGCGTTCACCTTCCCAAAATGAAGGACTGTGAGCTTGACCCCGATCAGGGTCGCGAGGCAACTCTCATAGAAAACATCGTGTTCGACAATATCGTGATGAACGATATGTATGCCGCGCCCGTTTTCATGTATATACACGAGGATTCGTTTGTAATGTGCGAGGCGGTCAGAAACATTTCGTTCAACAATATTCGGGCGGACGGACTTTTGCTTCCGTATATCAAGGGCAGAAAGGAAAATCCCATAGAAAATCTGACCTTCTCAAACTGTGTGTTCAAGGGCAAGACCGAGGACGATCCCGAAAAGTATGCAACGCTTCAGGTGCGTGTGTGTGGCTGGAATGCGCTTTGGAACAATTTGGATAAAAACGAGCAGGACGCATATATCAAGCGAGCGGAAGGAATCTTATAAAAAATAAGAAGGTATAAAATGACAGAAAAGATACTAAAGGGAAACGTGACGGGAGTGCTTGCGGCGCTCTTTGTGTGCGCGCCTTGGGGCTCGCTTTTCCCGATGATTAAAGTTTCGTATACAGCGTTTGAAATGAACGCAAATGATATCCCGGCAATTCTGCTTTTTGCCGGTGTTCGGTTTTTTGTAAGTGGAATTTTGATATTTCTTTTTAGAAGTGTGAAGAGAAAGCGTGCAGATGTTCCAAAACGAAAAAACTTTGGAATGATTTTTTGGGTTGCACTCATCAGAATGCCAACAAACTGTATGCAAAGCTCTTGCAGGATGGCTATATTACTTCGCAGCAGGATGAAAATGATCGGCGTAAGCAAAGACTTTTTCTAACCGATAAAGCCAAAGCCTTTCTTGCCGACAATAAGGTGGGATCTTCGGAAAGTGTAAAAGAGATTTTTAGCGTGGTATCAAATGATGAGATGGAAGTTCTTATTGATTCGATGGCAAAACTGACAAACCATCTTGAAAACTTACACCCATAAATAAACTTTTGTTGGTGAAATCAGGGAGTAAAACCTTAACTTGAATTTGGAGGTGAACGAAATGATAGAAATAAACACTTGGATGAATGAATTTTTGAGTACCATAAATGAAGCTTTCGGAGACCGTGTTTGGTTTGTCGGTTTGCAGGGAAGTTATGGCCGTGGTGAGGCAACCGAAACAAGTGATATTGATGTTGTTGTAATACTTGATGAACTGTCAATTACAGATATTCATAAATACAATGCGATGCTAAATACACTGCCTTACAGAGAGTTGATATGCGGCTTTGTTTCGGGCAAGGATGAGCTTTTGAATTGGGAGCCTTCCGACCTTTTTCAGTTTTATTATGACACAACCCCTATACAAGGTAGTCTTGATGAATTGCTTGCGGTGATTGATGAATCTGCTGTTAACAGAGCGATTAAAATAGGTGCTTGTAACATCTATCACGGATGCGTTCACAATATGCTGCACGAAAAAAGCAAAGATATTTTGAAAGGATTGTATAAATCCGCCTCTTTCGTTGTGCAAGCTATCGCTTTTAAGCAAACGGGCAAATACATAAAATGCCAAAGTGAATTGCGCGATGTTGTTTCAACTGATGAACGGCTTATCGTTGATATATTCTTAAATTTGAAAAATGGTGGAGAGATAGATTTCAATTTGATGTCCGAAACATTGTTTGCTTGGTCAAAGAAATGGATTTTAGAAAACCGTTAAACAAATTCCAATTTGTCGAGCAGAATATGAAAAAACACCTTGCTAATATAACTACCGGCTTACGCATCATAGGTAGTATTGCATTATTGTTCTTTGATGTACCTTCATTTCCGTTCTACATCACATATTTGCTCTGCGGCTTCAGCGATATGATTGATGGAGCAATTGCAAGGAAAACCAATGCCGTCAGTAGCTTCGGTTCAAAATTAGATACTGTCTCTGACTTTGTTTTTATGGCAGTATGCGCGGTTAAGCTATTGCCTATAATTTACCTTCCTATTTGGGTTTGGATATGGATAGCCGTTATAGCAATTATTAAGTTCGCCAATATTGTTTTAGGATTTGTTCTCAGAAAGAAGCTTGTGGTTTACCATTCCGTTTTGAATAAGATTACGGGATCGTTACTCTTTCTTCTGCCGTTTACACTACCCGAGTCACCGATGATTGTTGCCGAAGCAAGCTCGGAGCCTGAAGTGCGTCTCCAGAGGTCTCTGTTGACAGAGTCGTAGCTGAGCGGAGTTGAACTGCCAAGAGCAAGGTTATCGATATAATTATCGTTACCCACAAGGGCTGTTGCGGAGCTGATGAACGAGTATGCACGAAGCACTCTGTACATACGGCTGTCAAATGAAACGGACGAATTGAAATCATCCGCGATCTTTGCCGTAACGCCGTCCGTACGTCCGGCCCACAGCTTTGCCATAAATTTACTCCTGTTTTATTTATTGCCCTTATTCTTAGCATCAACCATTGCCTTAACCTTGACAAGTTTTCTGATGAAAACGGTTGCCGTTTGGTTCAACGTTTATCTGACGGGACTGGTCGGAACGGTAGGAATGGGAATATTTCAGCTCATTATGACCGTTTACGCCATGGCGAAAACACTCTCGTACGGAGGAATGAATCTTTCTGCAACCAGGCTCTGTATCGACGATTTTGAGCACACCCGCCACAGTATGCGCAGGCTTCTTCTGTGCGCAGGCATCCTGGGCTTGAGCGGCGCCGGGCTTTTATTTTCTTTATCGGATTTTCTCAGCCTGGTTTGGATCCAAAGCAAAAGCGCTTCCGATTCTTTAAGAATTCTCTCCTTTTCTCTCCCCTTCGTTTCCTGGTCGGCTGCTTTAAACGGATATATGACGGCAGCACGAAAAATGAGCCGATATTCACTGATCCAATTTGCAGAGCAGTTGGTCAAGATCGGGATGACGGTTTTTCTGATCGGATCGAACAATACACTAGGAACCTCTCTTGCCATCGGCAAGGTCTGCCAGGCGATTACCTGCAGTGAGATCGCATCCTTTTCTCTGGCTCTTTGGTGCTACCTTTACGACGTGCACGCAGAACGAATGAAAACAAGCGGAAACAGAGGATTTCTCAAGCGAATGGCAAGGCTTGCGGTGCCCGATGCTTTGGGCGCTTACATCCGTTCGGGGCTCAACACGCTGGAACATCTTTTGATCCCCATCG
>CALAXC010000170.1 GCA_937894775.1 uncultured Clostridia bacterium
AGCGATCAGCTCCTCAACCGATTTTGCTTCCTTTGCCTTCGCAATCATTTCTTCGTTCATCATAGTAATTATCCTCCTTTATGATTTTGTAACTTTGCTTTTACAGCCATTGACGCTTTACTGCTTTTCCTTATAACCGCAGGAATCGCAAAGGTAATAGAATTTCATAGAAAAATTACCCGTTCCCTCGCTGATCATACGAAGCTCGGAATTGCAGTTGGGGCAGTACTTGGTTTTGCTCTCTCCGCAGCCGCCACCGGATACATCATCCAGTTCATCATCGGAGAGCTCGCCTTTTGTGGGATTGAGCTTTGCAAAATATTCCTTTGCCTGCTCCTCGCTCAGCTCCACGTTGCTTGCCTTTGCCAATTCAAGAAGCTCCTCGACCGATTTTGCCGCCTTTGCTTTTGTAATAAGTTCTTGGTTCATTTGAAAATCCTCCTTAGATTTTGAGTTTTGTTTTTCCTTTTCACCTATTTATACGATCCAGAAATGAAAAGGTATAATTTTTTTCAAATTATTGTACGGAAATTCTGCCATCCGTGGTTTGATACTGTTCGGATATCATTCCATTCGCGAAGCTTTGGATATATGCGATCAGTACCTCATAATCGTATATTCCTTCGTCGATCAGCAGCTCGTTGTCCGCAAACATCGTATAACCGTCGCCCTGTTCCTTTATCATATAGTTGTGAGAAGCAACGGTGTATTCCGCATTTACGTCAATCGGAAGGTACTCGCCGCTGTCCGATAACACATAAACGTCCTTGACACGTCTCGTTTCTCCGACTGAAACGAACATCTCGTTCTCATCCATCGTCACCGACGAGGCAACGGAGGTATCAATCGTAAATTTAATGCCCGAAACCTGCAAGAAACCGCCGTTCTCGCCGTCGTCAATCACTGCCAGCGTGCTTCTGCAAGCAAACTCCAAGGCGTCAAGTATCTCCTGTCCGCTCGCCTTTACCATGCAGATTGTATTCGCGTAAGGGTGAACGGCTATGACATCCTCGTAGGTGATCTCTCCCGCCTCGATATCCGCGCGGATCCCACCACCGTTGACAAAGGCAATATCAGCGCCCGAAACGTACCGATACGCATCCGCGCACAGATTGCCAAGGGCGGTCTCTCTGTTTCGCACGATACGGGTTCCGTCAGAATCGTACCGAGAGAGTGCAAATGCGGTGTCTGCAACCTTTTGCTTCAGCATTTGCTCGTAAACTGCGTATTCCGCGTCGATCTTGCTTTGAATATTTGCATCCTTTTTGCCGTAATCCGAAATCAAGCCAACGGTAATCGTGCCTTCCTCGGTAATGACAAGCTGACCAATATTCTCAAGCTCGGTTCCGGTAGAGGAAAGAAGCACCTCGTTTCCGTCCTTATCGTCAAGGATCATACAGGGGATCTCGCTGTGCGCGTGACCGTCCAGCAGAACGTCTGCTCCGGTCGTATTTTGTATCAGCTCAAGTGAGGTATAGGGCGAGGACTCACTGTTATCTCCAAGGTGAGAGAGAATCACGATGTACTCAGCACCTTTGTCTTTGCATTCGTCAATGTTTCTCTGAACCGTGTCATACAACTTCTGTCCGTCCTCTCCGGTAGCAAAGTCATACACGAACTCGCCGTTTTCCATAAAGTTGGAGGGAGTGGAATCCGTGATACTTTCGGGAGTGGAAACACCGATAAACGCTACGTCAACCTTTCCGTAGGATATGATTTCGTAGGGCTTCAACTGAGATACAATGCCGTTGCCCGATCCCGAATAGGTAATATTACATCCGAGATAGCTTGCGTTTGAGGAGCTTATCAAAGAGGAAAGCTGCTCCATACCGTAGTCAAATTCGTGGTTGCCGAGAACCGCGAGATCATATCCTACCGCGTTCATCAGCTCAATAGAAAACGCGCCCTTTGAAACCGTTCCAACGTAATCTCCTTGAACGGCGTCGCCCACGTCAACAAGGGTGACGTATTTGCTTTTTGCTTCGATTGATTGCTTGTATGCCGATAGCCCTGCGTACCCGATATTTGTATCTGCCGCGCAATGCACGTCGTTAGTGAACAATATGTAGATATCCTCGCTTCGCTTATCCGAGCCGCAGGAGGAAATACACAATATGGCAAGAACAACGATTAAGGCAACCGAGATCAATCGAAGTGTTTTTGAAACAGCATTTACTCTTTTTTGTTTTCTACTGATAATGCTCATATCCTTTCTCCCAAATGACACGATCACTCAAAGAACTTGAATGATGCGGAGCTTTCTTCGATGTGAATAGATGCAAGATTGAGTTCATCCTTGATTTCTTTTGCAACCGCCTCTACATCTGCTCGCTCAATAAAGATCATCATATACACGAGCGTATCGTTCTCAATCACAACGCCGTTTTCCACGTACCCACCGTGAGTAACATATTCGGTATATCCGAAGCCGCTATCCGTAATGATTTTACGAGCAGCCGCTTGCGCTTCCTCAACGGTAAGCACCTGCGTGCCCGTATCTTTGTCGTTCAATCCAAAATAGATTGAGAATTTTTGCTCGGTTTCCTCTGCGCTATTGCAGGATACAAAGCAACAGCAGATCATACAAACGGCAAGTGCCAATACAATTATTTTTTTCATTTTCTTTTCCTCGTTTTGGGGTATTATATTTTAAGATTCCACCATAAGCGCACCAATGCGATTATTTACATCCCCATGGTATTTTCCTCCCACATAAAACAAAATCACTCAAATTTTTGGGTATGTTTCCTAACCCCTGTTTGCCTCATGATTACAGAGCCACATTCCACCCTCGTAACTCATGTAGTTACAGTCCTTGCAGGTCAATTGGCGATTACATTTATTACAATACACACAGCCTAAATCATCAATTCTAATAGATGATTTTTTGCAATGGTGACATCCGTAAATATTAGCGCAGACATATCCCACAGTAACAACCATTCTTCCATCACCTGCATAGCAAGCACCGCCTGCCACATTGTCGAGTTCATCATCGTCAATTTCACCGTACTTGGGACTGAGCTGTGCAAAGTATCTCTTTGCATCGTCCTCGGTTATTTCAACACCGTTTGCCTTTGCAAGCTCAAGGAGCTCATCAGTAGATTTTGCAGTTTTTGCTTTTTCAATCATTTCTGAGGTAAGGTTCTTCATAGCACTTTCTCCTTGTTTTCATTACTGCCTTTTCACCTATTTATACGATTAAAAAAGGAAAAGGTATAGTTTTCTGAGAAATTTCCGATTAGGTATCAAGCCGCTGCCTTTCAACAAACTCGGCAAATTTTCCATTATCAGTATTTTATCTTCGCTATCACGAGATTTGTAAAGCCATCGGTGTTTATTGCTTGGTATTCAATGCTCTGTGCAGCATTTTCAGCAATCTTCAAAGAAAGCAAATTATCGGAATCCATCGGGTTAAGGGGATTGCCGCTATATTTGATTTGCATAGTAACGGATTCCTCATCCTGCGAGTATTCAACGGCAATATGCAAATTAAAGTCATCGGAAAGCTCGGGAAGAATGATCTGCACACAAAGCTCTTCAAAAATCGTTTGAACACGGTAAATGGCTTTCTGCGAGATCTGATTTCGTCTGCCGAATTCCTCAATTTTGCTGTTCAAGCCGATAAAGTCAAAGTCTTTGGAGTCAATGAAGTGTTCAAATACCTTGATGTGCTTGATAAAGCGAACGGTTCTTTCACGCTTGGGATGCTCGAATATATCGTCAGGCGAACCGTCCTCGTAAATCCCGCCCTCATCCATATAAAATACACGATTGGCAACCTCTCTTGCAAAGCGCATTTCGTGTGTAACGATCATCATCGTAAGTCCCTGACGGGCAAGCTCACGAATTACCGCCTGCACTTCTCCTACCATAGTCGGATCCAACGCAGAGGTAGGCTCGTCAAACAATATCACCTCCGGCTCCATTGCCAGCGTTCTCGCAATAGCCACACGCTGTTTTTGTCCACCGGAAAGCTCATCCGGATAATTGAACGCCTTATCCGCAAGACCTACCATACGGAGAAGCTTCATTCCCTCATCATATGCCTGCTGCTTGGTTCTTTTTAACAGATCCATCGGAGCCGCCATAATATTTTCAATTACGTTCATATGATTGAAAAGGTTGAAGGACTGGAACACCATCCCCATCTTCTGTCTAACCTTGTTGATGTCGCATTTCTTATCCGTAATGCGCACACCGTCCACCCATATATCACCCGAAGTAGGAGTTTCAAGCATATTGATGCAACGGATGAGCGTGGACTTTCCCGTACCGGAAGGTCCGATGATGGAAATAACGTCTCCTTTGTTAATGGTTACGTTCACGTCCGCTAAAGGAGTGGCGTTGGGATATTCTTTTCTTAAATGCTCGATACGAATCATCTTACGACTCCTTTCAAAACGTTCTTGTTCTTTCTTCTTTTAGGCTCCAGCTTGATACGAACAATGTTCAACAAAGCCGATGCACCCCAAGTGATTAGGAAATAAATAACTGCAACCGCAATCAGCGGGAAGAATGCCTCGTAAGTATTGCTTCGGATGATATCGCCCATCTTGGTAAGGTCGTTCACCGCAATGTAGCCAACGACTGACGTAGCCTTAATAAGACCGATAATCTCGGAAGAATATACCGGAATAAACATCTTCATAGCCTGCGGAAGAACGATACGGAAGAACGTCCTATTACGGCTATAACCGAGTGCATACGCAGCCTCGGTCTGTCCTTTATCTACACCTTCCACGGTGAGTTCAAGCTGACCGTAAACAAAGGCGCCGAAAATCAATACAAAGCCTACGGTTGCTACGATTATTCCATCAACATCTATCTGACCGAACACCACGTAGAAGAGCAGCATAAGAATAACCAAAGCCGGCGTACCCGCAATCAGTCTTGAATACACCTTGGCAATCACTTTGGTAATCCTTGAAACCACCTTATATTTTGATCTTGCCGAAAGGTAAAGAAGAAATCCAAGCACAGTGCCGCCGAGAATTGCAAAAAGGCTGATGATCACAGTTGTCACAATACCTTCAAGAATCAATTTCCAACGGCTTTCACGAATGAAGGTTTTCTGAAAGCTTTCACTCAGCGAAGCAAAAAAGTTTTCAAATCCGCTTCGCTCGTAAACTGCCATTACGACTTCCGCTTCCATATAAGGATCGCTGAAATTTACGCTTTCTTTGCGTTCGGGAGTCATATAGAGTCCACCGCAAACAAGATCGTATTTACCTACTGCAAGTCCGGCAAGACTTGAGGCAAAGGATATATCGGACAACTCAATCGTGTATCCGTACTTTTGGCAAAAGAGGTACAAAACTTCAACCTCAAAGCCAACCGGCTCACCCTCGTACATATAAACAAATGGTTTTCTTGTTGAGTCAATTGATACTTTCAGTTTTTTTCCATTGCCGTTCAGTTCGTTTAACGGAATCTTTTCCTGCGGTTCTGTCTCACCGTACCATTTATCGATCAAACGGTCTATCTCACCTGCTGCTCGAAGCTCAGCAAGAAACTCATTCATCTGCCCCTGTAACTCATATCCCTCGTCGCTCTTTTGGAAGCCAAAGCCGATTTCAACGGAATACGCAGGAACGGTTATACAAGACAACCCGCTATCATCACGCTTAAACGAGTTAAAATTCGGACGGTCAAACATAGCACCGTCTACCTTGCCTTGCTTGAGAGCCATCAAAACATCGGCAAAGTTGTTAAATTCTTTGATCGTTGCATTGGGAAATTGTTCACGCGAATAGCCACCGTAAAGAGAACCGGTCACAACTCCGAGATTGGCATTCGTGAACTGCTCAAGACCGACATCCGTTCCTTTGATGAGAGCTACTAAATTTTCTGTGTGATATACATCTGAGAAATCAACGTTTTCCGCCCGTTCCTCCGTGATGCAAAAACCTGAAGCTCCGATATCGTATGTTCCCATCGACACACCTGTAAGGACGCTGGCAAATAAGGTATCTTCAAAATCAAGCTTGTATCCGTATTCTCGCGCAAACGATATAAGAATTTCAATATCATATCCCGTAAGTCTACCGTCTTTCATATAGACAAACGGCTTTACCGAGCTACATACTCCGATGCGCAGGGTTCCGTTTTGGCCGGTCAGATCATCATACGACATAAACTCTGTCGGCTCTTTTTCGGAAAACCATTTTGCCTCAAGCACTGCAACCGTCTCTTTGTTATCTGAAAGGAAAGCATTTAATTCAGCTCGAAGATCCTGGTTGGCACCCTTTCCGAAGATCATTCCATATGTACTCGTAGCCATCGGTTCTTCAACGATGGAATAATTTTTTCCTTCCCAGCGCATCGCATAATAAAGCGATTCATCGGTAGGAAAAGCATCGATCTTACCGTTATCAAGAGCCATCAATGCATCTGATGCGGAGTTAAATTCTATTTTTTCTGCTTTGGGGATCAACTCATCAGCAAGCACACTGAAAACCGTACCCGTTACAACTCCGATTTTTGCATCGTTCAACTCATCAAGCGTTGTATAAGTTTTATCGTCATTTCCTGTTCCGCATCCAACAAAACAACTCATCACAGTTAGAATTGTAAATACGAGACATATAATCTTTTTCGCTCTCATATTGAAGCATTATCCTCGCTTTCCGCCTATACCTTTCATCTGAGTTGTTCGACTAAAGGAAAAGGTATAAAATTCTTACAAAATTTGAATATCAATTATCCAATCGCTGTCTTTCAACGAGCTCGGCAAATTTTCCGTTCTTCGCAATCAGCTCGTCATAGGTACCGTCCTCAACGATCTGTCCCTTTTCGAGATAGATGATACGGTCACACTGTCTGATGGTAGAGAGGCGGTGTGCGATCACGATACGGGTACATTTCAACTTGTCGAGAGAATCGGAAACGATCTTCTGCGTAAGATTATCAAGGGCACTCGTTGCCTCGTCAAACATCAAAATCTTTGGCTTCGGCGCAATAGCACGAGCAATCATCAAGCGCTGACGCTGACCACCCGAAACACCGCCCGAGCCCTCGGAGATAATGGTGTGCATTCCCATCGGCATTCTTCGGATATCCTCGGCAATTCCCGCCATCTCAGCCGCCTCCCAAGCTTCATCCATAGAGAGCTGCGGCGCGGATATGGTAATGTTTGAGAAAATATCGCCTTGGAAAAGCTTACCGTTCTGCATCACAACACCGATCTTGCGGCGCAAGGATTTGAGGTCGATACCGCTGAGATCCTTTCCGTCATAGTACACGGCACCCTTCCCCGGCTTTTCAAATCCGAGCATAATACGCATCAGCGTAGATTTTCCGCATCCCGTAGCACCAACAATAGCCACGTACTGACCGGGACGGATCTTGAGCGAGAGATTATCTACCACGAGGGGCATATTCTCATTGTAACGGAAGGAGACATTGTTCAGCTCAATACCGCCGGAAAGACGGTCGATCACCAGCTTGCCCTCTGAAACCTCTGGAACTGCATCCATAATCGGCTTTGCCATTTCCAAAATAGGCTTAAACTGAGCAATGGTGGTGGCAATACCGGCAAGGGACATAAACGCGCCGCTGACCATACCGTATGCGGTATTAAAAGCGTAGTAATCGGCCACCGAAACGCCGCTTTGAACCGACATAAAGTACATTACGAGAGCACCTGTAAGGGATATGATCGAAGAGAACGCGCCATTCGCACGCAGGAACATTGGCGGATTATACGTTAGCTCCACCTGCTTTGCATAGAGCTTCGACCATCTTGCATAGGCTCTTTTTTCCGCACCCGAAAGCTTTATCTTCTGTACGCCCGTAATCAGAGCGTAGCTCATACCGCTTTCCTCGGCAGCAATTTCCATCTGTTTTTTTGAATACTTCATCTGATAGAACGTCGTAATCAGAGAAAACAAGATGGTAGTAAAAATAATCAACAGCGAAGGCACAACAAGTGCGGGAGCATACTCAAAAATCTGCGATACATATATCAGCGAGAAGATGGAAGTAAGTCCCGTATTGAGTACTGTGGAAATGAGCATCGAGCAGAGAGACTGAATATACTGCGCTCTGCTGGAAAGCTCACCTGCGCTATATTGCTTAAAGAAGTCTGCGGGGAGTGACAGCACACGCATCATCGTTGCCGCCTGTACCGACAGATCCATCTTCGTGTTGATTCTCGTCATAATCAGTGTCTTTACTGCACGGATGAGCAGCGAGGATATCGTTACGCACACCATAAAGATAGTTATGCCGAAGAGCAGCCGCATACTTTCGCTTTCAACGATCGTACCCATTAAGAGATTGTTAAGCTTCGGGGAGAGTAAACCAATGAGTGATACCGCAAGAGTTGCGAGTATAACCAACACAAAGTCTGCCGTGGAAAGTGTGTTCAAAATATAACGCATCAGCGTTCTTACTGTCAGTTTGGTAAGAGGAAACGGCTTATAGAAGCAAATTCCTTCATCTTCAAAGAGAGCTTCCGTCTTTTTCGACAGCTTCACCCACTTACCCGTGGGCGCATCAAAGTAAACGTATCCGGAGAGTCCTTTGGGAATAAACGCAACGATACTTCCATCATCCTTCCGCGTACCAAGTACGGCTCCGATACTGTCCTTATACCAACCCTTTTCAAGATTGATGTTTCGACGCATAATGCCGTGCGGACGGAGCAAATATTCCAATCTGTCGTTCAATCCCTTGACAGAATCGGGAACCTCGCGTTGTTTTACCTTATAGAATTTCAGTATCTCTTCAATTGCGCCTTGAGCCTTGGCTTCGTCGCTCGTGAACGCGGACGACATTTTTGAGCCGAGAACCGCATCAGCCATTCCGACAAAGGCTTCCTCGAACACCGAGTCGTCGTTTTTCTTTCTGAGTCTTATTTGTTCATCAAACCATCCCATATGCCGCCCTCCTATCTGCTTTGGAAATTCGGGCAACGCACGAATTTCGGCACGAACCACTCAAATTTGAAATCATAGATAACTTCATTGTTCGTGCTACCTCCTTAATCGCTCGAAACAAGCTTCGTGTAGAAGCCGCCGAGAGCGTAAAGTTCATCGTGTGTACCACGCTCTACAACGTTGCCGTGATCCATTACGATGATCTCGTCACAATCACGAATAGTAGAGAGTCGGTGAGCAACCACGATACAGGTAATTCCTCTGTCCTTGATAGATTTGACGACCTCATACTCAGTCTTGGCGTCAAGTGCCGAGGTTGCCTCGTCAAGAATAATGATCGTGGGATCCTGAGCCAACACTCGGGCAATTTCCATTCTCTGACGCTGACCGCCCGAGAAATCTTTACCACCCTCGGTGATCCTGTAATTATAACCGCCGTCACGCTGCATAATGTCCTCGTGGAGCTGTGCGTCACGGGCTGCCATAATCATTTCAAAGTCCTCAATGGAGGAGTCCCACATCTTGATATTGTTGGCAATAGTATCTTCAAACAAAATAATATCCTGGTCAACGACTGCAAGAGAACCCGTAAACACGCTTCTGTCAATTTGGGTTATAGGCTTCCCGTCAAACAAAATCTCTCCGCTCCAGGGCTGATAAAGTCCCGAAATGAGCTTTGAAATGGTTGACTTTCCGCAACCCGACGTGCCGACAAAAGCAACACGGCTACCCGGCTTTAGGGTGAGATTGAAATCGCGAATCAGCGGCTCTGCAAGACGGGAGTAGCCAAATGTTACGTTACGAAGCTCTACGTTACCCGAAAGCTTGTCGTACTCTGCATTCTCGTCAAGCTCCGTATCATTCAAGCAGGTCACGTCGGTAGGATACTGCATAACGTCCTCAATGCGTTCCATTTCCGCTCTCATTTCCTGCAAGGTCTGACCTGCCGAAATCAGTGTTTGAGCGGGTGAGAGGAAGGAACCAAGGAAGCCTTGGAACGCCATTACCATACCGATTGTAAACTGTCCCTCGATCGTCAAATACACGCCGACAATCAATACTGCCGTGTTCGTAAGAGAGGATACTAACTGAGGTATCAGACCGAGATACTGATTGAGCTTTGCAAACTTGACCTTTTGGGTATTTACGCTCGCCTGATAGCCCGCCCATTTTTCAAAGAATCCGTTTTCAGCTCCACTCGCCTTGATCGTCTCGATCATTTCAATTCCGGCAACGGTAGCACCCGCAAGCTTTCCTGCGTCACGCATAGAAACACGGGTAATATTGACTCTCTTCTTTGAAATAAAGCGAGAAACGAACATATTGATAAAGATAGAAGCTACTCCGATCAACGTCAAAAGCACGCTGTATCGAATCATAACCACCAAATAAAATACCATCATACACGCCTCAATCACGATAGGTGCAAAGGTATTTACAAGGCTGGATGCGATAGAAGCATTGGAGCCTTTTCTTTGTTGGATATCGCCTGCCATTCTCTGCGAGAAGAACTCCATGGGCATTCGGAGCACCTTCCACATAAACGTGGTGCTGCCGACTGCGGCAATCTTCGCATTGATCCTTGCCGCAAATACGGCTTGTATAAACGATATGATAATCTGTATACCCGATAGCGCTGCAAGCGCCCATATAAACGGTATGAACCAGTCGGGGTTTTGTCCCGTCAGCAATCGGTCGATAAAAATGCGAGAAAATGCGGGCTCAATGATACCGATGAGCGAAGCAATCACCGTTGTAATAACCGTAAACGCAACTGCCACACCCGCCCCCTTCATCTTCGCTTTAGCAAACGCAAGCATGCTCTTGGGTTTGCCACTCGGCTCAAATGTCTCGGATGGCTCAAACATCAAACAAATACCCGTAAAGGATTTGTCGAAGGTCTCCATCGGCACGGTATAACAGCCCTTTGCGGGATCGTTTAGCACCGCCTTGTTGCCCTTAAATCCGTCAAGCACGAGAAAGTGATTGAAATTCCAGTGAATGATGCAGGGGAATTTTCCGTTTGCCTTCAAATCCTCCGGCTCGTAACGGTAGCCTTTTGCCACAAGTCCGTAACTCCTTGCGGCTTTTAATACGTTTTTTGCATTGGATCCGTCTCTTGATACGCCGCAATCTGCGCGTACCTGCTCAAGAGGAATCCATTTCCCATAATAGGCGAGGATCATCGTCAGCGATGCCGCACCGCATTCCAGTGCTTCCATCTGCATAATGACAGGAACCTTAGCCGCGCCTTTCGTTATGGGTTGCTTGATCGGTTTCGTAGCTTTACCCATATCCGCCACCTCAATTCAGAATGAAGGATATAGGAGAAACGCTCTCTATCACGATCTCAGCGTTATGTATGCCATCGGCAAAATCACCGCTGACCTTTACGGCAAATACCCACTCACCGTTTACAAGATTTCCAACGTGAAGCGCGTAGTCGGTAAACGTACCGTCAACAGCCACGGGAGATGAAGCAATCTCGGTAACGGTTCCTTCTTTATCACCGATGCGAACGGTCATACCATTCTCAACCGAAGCAATGTCGGTCTCTTTCACATAAATTGTTACCTCACCGTTTTCTGCAACGGCAACGGTGGAAAGGGTGGTATCCAACGTTCCTACAACACCCCAAACAATAGCGCCGACAAGCAATACAATAATCGCAGCCAGTATCATCCAAACTCCGGGATTGGATACGCGGATATACTCATTCAGTTGCTCGGGCGAGGATACCCGATCTACACTCTTCTTTCTAAATAACTGTTCGTTCATAATATTTCACCACTCACTTCTTGATCGTTTGTTCCGTTGTTACGGCATTCGTTGAATTATCACTAACAGGGTAAGTAATTTTCAATCAGATATTTCGCAAACTGAGAGCTTGTAAATGCCGCAAACCTCTGATACTGATCCGATTTTTCTTCATCGGCGTAATCGCAAACACTTTTAATAATCAGTCCTTTGGGTTTAGGAAGTATAGCCTGCTCAACCGCATACATTACGGCATACGATTCCATATCCAATGCTGCCGTATTTCCGTATTGAGAATGAATCTGCTTATCTACGACCTCACTGTTTGCGACCACGGTGGAACCGCAAGCCATCGGACCGATATGTACGTGAAATTCATTGTCAGGACTCTCGATTGCTCGCTCTACAAGTGCAATTAAGCTCTCGTCCGTGTTTACAAAGCGCGGGCGAGGAATAAAGCCAACCTCTCCATAGGATACTCTCGCTCTTTTGGCTGATACGAATTTACCGGATGAATAATCCCATACAACGTCGGGAATTACAATATCTCCGTATATTTGTTCCACCGAGTTTCTATGTGCAACCCCCGCGGCTATTCCAACCATAAAGACAAATCTTGGCTTGAATAGGGTGATCATCTTCATTGTCAGCACACCCGCGGCGGTCATACCCATTTCGTCTTGCCGTGCGGCTACAAGCTTCAGACGCTTCCCTTTTCGCTCAACCGCCGTTTCATAGTATTTCTGACTATCTCCCTCTAAATTCAGAGGTTTCCAATCCTTATACATATGCATAACTCCCGCTTCCTCGGTGGCTGTTGCGGTAATTAAAGCAACGTAATAATCAAAATTTTTCAAAGCAATTTTCCTTTTCGTCCTCTTGATAGCGTTTAATCTGATAGATTATCCTCAGATGTTCTTTTTGATCTTCAAAATGTTTTGACCGTCTTTATATTCGTAGGTTATCTCATCCATGCTTTGCTTGACCATATAGATACCAAGTCCACCGATTTCTCTTTCTTCAGCGGAAAGCGTAATATCCGGATCGTCCTTGCCAAGCGGATCATACGGAACTCCGTTATCAATAAATGTGATAATAACCGCCAACGGAGCCTCACTCACCTCAACCCGAACGGTTGCGCTACCAACTTCGGTGTTATAAGCGTAATGAGCAATGTTTCCGAAAAGCTCGTCAATAGCTATGTCAATTTGCATCTGCGCCTTGATGGGGCAATCCATCAACTCAAGCTGTGCATTGACGAATTCCGTAACGGTCTCAATATTTTCAACAGTTGCAGCAAGGGTTAACTCCTTCATTGGGCATCCTCCTCATTGGTTTCCATTCTTGCCTTGTATTCAAGGCAAAGCATTGTAATATCGTCGAACTGGTCGGCATCTCCTACAAATTCGTCTATATCCTTTTTTATTGCGGGAAGAATATCGTTCGGAGTGCCTCCCTTAACTTTGTTAAGGATCGCTCCAAGTCTATTCATTCCATAAAGTTCGTTTTTGAGATTGGTCGCTTCGGTTACGCCGTCCGTGTATTGGAATATCTTATCTCCGGGTTCAAGCCTCGTTGAGCCTGCACGGTATTTCATACCTTCCATACCGGCAAGAACGAAGCCTGCACGGATTTTATAAGGCTCAAAGTCACCGCCTGCTTTGCAGATAAAGGGCATTTCGTGTCCTGCATTCACATAAACGAACTCGCCCGTTACAAGGTCAAGCACGCCCTCAAAGGCTGTAATAAACAATTCTTCGCTGTTAGACTCGCACAGAAGCTGATTGACCTCGGTGAACACCTTGCCGAGATCTCTGCCCGGTGTGGTGTGGTCTTTTATCAAGGTTTTACCGATAACCATAAAGAGTGCCGCCGGAACACCCTTACCCGAAACGTCTGCCATAACAATGGCAAGGTGGGTATCGTCCACCATAAAGAAGTCATAAAAGTCACCGCCGACCTCCTTGGCAGGCTCCATCGTGGCGTAAATATCAAATTCTTTTCTTTCGGGGAAAGCCGGAAAGATGCACGGAAGCATAGATGCCTGAATATGCTTTGCAATATCAAGCTCAGCACCGATTCTTTCCTTTTCCGCCGTAACCTTAGACAAATTTGCAATATAGTTTTCAAGCTCCGCCAGCATGAAGTTGAAGGATTGGCTCAGGGATTCGATCTCGTCCCCCGTTTTGATATCGATGTGCTGATTTTCAAACGTACCGGTCTTGGTAATCTCCTGAGTAAAAGCGGTCAATTTTCCAACAGGCTTTGTAACCATCTTTCTTACAAAGAAGATATACAAAATGATGGTAATACCGATAATCGCAAAGGAGATCAGCAGCATATTGATAAGGAAGGAGTTGAGGTATGCTCTCACTTCGCTCATATCGAGTATGTACTGAATTTCCGCGATAGCGTTTCCGTTCTCGTCAAGAATGACCGAAACGCCCGTGTAATTGTATCCGTAGTCGTTGTCCGTTACGAGAGGAGTGTCAATTCCTTTATTATCTCTGTATCTTTCCCAAATGGTGATATATTTTTCCATATCGGCAGGATCGTCGGGATTTGCCGCGTCTACGTACAGAATATCACTGCCGTAAGGAAGCTGATTGGCGGGATCGTCTCCCATTTCCTCCACCATTGCGTCAATGTAGAAGCAAACGCTGTCCTCATCGGGAACAACGAGGGAGAGGAAGGTGATATCGCCGTCCTTTTTCAACTGATTGAAGAGATCATACATTTTCTGATATTCGGGTGTCTCATCGCCGCCCTCTGTAAGAATCGTTTTCACATCCTCAATGTCAAGCATAGCGGCTATGGCATTGCTGTTCGTCATAACTCTTTCCGCATACATTTCTTCCAGATAGGATTTCGAGGTTGCGTAGCTAAAGAGCGAGATCGCAATCGTAAGAACAAGTCCGACGATTCCAAGTGAAATAATGAATTTAGGCAAAAGTTTAAGCTTCATTGTTCGTCTCCCCGTCAAGTCGTTTATAGTAAACCTCCGCATCACACAGGCATCTGCCGTGGCAGATCGGGCATATCAGCTCGGTATCGTCATACCAAACTTTTTTTGCTTCGGATAAATAAGCGAATTTACATTCCGAAAGAGCTTTGCCCAGCGGAAGGATGCCGCCCGGCTTCCAACAAACGATAAAAGTAACGTCTATGGAAAGCTCTTTTAGCCTCTCCAAAATAAAGTTTATCATTTGTGCGGCAAAACCGATGCCGCGATATTCTGCTTTAAGTCCCACCGACTGAATTTTACCGACCATTTTATCGGTGCGGGAATACACCTTGCGAAACAGCTCTGCGTCAAGCTTTGCATATTTCGCAATATCTTCCGGATCGGTAAGATAGTAATATATATATCCAACGGGTTCTCCCGCTTCGCTTTTTAGAAGATAGAAAAATCTGTCCGCAGCACCAACCGCAGAGGCAATTTCTTCTGCCCCATACAGATTTTCACCAACGCACTCGTCACATAAAAGACGGGCTTCGTTGACTTCTTCCTCTAAAAGAGGTTTCAGATAAAACACGCCTTTGTTTTCAAGATTAAATGTGTATTTCATTCTTTGCCTTTCGTACAGGTCAAAATCTTCATTCCCATAGAAATGACCGATTTTTCCTTCAGGATCAAGCGCTTGAGCGGTTCATAGTTTTCGGCAAGCCAAGCCGACCACGATTTGTATTCTTCGTTGTCCGGCTCTGACTCAAGAAGCAGTAACACGTCCTCGCGTAAATAGGTAAAAAAGGTAGTAAAGATCGCTTTTTTCTTTTCCTTCTCGCCCTCTGCCGCCGAAACAGCATCGTGCCAAACGTTAATGCTTTCATATCCGCAAGCGGAGAGTGTTTCGCAAACGGTCGCTCCGACCTCGCGATCGCCGGAATATTTGTCCTTTTTTAAGATCTCCAAAAACTCACCGAGCAATCCGTTTTTATCACCCGTTAAGGTAGAACTGGCGTCGTTTGCTTCAATGATAAACAGCTTCCCGTCCGTTTTCAAAAAGGGACGAAGAGCTATAAGCAACCCTTTCACGTCGGATAAGTGCATCAGAACGAAGGAGAGATAGATCACGTCAAATCCGTCGATCTTCTTATCATTCATTATGATGCGAAGCCGCTCCGCGAAGTCCTCCGCTTCTACGTCAAGTGGGTAGAATGAAAATCTCTCGTTGCCGTATGCTTTTTGAGCTTTTGCAGCAAGCACCTCGTTATATTCAAGTCCGATCACACACAATACCTGATCCGAGGTGAAACGCTCGATCGTTTTCGCTCCGTCGTTGCATCCGATATCAAGAACCGCGAGATCTTGTCCTTCGGAGAAAATTTGTGCGAAAACAGGTGCCTCATAGCAGGCGAGTAGCTCGTTCTGCACACGAAGTCTTTTTATTTCATTTTTCTCCTGAAAAACAAGTTGACTCTGCACGGTTAGGTCTCCTTAGATAATCATGTAAAGATAGTTAAATATCATTTTGCGTTGATAGTCGCAATACTTTGTTTTCTTTTGAATGAGCTTCAGCACGCCCGAATCGATTTCGTCACCCCGAGACTCAAACGGGTTATACAAGCTGACGTTATCACGAATACGGAGAACGTAATCTCCGTCCTTTTCCATCAGCTTGATCGAAATATAATACGCCTTCTTCTTGCTTTCATCATCAAGACCGAACTTAATTACATTGAGCAAAAGCTCTTCGCAAATAAAGTTGATAAAGAAGGATTGCTTCATACCAATCTCCCATTCCTCGCAAACGGCTTCAAGGTCGCCGGAGATCTGCGCCATACTTTCCGCTTCAATGAGATAGGAGCGTTCAAAACATTTTCCCGTCATACCGTATTCTTTACTTACGTACTTCTTTGAGGAACGGAATACCAGCACACCGACGATCATCAGCGTACAAAGAATCTCGGTACAGATATACGTGATCGAAAGACCGATAATATTGGCATTCGGGATAAACAATGCTCCGAGCACCAGCATCAAAATACAGTCGCGTATAACAGTCATCGCTCCTGCGAATTTTGCCCTGCCTATAGATTGCCAAAAAGCAGTGATTACCATATTGACACCCATAAACACGATATTGATTGCAAAAATCCGCAATGCCACAGATGCTATCTCGATCGTCTCCGGATCACGGATTCCGAAAAACCATATGAAAGCATCCGAAAACACGGTAGAAAAAAGCGTAATGATACCGCCGCTTACGATTACTACGGAGAGCGCTTTCCTCAATACGGTATAAATGCCGTCTGTATCCGATTCACCAACCAAAAATGCACTCACGGTCAACAGCGCATCGGATGCGCCGTCAAATACGCCTATGGGAATCGTACTGATCGTGTAAATCACGCCGTAGATAGCAACGTAAAGAGTACCGGAAGCTCCTCCAAAACGAAGAAGCAATGTATTAAAGACCAACATTACAACCGCATCAAAAATATGCTCCGAACCCATACCGAATCCGTTGTAAATAAACGAGCCTATATCGGATAGCTTAGGCAAAACAAGGCGAAGCTTCAGAAGCCTGTGTTTCTTCAAAAAGTGTGTCAGGAGCACAAGCACTCCGAGTGCTTCTGAAATACAAAGCGAAGAGGACGCGCCGATAATGCCAAGGTCTAACAGCTTCATAAAAAGCAGGTCAAGGGTAATGTTTGTAATGATTACAACAGCGGATGCAATCGCAGACAGCTTGGGATTGCTGTCCGTGCGAACAGAAACCGAAAGAATGTGGTACATCACGAATACGGGAGCCGACCACATCACGACGGTAAGGTACTGCTCTGCAAGAGAATATAAATCCGCGGTTACTCCAAGAAAGGAAAAAAACGCATCCTTGAAAAGAAGAGGAGAAAGACTCAAAAGCCCCACGATAAGTCCGAAGCAAAGTTGAGAATGGAATACGCGGTTTGCTCCGCTCACGTCGGATGCTCCGAGCAATCTGCCGATATGTACGTTTGCACCGACACCAATGGTAACGCCAAGCAAAGCGTATAGCAAAAAGACAGGAGTTGCGATATTAGCAACAGCCAGACCGTTCGGTCCCACTAAATTGCCAACGATGGTTGCATCTACTATCGTACAAACGGTAAGCGCGAGAGAAGCGCAGATGCCCCATATTAAAAAGTGTCTGTATGCGGCACCCGAAAACTTCGTATCCATCTATTTTTCTCCATTTCTTCGGTATTCCACGCAAAGCATCGTAATATCGTCAAATTGCGGTGCTTTACCGACAAAATCATCAATATCAGCCTTTACCGAAGAAAGCGTTTCCTTCGGATTTTGTTGTTTGTTCTTGTTCAGTACAAGCAATAATCTTTCTTTACCGTAAAGCACATTATGAGTGTTTGTCGCTTCGGTTACACCGTCGGTATAGTGGAAGAGCTTGTCTCCCTCAGAAAGAGTAATTCTCCCCTCGGTGAATTTCGTTTCTTCCATACCCGCAAGCACAAAGCCCGGCTTTACCGCAAGGGGCTCGTAGGAACCGTCCTTGCGGCAGATAAACGGTGCATCGTGTCCTGCGTTCACGTAAACAAAGTCTCCCGTATCCAGATCCAGCACACCTTCAAACGCTGTAATAAACAAGCCCTCACTATTGGACTGACAAAGAAGCTCGTTGACCTTAGTGAATATTGCGCCGAGATCTCTGTCGGGCGTGGTGTGATCTTTAATCAGTGTTTTACCTATCACCATAAACAGTGCCGCAGGGACGCCCTTGCCCGATACGTCTGCAATAACGAGTGCAAGATGCCTATCATCTACCATAAAGAAGTCATAAAAATCACCGCCGACCTCTTTGGCAGGAGTCATACTTGCATAAATGTCAAATTCTTCGTGATCGGGAAATGCGGGAAAGATGTTAGGCAACATAGAGGTCTGAATGTGATGCGCAACGCTCA
This sequence comes from uncultured Clostridia bacterium, assembly GCA_937894775.1. GTDB lineage: Bacteria > Bacillota > Clostridia > Oscillospirales > CAG-272 > HGM12713. The sequence continues at coordinate 18,540 of CALAXC010000170.1, forward strand.
ACTCGGCTGCAATACGTTCAGTTTCTCCAACTGCCTCTGCCTGCTTTACGAGCAGATTTCGCGTCCTTTTTGATAGGGTACTGCATATCAGATACACAACGCACAAAATTCCGGCGCGAGGGATATAATAAAATTCAAATGCCCTCAAAAACACGCTCTTTCCGTCAGCTCTCAAAAACTCAAGCCTTGCGGGAAATTCATCATACTCTGCAATGTAGGTTCCCAAAATGTTTCTGTCCCACTCACCAAATATAATGCCACCGTAAAGTGCCGCAAACATCATAACAAGCGTCGCAATCAATGCAAAACGGGCAAATTTTGGCGAGTAATAGTGACAGGCAAGCATCACAGGACACGCCCACGCCAAAACCAGGTGTCTCGGCATAGCAACCGACATCAATGCAATAACAAGCACGAAAAAGAGGAACAGTATGTATCTGAGAATATGACTTGGGATGGAAGCAAACTTTTCGAGAAGCAAAGGAATAATCAGGAGCACGATGCTGATTGGCATAACCAAATTCATCAGCGTGTCGTCCACAACGAAGAAGTTCAGAAGATTAAGAATCCAAATAAGAACCGTTACGATGGCAGCAAACGTTAAGCACCTTACGGTGTAATGATTTGCATTCCTCTCGTTCTCCTTAAATAACGTCTGTTCTAAAACCTCAATCTTATTCTTTTTGTTCATAGAATTATTCTATGGTAAGCACATCGGAAAAACCGGTTACCTCAAAAATTTCGGCGATTGTTTCGTTGATATTCTTTACTACCATTTCGCCCTGCTTATTCATTACCTTTTGCGCGGCAAGAAGTACGCGGAGTCCTGCGGAAGAAAGGTACTCAAGAGCTGTAAAATCCAGCACGAGTTTTTCAACACCCGAAACATTGTGCTTCAGTTCAGCCTCAAGCTGAGGCGCGGTGGTGGTGTCAAGTCTGCCGATCAAGGTGATGGTAAGCTCGGTTCCGTTGAGAGTTTTTTCGATGGTC
>CALAXC010000171.1 GCA_937894775.1 uncultured Clostridia bacterium
GAAGTATATTACGGATTTCGATGATGAAATTCTTTCTGTGGAATGGAACGAATCCGATCTTGAAAACGATGACCTGAAGAACTACAAAGCCAAAGCCGAATTCTATATTCGTCAGCATCAAGACGAGGAGGCAATTGCTAAGTTGAAGAGCAACGTTCCCTTGAATGCAGATGATATCAAGGCCTTGGAACGCATTATGTGGAGCGAGGTCGGAAGCAGAAAGGACTACGAAGCGGAATACGGAGAAAAGCCTCTTGGCGAGTTTGTGCGAGAAATTGTGGGACTCGATATGATGGCGGCAAAAGAAGCGTTTGCGGAGTATTTGAATGACGTTAATCTTGATGCAGATCAGATTTATTTTGTCAACCAAATCGTTGAGTATATTGTACACAATGGTGTGATGAAGGATATGTCCGTGCTGCAAGAGCCTCCGTTTACCGATAGAGGAAGTATCGTTGAAGTCTTTACCGATATTTCAGTTTGGTTGGGTATAAGGAGCGTCATTGAGAAAATCAATGCAAACGCCGCGGCATAAAATGCTCGGAGGATATAATGACCAAACAATCTTTCCTTGAATACTGCCTTAATACATACGGCACATCGCCGGACTATCCGTTTGACGAGGATTTTGAGACGGCGGTATTGAGGCACGGTGACAATCGCAAGTGGTATGCCATTGTAATGAAGGTCGCACGGCGAAAGTTTGGGTTTGACAGCGACGAGGTTATCGACGTTGTAAATCTAAAGCTCCCAACAGAGATGTTCGGCTCATTCGGCGCAACCGACGGAGTCTATCCCGCGTACCACATGAACAAGCGCCATTGGATATCTGTGCTTCTTCCCGACGCTCCCGAAGAGGTGGTGCAGTTCCTCGTAAGCGTTAGCTTCGAGGCTACAAAATCTTCTAAGAAAAAATCAAAATAAGTCTGGACTTTTGCCATCTCCTGTGGTATTGTGTTGTGCTACAGGAGGTGGCAAAAATTATGAACGTTATAAACGAGCTATGGTACGGCAACATATCGCCGTGCGATGGTGGAGCGAAGAAGGAAAGCGAGTACGCGGAGCTTCTCGGCTACGTCGCGCGACACAAGGACGAGCTGCAAAAGCGGCTGAATGGCGAGGAAAAAGAAATCCTTGAAAAGCTCATCGATTGTACCAACGAGATGTACGGCATCTCCGAGAGGGAAGCCTTCGCGCAAGGTTTCACGCTCGGCGCGAGGCTCATCATCGAGGTGATGACGGCTGAGCTTGAATAACCCCCAGAGGAATCGCAAAATTATCTGCGGTTCCTCATCTTTTTCTCTATTCTCGCTGGACTTTTGTGTTTTTATGTTTATACTTGTGTTGAGCCGCGAAAGGCGTGCTCGGAAAGGAAAAAGCAAATGAAAAGATTGATCACCATCATCCTCGCGTTTATTATGGCATTCTTCACATCACCGAGTCAGGGCGCAGATGAGCCGCCCGTGAGCGCCGAAAAGCCGCCACAAGCGGAGATAACGGTATCGGTGGAGGATGTGCCCGAAGAAAGCCACGCGACCGCCACGTCGCCCGTTGGCGTGGGAGAGAAAACAGAATCTACGGCGAAGCCTGCAGTAAAACCCGCAGTGAACCCCGAAGATGCGGAAATAGGCTTCACTGAAGAAGAAACCGCCGATGAAGTCGGCGAAGGGAAACAAGGCGCTGTCGAATACAAGCCGCAGATCGGAGGTCAGCCCAATCCCTTTGAGAATAACACTCCTACCGAAATTGACGATCAGCCCGTCGAAGACTACATAGGCGAAGGCGAAGACCGACCAGGGGAGGGAATACACTTCTAAAGCCAACACAAGTCAAGGGGTGAACGAAACGTTCACCCCTTGCGGCTTGACATATTACATTTTCACGATGGGGGGAAAATGCCCAGTCATAATTTGGTCAGCCAATGCGAGATGGCGCGGAGAAGGGAAT
>CALAXC010000172.1 GCA_937894775.1 uncultured Clostridia bacterium
CACCTCCGGTGCACCAGTTGTTCTGCCAAGGGCATAGCTGGGTAGCCGCGTGCGGATGTGATAAACGCTGAAGGCATCTAAGCGTGAAGCACACCTCAAGATTAGATATCCCTCCAACTTTAAGTTGGTAAGGTCACTTGCAGACTACAAGTTTGATAGGTCGGAGGTGTACGCACAGTAATGTGTTTAGCTGACCGATACTAATAGACCGAGGGCTTGAACTTTTTGGTTCAAGAACGATTTTAATTACTTGGGTTTTGTTTCTACTTTCAATAAATCTTTGTTCGGTTTTCTGTGAACGTATATTTTTTCCGGGAGCAATTTCTATTGTTCCTTTTTTTGTTTTTTACTGCATAAATATTTATGAAAGGAGAAATGTCATGGGCGCTGAGAAAAAAATAGACGCAGTATTGTTTGATCTTGATGGAACTTTGATTTTTTTAGAACAGAGTTCTTTTTTGTCAGAATATATTAAAAGTATTTCTTCTTTTGTTGCAAATTATGGATTAGATCCCAAGCGTTTTGTTGATTCTGTTATGTACGGAACTCATTTTATGCTGAATAATGACGGTTCTTTGCTTAACAGTGACATCTTTTGGGAAAAATTTTTTGAATATTACGGAGAAAGAGAAAAATCTGAAGAGATAATTAAAATTTCCGATGAGTATTATGTAACTAAATTTAAAGAGCTTAAAGATTTTACGCGTTATAATGCAAACGCCAAAACTGCTGTAGAGTTGGCCCACAGAAACGGAAGAAAGGTTGTACTTGCGACAAATCCCGTTTTTCCAATGACTGCACAGCTTGAGCGATTGAGCTGGGCGGGACTTTCGCAAGATGATTTCGACTTGGTAACGTCTTATGAAAATTCAAGCTATTGCAAACCTGATCCCGATTATTATTTTGAAATATGCAAAAAGATCGGCATCGCTCCTCAAAATACTTTAATGGTAGGAAATGATGAACGTGAAGATATGAAAGCTGCTACCGAAGCTGGACTTATGGGGTATCTTTCTACCGACTGCAGAATAATGGCTAAGGACTTTTATTGGACAGGTCAAAGGGGAACTTTTGAGCAGGTTTTACACGTTTTGGAAATAATATGATCAATATGGGTGACAGATTTGTATAAAAGCAAATATGTCACCATTTATTTTAAGGGGCTGTCTCATTAAGCGCAGAACAAAATTACACGAATTAAAATCATAAATTAATACCGCTTTATTATCAAAAAAGTGATAGTAAAGCGGTATTTTTAGGTAGAAATTTTTACAAATTTCAATTTTTTATGTAATTTTTAGTCGCGTTTTCGCTCTCTGTCGTACCTTTGTACGCCGACGAGAACGAAAACACACCTTCTGCATCTAAATGAGACAGCCCCTTTTTCTTTTTTATTTGTTTTTATAACATTTCAGCAACAATTCATCAACAAAATTCAAAAACCGTCATTGTAATATATTATTACAGAGTGAGCGAAAAGGATGATTTTATGTTTGCTCATATAAATAAAAAATATTTATTGTTGGAGGAAAAATATAATGAATAGAAATGGTCAACAGTTTATGATTCAAAAAATTCGCACGCAATATATGGAAAAGGAGTCAACAGAGATAGACAGATTGCGTAAGCTTGATTTGAAGGTAAAGCGTCCCGCGAAAGTATTTGCATACATCTTTGGAAGCATTTCCTCCGTCATTATGGGAGCAGGAATGAGCCTTGTTATGACCGACATCGGCGGAGTTATCGGCATCACCAGCGCACTTGTTCCCGGAATTGCAATCGGTGTTGTAGGGCTTGGTATGGCGCTTCTCACCTATCCGATGTATAAGGGCATTCTGAATTCACGCAAGAAGAAGTACGGCGCTGAAATTCTTGAACTCAGTGAAAAAATAATGAATAATTGAATAATTTTAAGGAGATTAAAAATGGGAGTAAAAAGTTTTTTCAAAAAGTCATTTGATGATATGAAGGAAAGCGCAAAGGCGCAGCATGAGGTGGATAAGGCTGAATTTGAGGCAGTTAAAGCAGAATCAAAGGCAAATTTTGAGGAGAACAGAGGACACAATACTTATGCAAAAGCTAAGGCTGATGCAAAAAAATCTTGGGATGATGCTCATATGAGTCCTTCTGAGAGAAGTGCTAAAATGCAGGAAGAACGCGAAGCAAAAATCGCTGCAGCAAAGGCAAGAACCGAAGCTGCAAACGTTCGTTACGACGAAGTAAAGAAAAAATAAAAAGAAATACAGCATTAGCGAGGCGGATAAATACGGCTCGCTTGTGTTGCGTTTATAAAGGAGTAAAAATGAACGCTATTGAAATTAGAAATCTTTCAAAAAGCTTTCGCGGAATGTATGCGGTCGATCATTTGAATATGACTGTTCCGCAGGGAGCTATATACGGATTTATCGGTGAAAACGGAAGCGGAAAATCTACTACGGAAAAGCTTATTTGTGGGCATCTTGTTCCCGATGGCGGTGAGATAAAGCTGTTTGGCAAGGATTTTCGTGATGCGGGAGTACGTGTAAGAGTTGGAGCACTGATAGAGAATGCGGGCTGTTTCCCCCATTCAAGTGTATATCAAAATCTTAAAATGCAGTGCATCAACCTTGGTATTGAAAATTCCGATGAGGAAATTCGCCGTGTCCTTGAGATCGTGCGTATGGAAGATAACGCAAACATCAAATTTAAAAGCTGTTCTCTCGGTATGAAACAGCGCATCGGTATTGCTATGGCTCTTCTTGGCGATCCTGCGCTTCTTATTCTTGACGAACCGATCAACGGTCTTGATACCGACGGTATGAGAATTATGCGAGAAATTCTTGTCGATATTACAAAAACGTACGGGTGTACAGTTCTTATTTCATCTCATTTACTTGGTGAGCTTGAAAAGATAGCAACGCATTACGGTATTATCCGTCAGGGAAGAATGATAATGGAAATGAGTGCCGAAGAAATGGATAGCAGAGCGCAGATGTTTGTTTCGCTTAAAACAGCAGATATGAACGGCGCATATTCTGTTCTTAAAAAGAAATATTCCGATGTGAGAAACGAGGACGGTTATATCCGTATTTATGATGTTGATGACGTTGAAGAAATTGTGTCATATCTGATCGAAAACGCTCATATTGTCAGCGAGATCAAGAAAAACAAAGTCGGTCTTGAGGAATATTATATCGAGTTGATGTCAAAGCAGGGAGGTAAGAAATAATGACAAAAGAAATTAAATTTGAAGCTCCGAGCTTTATTCAAAGAATCAAAGGTATGCTTGGAGTGGATTTTTACAGACTCTTCCATACACCTCTTTTTTATATTTTTCTTGCTATTGCTGCTATCATTCCCGCGATGGTTTCAGGAATGACTACAATGACAGATCCTAACGGTCAAACAATAGAACTTTACACAAACGCTTGGCAGATCATTGCCGCAGAGGATTCTCTTTACGTTATAAGAGGGATCGCAGACTATGCCAATATGAATATGGTGTTTATATTCGGCGGGATTATGGTTTCGATCTTCATCGGACACGATTACAAAAGCGGATATGTAAAGCAGCTTTTTACAACTCATTCAAAAAAGCAGGATTATATGATATCAAAGTCTTTGACTTGTGCTTTTGCTATGGCATGTATGTGTATAACTTACCTGATCGGAGGTATTGCGGGCGGTTTGTTTGCGGGTTATGATTGGAGTGTTGATATTGGCGCTTTGATATGTGCGATCGTCGGAAAAATAATTATGTCGCTTGGATGGGCAAGTCTTTTCACGTTCCTTAATATTATTTTCAGAAGATATTTCGGCATATCGGTAGCTTCCTCGTTTTTCTTTGGTACGGGTATTCTTATTATAGGTGCGGCGGCTATTATCGAGGCTCTTAATTTGCCTACCTTTGTTCTTAATTTCTTCCTTTACGGTTCGTCGGTCAATGCTTGCTTGACAAGTAATGCTTTAACGGTAGTTATTTGTTTGCTGGTGTCAGCTTTCTGGACGGTTATTTATAATCTTCTCGGAACACATATTCTGAATAAGAGTGATGTTTATTAATTGGAGGTTTAAAGTATGAATGCAATAGAAATAAAAAAATTAACGAAAAACTTTGGACCTAAGCAGGCGTTAAACGGACTTGATATGACTGTTCCCGAAGGTGCAATATACGGCTTTATAGGAGAAAACGGAAGTGGAAAATCGACTACCGAAAAAATTATATGCGGCTTAATACGCCAAAGCGGCGGAACCGTTAAGCTGTACGGTAAGCCTCATACCGACGTAGACGTTCGTGCAGAAATGGGCGTTTTGATCGAAGCTCCGGGGTGCTTTCCTTCATTGTCGGTTTGGAATAATATGATGATTCAAGCGGCAAATCTTGGGATAAAAAACGCTGAGCAAGAGGTCATAAAGGTTTTGAAAACCGTTCGTATGGAAGGTGCAGCGGGAAATAAGTATAAAAATTGCTCACTTGGTATGAAACAGCGTATCGGTATTGCGATGGCATTACTCGGTGAACCAAAGCTTCTTGTTCTTGACGAGCCTATCAACGGTCTTGACGCAGACGGTATGAGAATTATGCGTGAGGTGTTGACCGACATTACAAAGGCGGGAGCAACGGTGATTATTTCTTCTCACGTACTCGGCGAGCTTGAAAAAATAGCTACTCATTACGGTATTATCAAGGGTGGACGGATGATTGCCGAAATGACAGCGGATGAACTTGAAGCGAGTTGTCGCACTTATATTGCTTTAAAGGTAAAGGATATGAGCCGAGCAAAATTTATAATTGGTTCGGCGTTTTCGCGTATAGAGGAAGATGAAGCAGGATATATTCGTGTTTATGACGGGATCAAGCCTGAGGACGTTGTAAAGCTTCTTTATGATAAGGGGATAGTCATTAATGAAATAAAGACTGATAAGATAGGTCTTGAGGAATATTATATTGATCTGATGAAGGAGGTGAGAAGATAATGCGCCACGAGAAAAATACATTCAAAAAGCGTTTTGGCAGTATGCTTAAAGTTGATTTCAAACGTTTATTTCTTTCACGCACTTTTTATATAATTCTTGTCGCTTGTCTTCTTGCGCCCGTTCTTATTCTTGTTATGACGACGATGATGGACGGCAGCGTGTCGGTAAATCCGCAGACGGGTGAGGAAACCGTTATAGAAGGCTTTGATAATGTGTGGCAGATCATTGGAGCTGTCAGCACAAATGAGAACACTGAACAAAGTGCCGATGCTATGGCTATGGATATGAGTATTACGAGTATGTGTAATATAAATATGCTCTATTTTGCAATTGCGGCTCTCGTTTGTATTTTTGTTTCGCAGGATTTCAGAAGCGGATATGCTAAAAATCTTTTTACAGTACGTGCAAAAAAGACCGATTACGTGGCATCTAAGACACTTGTAATGACGTTTGGCGCGGCTATGATGATCTTGGCATTTTTTGTAGGCTCGATCATTGGCGGAGCGGTGTCGGGACTGTCCTTTGAAATGGTTGGATTTAACGTTGCTAATCTTTTGTGGTGCGTTTTGTCTAAAATGACACTTGTTGCGGTATTCGTTCCAATATATCTGATTATGAGCGTTTGCGCAAAGCAGAAGCTCTGGCTTTCGATCTTGCTGTCATTGATGGTGGGAATGTTTATGTTTATGATGATCCCGATGCTCACCCCTCTTAATGCAACGGCATTGAATGTGATCCTTTGTGCGGCAGGCGGTATCGGCTTTGGATTTGGTCTTGGGGCTATTAGCAATATAGTGCTTAAAAAGACAAGTCTGGTATAATATTCTGTAAAATTATAAAAGAATGATGTATATTTTTTATAAATAATAAAAAACGCAAACAAAACTTTAACATTTCTGTGATATAATAGAAACATAAAAGCGAAAAATGCTCCGATGGAGGCTGAAGATATGTTTAAAATTTTGGTTGTTGAGGATGACAGAGATCTTAATCGCAGTGTGTGTTCTTTTTTGAACGGCAGCGGATATGAAGCGGTTGGTTGTCTTGATGCTGAAAGTGCTTATGATGAGATGTATAAGACGACATTTGACTGCATAGTATCGGATATTATGATGCCGAATATAGACGGATTTGAGTTTGCAAAAACGGTGCGTTCGCTTAATAATGATATTCCGATCCTTTTTATGACTGCGCGTGACGATTTTGCTTCAAAACAGAGAGGATACCGAATAGGTATTGATGATTATATGACAAAACCTATCGATCTTGATGAACTTTTTTTGCGTATAGGAGCGCTTCTCCGACGTTCTAAGATAGCTTCAAGCCGTAGGATCGAGATAGGAAATTTTGTTATGGATGCAGACGAGCGTTCGGCTACCTTGAACGGCGATGAAATATCTCTTACCGCAAGGGAATTTGACCTTCTTTATAAGCTTTTGTCTTATCCGAAAAAGACCTTTACGAGAACACAGCTTATGGACGAGTTCTGGGACGTAGATACTCAAACGAGCACAAGAACGGTTGATGTTTATATGACCAAGCTTCGCGCAAAGCTTTCGGAATGTGATTCGTTTGAGATACAGACTGTTCACGGTCTTGGATATAAGGCGGTGATCAAGTGAAAAAAGAAAAAAAGTTTAAAAACATTATAAGCACGGTCAGTAATTTCTTTGTTTTCTTTTTGCTTGCGGCATTTGTAACGACTTGCTGTATTATGCTTTTTATATCGGCTTTGCAGGAATCGGTAGGAAGAGAATTTACAGGAAATGAGATAGCTCTTGCAGCAAAGATAACAATGGTAAATGTTATCTTGATAAGTGTAGTAATGGCTATTATTGACTATCTTCGACGAAAATTTACGGTGGAGCGCCCCGTAAAGAAAATTACCGAGGCTACCTCTAAAATGATAGAGGGAGATTTTAGCGTTCGTATTGAATCTATCTCAAAATTTGCTACCGATGACAGCTTTAATGAAATTATAGAGTGCATCAATAAGATGGCGGAGGAGCTGTCGGGCGTGGAAACTCTTCGCACAGACTTTATAGCTAACGTATCCCACGAGATGAAAACACCTCTTGCCGTGATGCAAAATTACGGAACACTTTTGCAAGATCCCGAGCTTCCTGAGGAAAAAAGGGTAGAGTATGCAAAGGCTATTACCGATGCATCCCGACGTCTTGCCGATATGATGACTAATATCCTTAAGCTTAACAGACTTGAAAATCAGCAAATATATCCTAATCTTACTACGTTTGATCTTGGCGAACAGCTTTGCGAGAGCCTTCTTCAATATGAAGCCACTTGGGAAAGAAAAAATATCGAAATAGAAACCGATATTGCTGAAGATGTGACTGTTTGCGCGGATTCCGAGCTTCTTATGCTTGTATGGAATAATCTTTTTTCCAATGCTTTCAAGTTTACCGATAACGGTGGAAAGGTAACTCTTATGCTGACCGCTGACGAAAGATTTGCAACCGTCAGAATATCGGATACAGGATGCGGAATGAACAGTGAGGTGGGCGCACATCTGTTTGAAAAGTTTTATCAGGGTGATACTTCGCGCGCAACTCAGGGAAACGGTCTTGGACTTGCGCTTGTCAAGCGAGTTGTCGATATTACGCAAAGTGAAATTGGTGTGGAAAGTGCGGTCGGGGTTGGAACGACCTTTACCGTAAGGATCAGGAGGAAATGAAATGAATTGGAAAAAGCTTGGTAAGGCATTACTGTTTCCGCATATAGTTATTATGCTGATTCTTGTTCCGCTTGCCGCAACCTTTCTTATCGGAGCTATGGTGTTTATCGGAACAGAGTCTCCTGCAGCGATAATTTCCTATGTTCTTGCCGCATATACTTTGACGGTCTGGTGTTGCAGGATACCTTATTTGATCAGGTTTTTTAAAAATTTTAAAAATAAAAATAAATATATACAAAAATGGCAGGGCGATACCCGATTACGTGTGAAGATATCGCTTTACGGTTCATTGATATGGAATGCTTTATACGGAATATTTCAGCTGTGGCTGGGCTTTTACCATCATACCTTTTGGTTTTATTCGCTTGGCGCATATTATATTTGTCTTGCTGTGATGCGATTTTTTCTGGCGCTACATACAAGAAAATATGAGCCGGGTGAAAATATGAGAAATGAGCTTATAAAATACCGTGCTTGCGGATGGGTATTTCTTGTGATGAATTTAGCATTGGCTTTGATCGTTTTCTTTATGGTATATTGGAACAGGACCTTCCAACATCATATGATCACGGCTATTGCGATGGCTGCTTATACTTTTATGTCATTGGTTATCGCTATTATAAACGTTGTTAAATACAGAAAATATAACAGTCCCGTATTTTCGGCATCAAAAGCTATAAGCTTGGCGGCAGCGCTTGTATCGATGCTTACGCTTGAATCTACGATGCTGACTACCTTCGGTGACGGAACAATGAACGTAACGGGGCAGAAATGGATGCTTGGAGCAACGGGTGGCGCAATATCATTGCTTATCGTTCTGGCGGCGATCTATATGATCGTTGTAAGCACAAAGAAACTTAAACAATTAAAGACAGAGGTTGAAAATGGATAATAATAATCGTGAAGAAAACGGATTTGTATATAACTATTCCGCCAAAGAGCAGGCAGAAGTAAAACGTATCCGTGAAAAATATATGTCTGCACCTAAGGCAGAGGATAAGATGGCGTATTTGCGTAAACTTGATGCAAGTGTTACACGTACTGCACAGATCGTGGCGCTTATATTCGGAATCGTAGGCGCGATCATACTTGGTCTTGGAATGAGCATTATTATGACGGATCTTTCGGAATTTATGGGACTTAGTAACGATATGGCTATGATAGTAGGAATTATCATAGGTATATTCGGCGGTGCTCTTGCCAGTATAGCATATCCGATATATAATGTTATCGTAAAAAGGAAGCGCAAAAAAATTGCGCCCGAGATCATTCGTCTTACAGATGAATTGATGAAATGATCAGCAAAGCGGATCTTTTAAAGAAATAAAAAGAATATTGTTAAAAAGATGCGTGTCAAAACGCATCTTTTTTTATAAATTTATTGAATATTTATTTACTTTGTGGTATAATTATTGTGATTTTATTTTAAAGGAGTAGTTTTATGGCATACAGTAAAGATTATAAAATAGAAACAAAATGTATTCAGGCAGGATATCAGCCTAAAAATTCAGAGCCGAGAGTTCTTCCTATAGTTCAGAGTACTACTTATGTATATGATTCGACCGAGGAGGTTGCGGCGGTATTTGACGATCCTACTAAATCTTTAATATATTCAAGATTTGCAAACCCCACCGTTATGGCGGTTGAAGATAAAATAGCAGAGCTTGAGGGTGGTGTCGGTGCTATGTGTACGACATCAGGTCAGGCGGCAACTCTTTTGTCTATCCTTAATTTGTGCGAGGTAGGAGATAGCTTTATCAGCCTTTCCGAAATATATGGCGGAACTGTAAATCTTTTTGCATTTACCTTTAAGAGAATGGGAATCGAATGCATTTTTGTCGACAAGAATGCAACAGATGAAGAAATAGAGGCGGCATTCAAGCCTAATACCAAAGCAGTGTTCGGTGAAACTATAGCAAATCCCGCGCTTTCGGTTCTTGATATAGAAAGATTTGCTAAATTCGCTCACGCACACGGAGTACCGCTTATAGTTGATAATACTTTTGCAACACCCGTACTTTGCCGTCCCATTGACTTTGGAGCTGATATAGTTATTCACTCGACCTCTAAATATATGGACGGTCACGCAGTTCAGGTTGGCGGTGTTATCGTTGACAGCGGTAAATTTGATTGGGCTAACGGAAATTTCCCTGCTTTGACAGAACCCGATGAGTCTTATCACGGACTTCGTTATGTTGAAACATACGGAAAGCTTGCATATATCCTTAAGGCGAGAATGCAGCTTATGAGAGATTTCGGTGTTTATCCTGCGGCACATTCGGCATTTTTGCTTAATATGGGACTTGAAACTCTTGCGGTAAGAATGAAGCAGTATTGTGAAAACGCAATGACTGTAGCAAAATATCTCGAGGCACACGATAAGGTCTTGAGCGTAAAATATCCCGGACTTGAGGGAAATGAGGATTATGAGCTTGCGCAGAAGTACCTTAAGGGCTGCAGCGGTGTAATTTCTTTCAGAATCAAAGGCGGTAAGGAAGCGGCTATCAAGTTTATGAATTCGCTTTCGATGGCTTCAAATGAGGTTCACGTTGCCGATATTCATACTTGTGTTCTTCATCCTGCAAGTGAAACACACCGTCAGCTTACAGATGAACAGCTTGTTGCTTGTGGCATAACTCCCGATCTCGTTCGTTTCTCGGTAGGACTTGAAAACGTAGACGATATTATAGCTGACATTGAGCAGGCTATGCAGAAAGCATTTAATTAAAAACTAAAAACGGAGGATCATATGCCGATAAAAATTCCAAATCTCTTGCCGGCAACACAGATCTTGCAAAATGAAAATATCTTCGTAATGACCGAAACCCGCGCTATGACGCAGGATATACGTCCTTTGAAGATACTTATGCTTAATCTTATGCCACAGAAGATAGTAACCGAAACGCAGATAGCAAGACTTATCGGTAATACACCGCTTCAAGTAGAACTTGAGCTTTTACAAACGGCAACACATAAGGCAAAGCATACATCCGCAGAGCATATGCTTGCATTTTATAAGACTTTTGATGAAATATCACATAAAAAATATGACGGAATGATAATTACGGGCGCACCCGTTGAGAATATGCCGTTTGAACAGGTTGAATATTGGGAAGAGCTTTGTAAGATAATGGAGTGGACAAAGACTCACGTAACAAGTACTTTCCATATATGCTGGGGCGCTCAGGCAGGTCTTTATTATCACTACGGAATAAATAAATATCCGCTGGAAAAGAAGCTTTTCGGAGTTTTTGAACATAAGCTCGATCATAAGCTTTCGATCCTTTTCCGCGGTTTTGACGATACATTTGTAGTTCCTCATTCGCGACATACTGAGGTTCGCAGAGAGGATATTGAAAAAGAACCGCGTCTCAAGATACTTTCAAGCTCCGATGAAGCGGGAATTTACGTTTGCGCTACTGAAAAGGGACGTCAGATATTTGTAACGGGACATTCGGAATATGATGCCGATACCTTGAAAAAAGAGTATATGCGTGATAAAAATGCAGGTCTTCCTATTGAGGTGCCGAAAAATTATTTTCCCGATGATGATGATACCAAGGAGCCGATAGTTCGTTGGAGAAGCTGTGCGAATCTGCTTTATTCAAATTGGCTTAATTATTTCGTTTATCAGTCAACACCGTATAATATTGAGGATATTGATTGATGGAATTATCTTTTAGCGATTTGTGTATTTAATAACATAAAAAGAGGCTGTCTCAATGTAAATTTGAGATAGCCCCTTTTGTATTTTGAAAAATATTTAGTATTAATCAATTTCGATCAATTCTTTTTTGCTTTGTGTAAAGTTATAAAGCGAGCCGTCGGAATTTATCAGGATCATATCCTCAATTCGGCAACCGAATCTGCCTTCAAGATATATTCCCGGTTCAACGGTAACAACGTTTCCTGCGGTGAGAAGAAGTTTTTCATCTGCGCGAGGAGAGAGATTAGGTCTTTCGTGTATAAACATTCCAACTCCGTGTCCGAGTGAATGGCCGAATGCTTTACCGTATCCTGCATCGGTTATTATTTTTCTTGCTATGCTGTCGGCATATTTGCAAGGCATTTCGCCTTTTATTTGTTCAAGAGCGGCTTTTTGTGCTGAAAGAACTGTGTTATAAATAGCTTTTAATTCGTTATCGGCTTTTCCTATAACTACAGTTCTTGTCATATCCGAGCAATATCCGTTATATTTTGCACCGAAATCCATCGTTAAAAAGCCTTTTTTGAGCTTTTCGTTTCTCGGTATTCCGTGAGGTAGGGAAGAAGCATCACCTGAAACGGCGATAGTTTCAAAAGCCGAAGCTTCGGCTCCCGATTTTCTCATAAAATAGTCAAGCTCAAGCGCAACGTCGTATTCGGTAATGCTGTTTTTGTTTGCGGAAATAAAATCAAGTATATAAGAAAATGCGCTGTCGGTTATGCTCTGCGCTTTTTTTATTCGCTCTATTTCATAGTCAAGCTTTATCGCTCTTTGCTCAAGAAGAATGTCAGAAGCTCCGCCGTTAAGTATCGAAATGCCTTCGAGGGCGTTTGAAAAAAGTTGAAATTCCTTTAATGTTATCGAGCTTTCTTCAACGGTAATTCTTTTTAATTTGTTTTAGTTCTCCTTCTATTATTGCTTTTCCTTTTACTAAGATTAAAAGACGCTTACAAAACATTTCTACATGTTCCATCCTATGAGAAGAAAAGATAATAATCATTCCTTTTTTACTAAATTCATTTAAAATATCCACTAGTAACGATACATTGAATGGATCAAGTGAAGTAAATGGCTCATCTAAGATTAATAGTTTTGGATTATTAATAATGGAAGTAATAAATTGGATTTTTTGTTGATTTCCTTTTGATAATTCTTTTAATTTGTTCACCAGTTAAATAGTTGTACCATGTTCCTGTTTTAGATACATTAGCAGTAGTGGTAATATTAGTAGTAGCACTAAAGTTTGCCATTACTATAATGTCTATGTTCTTATTAGAGTTTTCTGGATCTTCGTATGAAATATCCATTCTACGTGGTTTGTCCCAGTTTGTTCCTGTTAGGTTAATAGAGGCAAAGTTTTCTGCACGGAATATTTCAGGATTTTTTGTACGCAATGAAATAACCTTTGCTGATTTTTCGTAAGCAGCCCAACGGTCTGGGTCTTCGTCCCATTTAAGTGTCCAAGGAATAGGTTTGGCGTATGTACGACATTCGTTATCTATTTTTCCATTAGAACAATAGTTAATAGAAAAGTCATAACCTAGTTCTTGGAATTGCCATATCATTTTAGGACCAGGAATAAGAGTGGTAAATGCTAAAACTGCAGGTACGCGTGCCATACGACTTTCGTGTGATTCTTGTAAATCTGCATCGCCATAAGCTGCTGCTTTGTACATATTACGTTCTTCGTCGTGGCTTTCTCCATAACCAACCCAACCATCAGTAAACATACCTCCAAGGCTGTTTGGAGCATTTTTTGTGATGTTTCCTAGGTTGTTGTTGTCTGCAAAGTTGCTAGAAGAAGCCCAACCCATAGCTGCTTGGCAGTAGTTGTGGTTCATATTTCTCCATGGTAAGATGCCGTAGTTTACATATTCAACTTCTTCTTTGTTTGCACCTAAGTGTTCTATAATGAAATATGTTTCAGGGTCTATAGATTTTGCTGCATCACAATAGTCTTTTAGGATAACTATACGAGAAGCATCATAATTGTCCCAGTTTCCTTTTTGACCATTGTTACCATAATCTTTTTGTGTGAAACCTTTGGTTAGGTCCATACGATAACCATCTACATGATATTCTTCTACCCAATATTCTAGAACGCGTTTAAAATATTTGCGTGTGCCTTCGTATTCGTGGTTAATGTCGTGGAATACATTGTATGGGTGTTTTGCAACACGATTGAACCATGGGTTATTTGCTGCAGTAGAATTACCGTCCCAATAAAGTTTAGCCATTGGACAAATACCTGTTGCATGGTTGAATACCATGTCTATAATTACTGCAATACCACGTTTGTGACATTCGTCGATAAATTTCTTATATAGATTTCTATTGCCGTAAGCTTTGTCGTATGCAAAGAAGTGGTTAGGGTTATATCCCCAGCTGTCATTTCCGTCAAATTCGGTTACAGGCATTAATTCTATAGCATTAATACCTAGTTTTTCTAAATAATCAAGCTTATTTATAACTGCTTGAAGTGATTTTGTAGAATTGAAGTCTCTTACTAATAATTCATATATTACTAGGTCTTTGGCTTCTGGTTTCTTGAAATCTGTTACTTCCCAATCATAAGTTTCTTTGGCTTTTGGACCTTCTAAAACAGAAACTAAACCATCTGCTTTGTTGCCTGTTGGGTATTTAGGAAGCGTTTTGTCTAATCTATTGATTAGGTATGAGTCATTCCATGGGTCTAGAACAACTTCTGAATATGGATCACTAACTTTTATCTTTCCATCTACTAGATATTGGAAGCCATATTTTTTAGTAGGGTCTGGTACAGCAATTGTACGCCAGAATAATCTGGTT
>CALAXC010000173.1 GCA_937894775.1 uncultured Clostridia bacterium
TTTTGACCTCTGTGCCGAAGAGCGCTATGCCTGCTTCGTATTTTTCGTCTATGAAGTAATCGTGCCACGCCTTTTTATTTTGCGCTATTATTTTTCCGCTTTGCTTTTTTTCTGCCACAGCGACTCTCCTTTCTTTTTGTATTACTTGAACTTAAAATTTCTTTAGGATGATATTATAACATATTTTTTATATTTTTTCAAGTCTTTTATTTAAATTTAGCATAATAGCCGACCTTTGCAGATCGGCTATTATTTTTATTTTACTGTTTTACTTTTTTATTGCCTTACCGCCCGATAGTCTTAACATTTCTATTGCGGTATTACTGAAATCCTGCGCTTCGACCGTTAAAGATTTGGTCAGCCTTCCGCTTGCCAAAATTTTTACATATTCGGTGTTTGGCGGAACAAGTCCTTTTTCTTTCAGTGCTTTCAGATTGACTGTATCCCCTGAATTGAAATTTTTCGATATAACGTCGAGATTGATCTCTCTGCGTATTGGCTCGCTGTCATTTTTTGCTCCTACCTTACATAGAACTTGATCTTCCTGAAACGTTTCTTTACTGTCGATCTCTTCAAAGAAAGAATCGTCTTCGCGTATATCTTTTTTACCTTCTTTTAAAAGCATATATTCTTTTTTTGGATTTAACCGTTTCTGTCCCTCGGGAAGCAGGGCTTGGCTGTTCCGCTTTTTTGTTTTATTTTCGGAATTGAGCAACAGTGCTATCGTGCAACCGAGTGCTAATGCCGCTATTGAAAGCAATATTGCTGTCAATATACCGTTTTCGGGCGCGATCTTAGCTAATATCGGAAAGCTCGGTATGAATGCAGAAAAAGGAATATCAGGAAGGTTGGATATTTCTTTTTGTTCTTCCTGTTTTCTCTTGCTTCGCAGATAGAGAATTCCTATCAGCACCAAAAATTCAACCATCAGAAGAATGACTAAAAATATTAAAAGAGGCTTTATATTTATAGTTCCCTCAATTACCACGTAATATCTTGAAAAATGCTCGAGCTCGGTCAATATAAGCGAATCTTTTTGTTGAACGGGGTAAAATTCAACTCTTTCACCGTCGATGAAAGCAAGTCCTAAAACTTTTTCTTCGGAAAGCTCTTGAGGCATTAATATTTGAAGTATATATCCTGAAGCTCCTTCGGCTGTTTTTGAAAGAGATATATCAAGCGACATTGCTACTGCCGACGTGCGCAGGGCTTTTTGCATTTCTGTTGACAGAGGAGTGAAGAATTTTAATTTTTTGTTTTTTGCTGCTTTTCTTATTGCATCTTCGGCGTTTTTAAGAGCATCTTGCGAATCTTTGTTCACCGATAACTCGGCATCGCCTAAAAGTCCGTTTTGCAGATATATACCTGCCCACAGTCCTTTTGAAATATCGTATCCGCTCGGATATTGAAGAGAAGGGGTGCTGATGGTATAAGCATCCTCACAGGTATATATGCGGTCTTTTTTAACTCCGTATATTAATGCGACGTATTCACCGAGCAGTTTTTTGACGTCGGGGATTTCTTCAAGCTTTGAAAATTCAAACAGCTTTTTCTTTGCCTCTTCATAAAGCGATTCTATTTGTGCAAAATTTTCCGACGAATACAGCGGCGAATTTTTTTTGCATTTTTCAAAGCATTCGCCAAGAAGATTTAACACAGCGGCTTTTTCATCATCAAGCAGATCGTATATTTCGTCTATGCTTTTCTTAAGATCCTCGACGAGCTTATCACACTCGGCTTTTGAAGATAAGGCTTCAAGCTTTTTACTTGCTTCACTTATCAGCTCTAAAATCCTATTGTAATTTTCAACAGAATAGTTATCCTTTATACTTTCATAAATCTTAAAGCCTTCCAGCAGCTCGTTTTTGTATCCGATGAGATTATGACTTTCTGCTTTGAGTATTGAATTTGAAAGGAATTTAACGGTTTCTTGATAAAGCTTTTCAACATCTTCGAATACTTTACAATTTGGAATTTCGGTTTTGAATGAAGCTTCTGATGAAATTATTTCGTTGTATATTTCCTCACGAATATTATCATCGAGATATTTCATTGAATCAAGAGTTGAGAGTTTATCTTTTATTGCTTTTTCCAGCTCCTTGCTGTATGCCGAAACGGCACCCTCGAGTTCCAAAGCCTCTGCTTTTGAGGTCGTTTTTTCAAGCCCTTGTCTGAATGAATCCCATACAAATGTGAGAACTGTAATATTTTCCGCTATACTTGCATCGCCTGACAGATTTGATTTTAAAGAATTTATCTCGTTTATAAAGGCGGTCTGTGTTTCTTTTGGAATAAATTTCATTTTTTCGATGCGGTATTTTGCTTTTTCTGCTTCGGCAGTTATCGTATCGCGTGTTAAGATGCGTTCGATCTTGAATATTGCCTTGTCTGCGATGCCTGTCATTTCGGATTTTAGTGCTGCGAGCTTTATTTTTGCCAAAGCTTCGTTGAGTATTGAGGAAATTTCTGCGCTTTTTGAATCTCTTGTCGATATTCTTATTCTCGCGCTTTGGCTTATAATGTGAAGCTGACGACTTGCCTGATCTTTTATATCGGTTATATTGTCTGAAAAGGTTGCGCTGTCAAGAGGATTGACACCGTAAAGCTTTTCTGCGTATTCTTGTGGGATTTTTGCTAGTGATTTGCTTTCTTCATCCGAAAACTTTTTATAAAGTTCTTCGGCTGTGAGTAAACGGTATTCTGAAATTATTTCGTTTAAAGCTACCGCTTTTTGAAAAATTAAATCGGATGTCTTGTAAAAATCATCAATATTTTGCTTGGAAGATGATTTTATTTCTTCGAAAATTTTTTCGCATAATTCCAAGTATAATGCATCGTTTGGCGATATGGCTGTTGCTTTTTTGATCAAAATTATATTGTATTTTTCAGCAATAGAATTTATTTGACTTACAAGTGCAGATTTGACTGCTTTTTCAAGCTTTGTATAAGAAACGAGTGCGTTTTTTGCTATCAGCTCATCGGATACCGAAAGCTCTTCGGATGACTTTTTGATTATCGATTCATGATCTTTTAAAAAGCGTTTGGCTTTTGCTTCGGTGAGAATTTCTTTTGAAGAACTATCGCTTCCTTCTACTATAGAGTTTGCCTTGATCTTGAGTGCCGCATCGTTACTTTCTATTGCGTACAGTTCTTTTTCTGCTGAAGAGAGTACTTGAGTAAACCTTGACAAAAAGCTTGTTTTGTCAATATCTCCGAGTACTATTTCGAGTGTATATTCAAAATCGTCTTTTATACTTCTAAGCGCTTTTCTTGCTTTTGCGCGCTCTGTTTCATTTTCTATTTCCGAGTCACTTTGGCACTTGTCTATTTTGCCTCCGTCTGCGTTGAAATATTGCTCGACCGTAAGAAGCTCTTCATCGGAAGGATCTGCGCCCTCGAATATTAAAGAATATATACGATCCTTTGCCTCGGCTTTTTTTGCCGACGCTAAATATCCGTCAAATATAGGCGTGAATTTTGCGGTACACGATTGTTCTGTTGCTTTATTTGCTTCTTCGGCGGCTCTTGAAATGAGCTTGTTTTTGAATATCCCCGAATAGAGTCCCGAGGCTCTTGCTTCAAGAAGATCCGAAATGCAGACTGCGGCGGCATCGTTCATATCTTTTATCAGGATTGCGTTTTTTAATTTATAAGAAAAGAGTGCTACCGATTCGTTTTCTAAAAATATCTCGCTTGGGCAGATGACAGAAAAAATCTCTTCGAGCTCATTTGTCAGTGCATCCCGTGCCCTTTGCAGATCGAGTTCGATTTTCAGATTTTGAAAGGCTGTGCGGTATTTTTCACCGAACAGATCGGGGGAATTTTCATTTTTTATGTTTTCCACTGCTCCTGCTATCAGCGCTGAGGATGTCAGGGAATCGCTCGGCAGAGCCAGGTTTTGCATACTTTCGGTAAAGATCAGACGGTTGAGATCGTTAAGCATAACGTCACATTCTGCCGAAAGGACGGTGTGAGCCTCTGCGTTTGCTATTCTGCTTTTGTACTCATTGTATTTTGCTGTTATTTTATCTATCGAGCTTTGCGAGGTGAATGTGTATATGTTGTAGTAATATACCCAGGCTACTCTACCTGCGGTGCAGCCTTTTACGTATTCGAGAATTATCTCGTTTTCAAGACTTCTTTTTTCTACGTCGGGATGCGTCTGCAGATCGAGAAGGCTTTTTCTGTAAACGTTTACGGCGTCTGTTACCATATCGCTTATCTTTTTTTCAGGCTCTTTATCAAGCTCGATAAATTGGTTTATCTCCTCACCGAGCTTTTGAGAATAAGCTTCGCATTTATTGCAATTTTCGACACGAAATACGTTTTCTGCAAAAGCCGATATTCCAAACGTAAAAATGAATAGTACGGTAAGCGACAGAGCAGTGCAAAATAATATTGCCTTTTGCGTGTAGCCTTTCGATTTTCTTGAAAATAGCTTGTTTTTCATACTTTTATCTTCCTTTCGGTTTCCTTTTGCCTTTGTTATGTGTATTATACCAATATTGCGCGGCTTAGTCAACGAAATATGTTCAATAAGAATATGATTTGAAGAAAAATATTTTATTTTTCAACACAAAAAATATCGATATTTGAAACAACTTAATGCCTTTTGTTGATATTTGTCCTTTGTTATCGTTTTTTGATTTTTAAAAAGTTTTAAAGAACCTTGCAAAAAGCGACTTTTTATGATATAATGTTGTAAATGTGATTTTTTCTTTTTTCAGGAGGCTTTTTATGAATGCTATTATAACCGTTGTCGGAAAGGACGGAAAGGGAATTATAGCGGCTGTCAGCGCAAAATGCGCCGAGGTCGGCGCGAATATAGTTGAGATATCCCAGACCGTGCTTAAAGATTACTTTACAATGATAATGCTTATAGACATTACCGAGCTTAATATGCCTTTTACCGATTTTGTTGACGAAATGAAAAAAGTCGGTGAGCATAGGGATCTTGATATCAGAACGATGCATGAGGATATTTTTAACTCAATGCACAGAATATAATTTTCGAAGGGTGGTATAGCTTTGAATCTTATTAGTTTTGATGATGTTTTTGAAACGATAAATATGATCAAGGAGGAAAACCTTGATATCAGAACGATAACTATGGGTATCTCGCTTTATGACTGTGCGGGAGATGATATAGATACCGTTTGTGACAGAATATATGAAAAGATCACGTCCAGAGCACGTGATCTTGTTAAAGTGGGCTGTGATATAGAAAAAGAGTACGGCATACCGATAATAAATAAGCGCGTGTCGGTTACTCCGATATCCTTAGTTGGCGGTAAGTACAGCAAGGATGACTATGTAAAGATAGCTAAAACTCTTGACAGAGCCGCGCATACTTTGGGAATAAATTTTATAGGCGGTTTTTCTGCTCTCGTGCAGAAAGGGTTTACCGAAAATGCGAGAAATCTTATTGCCGCTATTCCTGAAGCGCTTGCTTCTACCGAGCGAGTTTGCTCTTCTGTAAACGTTGCTTCTACAAAAGCGGGAATAAATATGGATGCTATCGCTATTATGGGTGATATAATAAAGGAAGCTGCATACCTTACGCGTGAGGATCAATCTCTTGGTTGTGCAAAGCTCGTTGTTTTTGCAAATGCTGTTGAGGATAATCCCTTTATGGCAGGCGCTTTCCACG
>CALAXC010000174.1 GCA_937894775.1 uncultured Clostridia bacterium
CACTTGATCTTCAGCTTGCGAGAATCCTTAAGGTTCTTGATAAGGTTGGCGGTGTAGCTCTTATTACTGCAGACCACGGAAACGCTGATGAAATGTATGAGATGGATAAGAAGACAGGACTTCCCAAAGCTGACAAAAACGGTAATTATAAGTCAAAGACAAGCCACACTTTGAATCCTGTTCCCTGCATTATTTACGATAATGTAACAGACGGTGCATATACTGTAAAGGCTGATGAAGGAAAGTTCGGACTTTCAAACGTAGCGGCTACAATGGTAAATCTTATGGGTTACGAAGCTCCTGAAATGTGGGATGAAAGTATTATTAAGTTTTAATTGAAATAACTTGAAATAAAAAAAGAATGCTGTATTTTACAGCGTTCTTTTTTTACTTTGTTTTTCATATTCTGTATAAAAAGCTTTTGAAAGGCAGAGATCTTTTTGGATAGATTAAAACGATTTTTTATAAACGGTTTATTAATGACGGCTGTGACACTTGCCATACGTTATGTATCTGTTTCATTTAATATATATATAACTAACCGTATCGGTGCTGTTGCTATGGGACTTTTTACTCTTATCTCAAGTGTTTACGGCTTTGCGCTTACACTTGCAACGTCGGGTATAAGTCTTGCTACAACAAAACTTGTATCAGAAGCTCTTGGCGCATTGGAAGAAAAGGAACGTTCGGCTACTGTAAAAGCAATAATGAGAAAAAGTATTGTTTTTTCTTTCGTTGTAAGTTTTACTGTTTCGGTATTTTTGTTTTTGTTTTCAGGTATTATAGGCGAGAATGTTCTGAAAGATGTAAGAACTGTGAGCTCTTTAAAATTATTGTCTTATACCCTCGTTCCGATAGCTGTTTCATCTTCGATAAGCGGTTATTTTATTGCGATACGAAAGGTATATAAAAATGCGGTAGTACAGGTGTTGGGGCAAGCAATAAAAATATTTTCTTCAGTATATTTATTGGGATTTGTTTTTGCCGAAGATGTTGAAAGTGCTTGTCTGGCTATTATCTGGGGTGGGACTATTGCTGAATTAATATCATTTACTGTTCATTTGATTTCATATATTATTGAGCAGAAAAGAAATAAGAAAAAAGAAAATCCTTCAAACTCCACTGTTAATATCGAAATTACAAAAAAGCTTATTCCCTTCACTTTACCGATATCTTTTAGTGCTTACGTAAGATCGGCTCTTGTTACAGTTGAACATCTTCTTATTCCTTGGGGATTGGAAAAAAGCGGATCAAACCGTGATATGTCACTTGCGGCATATGGAACTCTGCATAGTATAGTTTTTCCTTTTGTTCTTTTTCCTTCTGCTATCTCATCTTCTTTCGCGGGGCTTTTAGTTCCTGAAATATCTGAATCCGCTGCGGCTCGCGATATGGCGAGGATAGAACGCATTATTGTCAGAGTTATAAAAACTGTTTTAATATATTCTGTAGGTGTTGCGGGGGTTATGATCTGCCTCGCTAATGAATTTGGTAATGTTTTCTTTTCCGAAGATTCAGCTGTAGCTTATATAATTTTGATAGCGCCTCTTGTTCCGATTATGTACCTAGATACTTCGGTTGACTCTATTTTGAAGGGATTAGGACATCAATTTTACTGTATGATAATAAATATTGTGGATGCTCTTTTTTCTGTAATTTTAGTTTGGATACTGCTGCCTAAATACGGAATTATCGGATATGTTATAACCGTTTATTTTACCGAGCTTGTTAATGCGACATTAAGCATAACTAAGCTTATTTGTGTAACAAATGTTAAATTGAAAATAATAGATTTGGTGGCAAAACCGATATTTGCAATTATTCTTGCCACAGCATCTATCAGATTTGTTTTGAGCGCGGGAGAAATATTTGCATCATCCATTTTTGAAATTATTATACATATTCTTTTGGTATCATTGATATACTTTTTCTGTCTTATTGTTTTCAGAGCGATCAAGCTTAAAGAAATAAAGCGTTCTGTTGTGAATTTTTTTAGAGCATAAAAATATAAAAATACCGTTTTACTATCTCAGATAATAAAGCGGTATTTTGTTTTTTATTTTTTTATAAGAACCAATCCTTTAATCGTTATCGTCATCGTTTTCAGCGGTAGTTTCTTTTTTTGTTACTAATGTTGAATCGATCGTATGATCTATAACCGATTCTACTTTTATTTTAAGTTCATCTGTTTCTAACTCAAAAGTTGCACCGTCTTCGGGGATTTCTCCGAGTAGACTGAGTATATAACCGCCGAATGTATCATAGTCCTCGTCAGCAATATGAAGATCAAGCATTTCATTTATCTCTTCGATAGAAGCTAATCCCAAGATACGCCATTCATTATCTTCAAGCTGCTCTATTTCAATGATTACAGTATCTTCTTTGTCATCCATATCACCGACGAGAAGTTCCAAAAGATCGTGCATTGTAATAACGCCGTTTATTCCACCGTACTCGTCAACTACAACAGCAAAATAATTTTTTGTTTCTTTCATATTGTTGAAAAGCATATCAGCTTTCATATTTTCAGGAACAAAATAAGGCTTTTCAGAAGCTAATCTCATAGCCATAGCTTTATTTTTACATTCGTGTCTGAAAAATTTTTTTGTGTTTAAAATAGCTATAATATCGTCAACTGTTTCACCACATATAGGATAATAACCGTGACGTGTTTCTGCTATCGTCTTTTTCCAATCGTCTATAGAGTCTTCTCTATTTAAAAAAGATACCTTTTTTCTGTGTGTAAAAACTTCGGAAATTGAAATGTCATCAAATTCAAATATATTTTGGATCATTTCATTTTCAAGAGTGTTGATCTCTCCGTGCTCACTGCTGGTATCAAGCATTAAACGAAGTTCTTCTTCGCTTGCAGCCTCTTCCTCTTCATTTGGCTTTATCTTGAACAGCCTGAGGATAAGATTTGTGGTTTTTGTAAGTACCCATACAAAGGGAGCAAAAATAACAGAAACAAAACTTAACATTCCTAAAAGAGCAAATGCTACTTTTTCTGCGTATTTCATAGCAATTCGTTTAGGAACAAGCTCACCGAGTACTATACTGAAGAAGGAAAGTATAACAGTGACTATTATTAAGAATATTGTTTCAGGTATAACTATCCCCGAGCCTATCATAAAAGGAAGCGTATTAAACCAAGCCGTTAAGGGTTCGGCAAAGCTGTCTGCCGCAAATGCTGATCCCAAGAGTGCGGCAAAGGTTATCGCTACTTGTATTGTTGATAAAAATTTTGAAGAATTTTTTCTGAGCTTTAACAGTTTTTTTGCTTTTTTGTTGCCGTCATCGGCAAGTTTTTCAAGCTTTACTTGATTTATTGAAATCGTAGCTATTTCTGCCGCTGCAAATAAAGCATTGGCAATTATAAGTAAAATTTGTATTATTATAGGTAATATGTACTGCATTATTATCTCCTGTTATTAAATTTTATATTAAAAAACGCAAAAAAGCACAGCCTACCCGAAAAATCGTTAGGCTATGCTTGATTTATAATATAAAATAAAATTCAAAAACAGTATTAATATTACAGAAAAAACAAGTGTTATCTGTACTATCGCCGTCGTCCATTTTTGTTTCCTTTCATTTTGTGTAATTTAAGACTAACGTAATAATATCATATTTTAAGTTTGAAGTCAATAAAATACCTTTAATATTTACACATTATTCATTATTCAACAAAGCTTTTATCTCCGACTCCAATATTTTTTCATCAATGCTTGCCATTTGGAAAGCATTTTGATTCGGTATCGAAGAAGCTGCAAAAGAATCGTTTATAGCTAAAATGCTATATTTAATATTCCTTTTAGAAAGTGTATCTCTCATACATTCTGAAAGATTCATTCCCATACCGCCGCTTTTGATTCCCTCTTCATAGAAAAGCACAGCTTTCAAGTTTTTACCCAGTGCTTTTTGAATTATTGCCGCTGTTTTTTCATAGGGCTTTAATTTTTCAAGAAGTATTATTCCTATTTTATTTTTTAAGGTCCCTTTTTCGGCAACTTTTATTGCTTCGTTTACAATATTTCCATAGGTAACTATTAATATATCGATGGTATCTTTTTTATCAAGTTCAAAATCGGCTTTGAAAGATATATCTTTTACGTTATCGTTTTTGTAGAATCGTTTTACTGTGTTTTCGTTTTCAACATTGTTTGGATAACGTATGGCACATGGATGAGAAAGTGTTAGCGCTTCATCAATAGATGCTTTGAGTCCCTCGTTTGATATTGGCGTATATATGTGTACGTTGGGAATATGTGATAGAAAAGCTACATCAAATATTCCGTGATGAGTAGCACCGTCCTTAAGATTGATCCCTGCTCTGTCTATCAACATTATTACGGGTAAATCTTGTAGCGCAACATCATGAATGATATTGTCGTATGACCTTTGTAAAAAGGTAGAATAGATTGCCACACACGGTCGCATACCGTTAGCGGCAAGACCGGCGGCAAAAGTAAGTGCATGCTCTTCGGCAATTCCTACATCAAAGAAACGCTCGGGGTGGCGGTCCTTAAAAATATTAAGCCCTGTTCCGTCGCTCATGGCAGCGGTGATTGCACAAATATTTTCTTTTTCATCAGCTATGTCTGAAAGATGTTCTCCCATAACTTTTGAAAATGTAATTTTTGCTTCTGTGTTATTGTGGTGATTTGGACTCATACTGTGATATTTCGCGGGCTGAGATTCGGCAGGAACATAGCCTTTTCCCTTTTGAGTTTTCAGGTGAATAATAACACTTTCGTTGAGTTTTTTAGCCTCTTTTAGAAGGTTTACTACCGATTCATAATCATTTCCGTCAATAGGACCAAGATAAGTAAGCCCCATGCTTTCAAAGTAATTAGAACCGTAAAAAGCATTCTTGACGGTGATTTTTATCTTTTTTATGCCATTAAACAGATGTTTTCCAATGATTGGAATTTTATTTAAAAATGTACCTGTTGCACGTTTTGTTTTTAAATATCCTGAAGAAGCTCGAAGCTTTGAAAGATTTTTCGCAAATCTTCCGATGTTTTTTGAAATCGACATCTCATTCTCATTAAGAATAATTATAAGCTTTAGATCCTTCTGACAGTTATTAAGTGCTTCGTGTATCATTCCTCCGGTATAAGCTCCGTCTCCAAATACGGCAACGGTATAGGCATCTGAATTATTAAGCTTGTCTGCGGTAGCAAATCCGAGCGCTGCGGAGAAAGATGTTGAGCTGTGACCTGTGCCAAATGCATCGTGTTCACTTTCGGATATTTTGGGAAATCCGCTCAAACCGCCTGCGGTTCTTATTGTTTCTATTCGATCATATCTGCCTGTAAGCATTTTGTGAACGTAACTTTGATGTCCTACATCGAAAATTATATGGTCTTTTGGTGAGTTAAAAACTTTATGGATTGCCATTGTAAGTTCTACAACACCTAAATTTGATGCAAGATGACCTCCGTTCTGCGAAACTACTCTTATAAGCTCTTCCCTAATCTCTTGCGCGAGATTGCCAAGTTCATTATCCGGTATGCTTTTAAAATCATTCGGAGAATGAATATTTGAAAGATATTTGATTTTTGATTCTTCTGACATTTCATCCTCCTTGTTTTTCTCTTAAAAATTATACCACAAAAGTCGAAGCTTTGTCAAACTTTTGTGGTATATTTATATTATACTCTTTCAAAGGTTTCTTTCATAACCTTTAATTTCTTTTCTGCCTCCGCAAGATCTTTTGCTCTCACCGAGAAATAGAATTTACATTTAGGTTCAGTTCCGCTTGGACGTACAGCTACCCAGCTTCCGTCAGCAAGGATGAATTTGAGTACATTTGACTTAGGAAAGCCGAGAGAAATCATTTTCTCTGAAGTATAATCTTCCATTTCAGTTACTTCAACGGTTCCCGCATATTTAGGTGGATCGTTACGAAGTCCGTTTACAAGCTGAGCAATCTTTTCGGGACCGTCAACACCTTTAAACATAAAGTTATCGAGTGCATCGAGATAGAATCCGTGCTTAGCGTAGATTTCTTCCAAAATATCAAGTAAAGTTTTTGATTGTTCGTTATAATATGCAGCAGCCTCGCAAAGCATCAATGAAGCTTGAACGGCGTCTTTGTCACGAACGAAATCGGAGATAAGGCAACCGTAACTTTCTTCATATCCAAATACGAACTCCGCATCACCTAAAAGCTCGTGATTATATACTTTGTTTCCGATAAATTTGAATCCTGTCAAGGTCTTTTCTGTTTTTATACCGTATTCAGCACAAACTCTATCACCAAGATCTGAGGTTACTATTGTATTAAACATTACGCCGTTTTGTGGAAGAGTTCCCTTTTCCTGACGTCTTGAAAGAATATATTTAAGCAATACAGCAGCAGATTGGTTACCTGTCATTCTGACATATTCGCCATTCTTTTTAACTGCAACTCCAAGTCGGTCACAGTCGGGGTCTGTAGTGATAATTATATCAGCATCGTATTTTTTTGCATAGTCGAAAGCTAATGAATATGCTTCTGCGGTTTCAGGATTGGGGTTCTTTGTGTTGCTGAATTCAGTATCAGGGTCACATTGTTCAAGCACAGGGATAAGATTATATCCAAGTCGAGAAAGGACCTCGCGCACGGGGATATTTCCTGTACCGTGTTGGGGTGAATAAACTATTTTTATATCCTTTTTAACATCAGGCGTTACCGATATTTCCATAACTCTTTTATAGTATATTTCATCAATTGAAGAGTCAAGGATTTTTATGAGAGAACCCGCTTCTTCCTGAGATATGGATATTACCGAAAGCGGATCTTCTATTTTATTTATTTCTTCGATCACTCTGTCGTTAGATTTGCCTACAAACTGACAGCCTCTTTCGTCATAAAGCTTATATCCGTTATATTCCGGAGGATTATGAGAAGCAGTAATTACAACTCCGCCAAAAGCGGAAAGCTCACGAACTGCAAAAGAAAGCTCGGGTGTTGGGCGCAAGGAATCAAAAATATAAGCTTGAATTCCGTTTGCGGCAAGGACACCCGCTGTCTCAAGACAGAAAGCACGGCTGAAGCGTCTGTTATCGTGAGCGATAACTACTCCGCGCTTGCAAGCATCTGTTCCGTGACTTTTTATATATTCGGCAAATCCCTGAGTTGTTTTTCTCACAATGTATTTATTTATTCTATTTGTTCCGAGCCCGATCACTCCTCGGAGTCCGCCCGTACCAAATTCAAGATCATATAGAAATCTTTCTTTAAGTTCTTTTTCGTTGTTTTTTAATGCTAAAAGTTCTGCTCTTTCTTCAGGATCGAGAGCTTTTGCTGTAGACCATTTGGCATATTTATCAATATAATTCATCTGTATTCTCCTATAAAAAAACTACCTTTATATTATATAACATTTTGAAAGATTTTTCAACATAAATTTATAATTTTATTCAAAAAAATCCAATTATAATTATTATTAGTAATTATTTAAAAAATATTTCACCTGATTTTTAAAATTGGCCGCCTCAAATTTATGAGGCAGCCGATTTAAATTATTAACAGTGGCACTTATTTCCGCCGTCAAGTTTTTGCGGAATATAATCTCCGGAAGAAAATTCTGCAGAAGGAAATGCCATTGACTTAAAGATAGCACAAGGATTATCGTCTTGTGTCGAAACACAGATCTTATCCGGAACACTGTATTCTGTTGCAGAAATTATATACTGTGCGGTACGTACTATTCTCACCACAGAGAAAATTCCAAGTGAAACAGTAAGATATCTTCCGTTTCCGTCAGATAAAGTACCGTTTATAGTTGCACAAACACTTTCAGGTATTTCGTTACAAGAACAACAACAGCAGCATCCACAAAGATCTTCCTTCTCTTTTACTTTACAATTAAGAATAATGGGATCAACAACATCTACGATGGCTGTAGGAGAATTTTTTGTTACACAGCAGGGTTCGGGAATCTTGCAGTAATCCGAGGAATCAGGATTGCTCTTAAAGGTACTTACATTGCTTTCGCCACCGAAAAGAACGACTTTCTTTTCAAGAACTGCAACGCCTTCAAATTCCTGGCTTCTTCCACCGCAAAGACAAGCTTCGAAAGTTATTTTTACAAAGAACTTGATCGTTACGGCATAAAATCCTTTATTGAATTTTACGGGATCAATTCCAATATAAGTAGAACTTATACAAGCATTTTTAGCGCGAATGCTTGTTGTATGTTCAACTATCTCGCTGCCAAAATCTGTGAGAATTACTTTAATGTCTTCAAAGCAATCTTTGTCACGGCAAGAATCAAGTATGCGATTTGCTTCTATACAAACATTTTCGCTTTTGTTTTTATCGGAAATACCGCAAGTGAATCTATTATCTTGCATAATTACGCCTCCTAAAAAGTTTAGAGCGTGGCTCTTCCTTAACATATTATGCTGATTACCTAAACTTGACAATATATATTTATTAAAAAAGTAAAAAAGCTATTGACATTTTATTTTTTTGTAGTATAATATTTAATGTTAGCGAGAGTGGCGGAACTGGCAGACGCGCACGTTTGAGGGGCGTGTGGTTACACCGTACGGGTTCAAGTCCCGTTTCTCGCACCAGTCGGCAGTGCCGACAGCCAAATGACGCTGTCTGTGCTGCCGTTTGTTTTTTTGTTTGCACCCGACAGTATAGTTTTGGTAAATATTTCTACTAAAATAATAGACGGCATATTTCGATATGCCGTCTATTATTTTTGCGAATTTTAAAAAAAACGGGGCTTGAATTGGAGTGATAGTGAATGAC
The DNA here is from genome assembly GCA_937894775.1 of uncultured Clostridia bacterium. GTDB lineage: Bacteria > Bacillota > Clostridia > Oscillospirales > CAG-272 > HGM12713. Next base: position 8,756 of record CALAXC010000174.1, read on the forward strand.
AGCACAGTGGGTTGTCAGAGTCGCGGAAGGCCGAGTGCCGAGGAGTGTTTTTGGTTTAAATCCTTGAATAAAGTTTATTAAGTTTTTTGAATTTTTCTGTGTCAACCGCTTTTAGTTGTTCGCCCGTAATTCTATATGCCCAGTTATCTTTACTTGTTCCTGGAGTGTTCATTCTTGTATCTTTACCGTATACAAATATATCTTGTATCGGGAATATTACGGTGTTTGAGTGACTTTGAAGCATGGTTCTTATTATTTTTTCACAGCCAATATTCCAATTTTCTTCATATCCTCCGCAATATTCGAGAACTGTGTTTCGGGTGTTCTTATCAATCTCCCAAACGTAACCGAGCAAAGTATTATTATCGTGTGTACCCGTATAAGCTATGCAATTTTGAGGATAATTATGAGGTTGATGAGGTGAATTGTTTTCCCCTAAAAAACCAAATTGAAATACTCGCATACCGGGAAAACCGCTATATTCCAGAAGTTCAACAACATCTTCTGTAATGTCACCGAGATCCTCTGCTATGATAAGTTTTTCCCCTGCTATTTCTTTTAATTTTTTAATGAGAGGTTTAGAGGGACCCTTAATCCATTTTCCTTCTTTAGCAGTTTTTGCTGTTGCGGGAATACTCCAAAATGCTTGAAGTCCTCTAAAATGGTCGATTCTCACTCCATCAAAGAGTGTAAGCATATACTCAACTCTGTCACACCACCAACGGTATCCGTCCTTTTTCATTTGTTGCCAATTATAAAGAGGGTTTCCCCACATCTGTCCGTCTTTCGAAAAATAATCCGGCGGAACTCCAGCAACACTTTTGGGATAGTTTTCTGTGTCAAGCAAAAATAAGTGCGGAGCTGACCATACGTCAGCACTGTCAAGCGCTACGTATATCGGTATATCACCAATAAGTTTTATTCCCTTTTTATTGGCATATTCTTTTATTAACATCCATTCTTCGAAAAATTCAAACTGAATAAATTGCCAAGCAAATAATGTATCAGGATCGGGTGTGTTATTTTCCCATTTTTGCCATTCTTTGCTGTTATTAGTTTCTCTTAAAGCTAAAAATTCTGCCGCCTTTGCAAGATACGGATTTTCATTTATGAATTTTAAAATCTTATCTCGCTCGGTTATTCTTATCCTTAAAGATGCTTTTTTTAAAAGTTCAAAGCGTTCTGCGTTTAATCTCTCATATTCACAAAGATAAGGAGTTTTTTGCTTGGCTGAATTTAGTTCTTCTTTTGTAATAAGACCTTTCTTATATAAAGTCGGAAGATCGAGAAAAAATGGATTGCCACCAAAAGATGAATAGGATTTATAAGGCGAATTACAGTCGTCTGGTATACAAAACGGAAGCATTTGCCAATAAGAAAATCCGCAGCTCTCTAAAAAATCTACGAATTTTTTTGCTTCTTCTCCGAATGAGCCTATTGAATAATCTCCCGGAAGAGATGAAATATGCATTAAAATACCTGAAGCTCTTTTCATTTTGTCACCTTTATAGTTTATTATTTTACGAGGCTGTTTATTTAACGGTTTGAAAAATAAGCAGCCTCATTGTTAAGATTATTTAAAATATTCAACAGCGGATTCGAATATCTTCATATCGTAATTTCCTTCGACGTTCTGATATAAGCCGTTGCTGTATCTCTCGGTGTGTCCCATCTTTCCAAAGACGTGACCGTCGGGAGAAGTGATGCCTTCAATTGCAAAACAAGAATTGTTAGGATTGAAGAGAATGTCAGAAGTTGGATCACCGTTAAGATCTACGTATTGAGTTGCGATCTGTCCGTTCTTTGCCAGATCCATAATAAGATCATCTGATGCAAAGAATCTTCCCTCTCCGTGTGAGATCGGCACTGAATATATATCTCCTACGTTGACTTGTGAAAGCCAAGGTGAACTGTTAGATGCGATTCTTGTACGAACTATTCTTGACTGGTGTCTGCCTATGCTGTTAAAAGTAAGCGTTGGGCAGTTTTCATCTGTATCAATTATCTCACCGTAAGGAACGAGCCCAAGTTTAATAAGAGCCTGGAATCCGTTACAAATTCCACACATAAGACCGTCACGGTTTTTAAGCAATTCGTTGACCTCATTTTTAATGGCTCCGTTTCGGAAGAATGCTGTGATAAATTTACCTGAACCATCTGGCTCATCTCCGCCGGAAAATCCACCGGGCACGAAGATGATCTGAGATTCTTTTATCTTTTTAACAAAGCTTTCTACAGATTCGGATACTTTCGAAGCTGTAAGATTATTGATAACAAATATTTCTGTTTCAGCGCCTGCACGCTCGAATGCTTTTGCTGAATCGTATTCGCAGTTTGTGCCTGGGAATACGGGTATCAAAACTTTAGGCTTATCGCACTTAATAATTGCGGGTGCCGCTTTTTCGCCGTCATAAGAGAATGTGGGAATCTTATTGGTTGCTTCTGCCGCTTTTGTTGGATATACGCTTTCAAGTACGTTTTCGTATTCTTTATATATATTATCCAAAGAAATGACTTCATTGTCAAATATTATTTCTTTCTTTGCGAGTGTAGAACCAAGATCTATAGAACCGTCAACAGTTACACCGTCAGCAAGTTCGACAACAAAAGAACCGTATGAGTAATTGAATATATCAGCAAGAGTTATTCCTTCTGCATATTTAAAGCCTATACCGTTACCGAAACACATCTTCATTACAGCTTCTGCTACACCGCCGTAAGTGGGAGTATAAGCAGCAAGAGCTTTCTTTTCTTTTGTAAGTTTTGCAACTCTGTCGAACAAAGCGATCAAAGAGTCTTTGTCAGGTAAACCGTTTGCGTCATATGTCGGACGAAGCCAAACTACTTTGCTGAAAGGAAGTTTGAATTCAGCACTTGTTACTGTATCCAATTTACCTGTAGTTACAGCGAAAGAAACGAGTGTAGGTGGAACGTCTATATTTTCGAAGCTTCCGCTCATTGAATCCTTACCGCCGATCGCAGCGATTCCGAGGTCTTTTTGTGCCTTGAAAGCACCGAGAAGTGCGGCAAATGGCTTACCCCAACGTTTAGCTTCCTTACGCGGCTTTTCAAAATATTCTTGGAAAGTAAGATAAGTATCGTTAAAATCAGCACCGCCTGCAATCAATTTTGATACAGATTCAACTACTGCAAGATATGCACCGTGATATGGACTCTTTTCCGAAATAAACGGATTATATCCCCACGACATAAACGAGCAGGTATCTGTATCGGATTTTTCAACCGAAACCTTGTTTATCATTACTTGTGTAGGTGTGCTTTGGGTTTTTCCGCCAAATGGCATTAACACGCTTCCTGCACCTATAGTTGAGTCAAATCTTTCTGACAATCCTCTCTTAGAGCATACATTAAGATCAGTTGCCATATTACTCATAAGATCTGTAAATGTTCCATCTACTTTTTTAATGAATTCGGTGGGGGCACTTACATCAATATTTATATGCTTCTCTGCACCGTTTGAATTAAGAAATTCACGTGAAATATCAACTATAACGCGGTCATTCCAACGCATAACGAGTCTGGGAAGTTCCGTTACTTTAGCAACCACTGTAGCTTCAAGGTTTTCTTGCTCTGCAAGCTTAAAGAAACGGTCAACATCCTTTGCCTCTACAACAACTGCCATTCTTTCTTGCGACTCACTTATAGCGAGTTCGGTTCCATCAAGACCTTCATATTTCTTTGGAACAGCATTAAGATTTATTTCGATTCCGTCGGCAAGTTCTCCAATTGCTACCGAAACACCGCCCGCTCCAAAATCATTACAACGTTTTATAAGACGTGTAGCTTCTCCATTTCGGAAAAGTCTTTGAAGTTTTCTTTCTTCCGGGGCATTTCCCTTTTGGACTTCTGCACCGCAAGATTGAAGTGAATCAAGTGTGTGTGATTTCGAAGAACCGGTTGCACCGCCGCAGCCGTCTCTACCTGTTCTTCCTCCAAGAAGGATTATTATATCACCGTCAGCAGGAACTTCACGTCTTACGTTTTTTTCGGGAGCAGCCGCAATAACTGCGCCTATCTCCATTCTTTTTGCTACGTAACCGTCGTGATAAAGTTCGTCAACTATACCGGTTGCAAGACCGATCTGGTTACCGTATGAAGAATAACCTGCAGCGGCTGTGGAAACGATTTTTCTTTGAGGCAATTTGCCTTCCATAGTTTCTGAAATAGGCTTTCTGGGATCTGCTGCGCCTGTTACTCGCATTGCACTGTAAACGTAAGCACGTCCTGAAAGCGGATCTCTTATAGCTCCGCCTATGCAAGTTGCAGCTCCACCGAAAGGCTCGATCTCTGTGGGGTGATTGTGTGTTTCATTTTTGAAAAGAAGCAACCAATCTTCTTCAATACCGTTTACTGTAACTTTTATCTTTACTGTGCAAGCATTTATTTCCTCGGATTCGTCAAGTTTGTCGAGTATACCTTTTTTCTTGAGATATTTTGCGGCAATAGTTCCGATGTCCATAAGATTTATGGGCTTTGTTCTGCCAAGCTCTGCTCTTACTTCGAGATACTCATTGTAAGCATTTTCAATTTCTTTATCTTCAAAAGTTACACTGTCAACCGTTGTTAAAAATGTAGTATGACGGCAATGGTCGGACCAATACGTATCGATCATACGTATTTCGGTTATTGTAGGATCTCTTTTTTCACTGTTGAAATATTCACGGCAGAATTTAATATCGTCGAGATCCATTGCAAGACCAAGCTCTTTCATAAGCGATTTTAGCTGCTCATCATTAAAATTGATAAAACCGTTTAAGGTAGCAACCGATTCGGGAATATCATACTCGGCAACAAGAGTTTTTACTTCTTCTAAAGATGCCTCACGGCTTTCTACGGGGTTAATAACGTATTTTTTGATCGCTTTAAGTTCGTCATCGTTTATATTGCCATATAAGCAGTAAACTTTTGCAGTACGAACTAACGGGCGGTCTTTTTGAGAAATCAATTGTATGCACTGCGCTGCTGAATCTGCTCTCTGATCGAATTGGCCCGGTAAATATTCAACCGCAAATACTTTTGCTCCGTCATTTTCGATGGAATATGTAACATTATCAAGCTGTGGCTCGGAAAATACAGTATTTACGGAATAATCAAATAGCTCTTTTTCGATATTTTCGACATCATATCTGTTAAAGAGTCTTACTCCTGTGAGTGTATTTATCCCAAGCATTTCTGTAAGTTCGCGATAAAGACTGGTTGCCTCGTGTGCAAGACCGTCTTTCTTTTCTACGTATATTCTGTAAACCATATTCCCTCCGATTATTTCTGACTGAATACAAGCATTGCTTTCTGACCTATGTCCTTGCGGTAGAATGCATTGTCAAAATGTATTTTATTTACGTTACCGTATGCATTATCGATAGCATCTTGTAGGGTATCACCTATTGCAACTGCACCTAAAACTCTGCCACCTGCAGTTAAAAGTTTTCCGTTGTCAAGCTTAGCGCCTGCTATATAAACTTCACCGTCGATATCTTGATCGCGTGTGATTTCAAATCCAGTACTGTATTTTCCCGGATACCCCTCTGAAGCCATAATAACGCAACAAGCCGATTTGTTCATAAAATTAACTTTTGTTTCCGCCAAAGTGCCGTTGGTACAAGCCATCATTATTTTTAGAAGGTCACCGTCAAGAAGTGGAAGAACGACCTGAGTTTCGGGATCTCCGAATCTACAGTTGTATTCTATTACTTTAGGACCGTTTTCTGTTAACATGAGACCGAAATAAAGACAGCCCTTAAAGGTTCTTCCCTCTTTATTCATAGCTTCTACTGTGGGAATGAAAATCTCTTTCATACAACGTTCTGCAACTTCTTTGGTGTAATACGGATTTGGTGCAATAGTTCCCATTCCACCTGTATTAAGCCCTTTATCGCCGTCGAGCGCGCGTTTATGATCCATAGAAGAGATCATAGGCACTACTGTTTTTCCGTCTGTAAACGAAAGTACAGATACTTCCGGACCGGTAAGAAATTCTTCGATAACTATTTTAGTACCGCTTTCTCCAAAGACTTTATATTCCATCATTGATTTGACAGCTTCAACTGCTTCTTCTCTTGTCATAGCGATAACGACCCCTTTTCCAAGAGCAAGACCGTCAGCTTTCACTACAGTGGGGATGGGGGCATTTTTTAAATATTCAAGAGCCTCGTCTTTGTTAGTGAAAACTTCATACTGTGCGGTAGGGATAGAATATTTTTTCATAAGATTTTTTGAAAATATTTTACTTCCCTCTATAATAGCCGCGTTTGCCTTAGGACCGAAGCACGGGATATTAACGTTGTTAAGAGCATCAACCGCACCGAGGACAAGCGGATCGTCAGGAGCCACGATAGCATAATCAATTTCATTAGCAACGGCAAATTCAACGATCTTATCTATTTCTTTAGCTCCTATTGCTACGCATTCGGCGTCTTCTGCGATTCCACCGTTACCCGGTAGCGCATATATTTTTTCAACAAGTTTGCTTTCTTTGATTTTTTTAATGATGGCGTGTTCCCTTCCTCCGCCGCCTACTACCATTATTTTCATTATGTAATACCTCTTATATCAATGGTGGAAAAGACGCATACCGGTAAAGCACATAGTAATACCATAGTCATTGCACGATTGTATAACAAGGTCATCTCTTATAGATCCACCGGGCTCTGCAATATATGATACACCGCTTCTGTAAGCTCTATCTATGTTATCACTGAATGGGAAGAATGCATCACTGCCAACTGATACTCCACTGATAGTAGCAAGATAAGCTTTCTTTTCTTCCGCAGTAAGAGGTTCTGGCTGTTCGGTAAAATATTTCTGCCAATTACCGTCAGCGAGCACATCTTCGCTTTGATCGGATATATAAACATCAATAGTATTATCTCTGTCGGGACGTCCAAGTGTTGGCAAGAAAGGAAGATTAAGAACCTTATCGTGTTGGCGAAGGTGCCAAATATCCGCTTTATTACCTGCAAGTCTTGTGCAGTGAATTCTTGATTGCTGACCTGCGCCAACTCCTATAGCTTGACCGTCACATACATAACATACTGAATTTGACTGTGTGTATTTAAGAGTAATAAGAGCTATCATGAGATCTCTTATAGCTTCTTTTGGAAATTCTTTTTTATCGGTAACTATGTTAGAAAGAAGTTCGGGATTGATCTCAAAATTATTTCTTCCTTGCTCGAATGTGATTCCGTAAACTTGTTTGCGTTCTATAGGATCGGGAACAAAATCAGGATCTATTTTTACTATATTATAGTTTCCATTTCTTTTTGAGGATAAAATTGCAAAAGCTTCGTCGGTGTATCCAGGAGCAATAATACCGTCGGATACTTCTCTTTTTATGAGCTTTGCCGTTGTAGCATCACAAATATCACTAAGAGCTATCCAGTCACCAAAAGATGACATTCTATCTGTGCCTCTTGCTCTTGCATAAGCACAAGCTAAGGGCGAATCATCAAGTCCTTCTATATCATCGACAAAGCAAGCTTTTTTTAGCTTTTGCGAAAGAGGAAGTCCAACAGCTGCCGATGTGGGGCTTACATGCTTGAAGGATGTTGCGCAAGGCATACCTGTTGCAGCCTTTAATTCTTTTACAAGCTGCCAGGAATTAAATGCATCAAGGAAATTTATATAGCCCGGTCTTCCGCAAAGAATTTCAATAGGCAATTCAGTGCCGTCATGCATATATATTTTTGCGGGTTTTTGATTAGGATTACATCCGTATTTAAGCTCAAATTCTTTCATTTTACACCTCACACGTTTTTATTAATTATAATTTCTGTTGGATCTCCGCCATTAAGCGGAATTGAACGTACAAAAAGCGATACTTTATTATCGTTGTTTAGATTATTCCATACAACGTCGGCAAGCTCTTCTGCCGTGTTAGGGAGTGTAACCATTTCAGGTTCTCCGTAAAATGAAGGAATCGGATTTCCGTCACATTCATAAGTGTGGATAAAATGTCCTATTCCCGCTCTGGGATCGTATCTGTAAAAATAACGGTTGCATACCTCAGGATCACCGTCGGCACTTTTAAGTATGGAAAGTGAGTAATTAAAATCTTTATCACCGTAGTAAACAATACCTGAAATTCTTGGAGTGTAATTAGGACGGTCTGGTTCAAATTCACGCGTCATAAGCGCATCTTCAAAGCTTTTGCCTGATTCTATAAAATCGTACACCGTATCGGTTTGATCTCCGTTTGTTATAATGTCTGTCTTTTCTCTTTCAAGAAAAGGATTATAAATGATAAGACTCGGATCTTCAAGCTTTGACTCGTCAAATGCTTTTGTTCTCATTCCACCGTCAAATCTTTCAAATATACGGTTGCGGCTGTTTTCGCTTCTACCCATAATGAAATAAGCGATCATTGCATTTTTTCCGTCAGCACTTTTTCCGATGATTATTCCTCTTCCCGGATATGTGTTTGAGGAAAGAAGTTCTTTTATTGAATTAAGTCCTTTTACACTCATTTTTACTTTACCCCTTTGTTATTTATTGGTCTTTAAAATTTCTTTTGAAACAATTTCAACAGCTCTTGGAAGTATCTTCCATTCCGCTCTCTCCATAACTCTTTTTTGTAAGGATTCAGGTGTATCATTTTTTTGTATAGGTACACTTTTTTGTAAAATTATTCGTCCTCCGTCGGGAATTTCATTTACAAAATGTACTGTAGCTCCTGTGACTTTTACACCATATTCAAGTGCGGCTTCGTGAACGCGAAGACCGTAAAATCCTTTTCCGCAGAAGGACGGAATAAGAGATGGGTGAACATTTATTATTCTTTCAGGATAATCTTTGGTGAAATCTGCACTGAGAATGTTCATAAAACCCGCGAGAACAATAAGTTCAATATTGTTTTCCTTAAGAATTTCTTTTAGCTTTGCTTCAAATAATTCCTGCGATCCACATTCTTTTTTGGAAACGGTTACAGCGGAGATGCCTGCCGCTTCTGCTCTTTTTAATGCGTAAGCATCCGGATTATTGGAAATAACAAGTTCAATTTTTCCTGAGGATATAATTCCTTTATTCCATGAATCGATCAACGCTTGTAAATTTGTTCCTCCACCGGATACAAAAACCGCAATTTTTACAGTTCGTTTATCCTTCATAAGTACCTCTTAGCAAAGGATAACACCGCTATCCGATTTAACTATTTCACCGAGAATATAAGCAGTTTCACCGCATGCATTAAGTATTTCCACAGCTTTATCGGCATCGGACTTATCAACTACAATAGACATTCCAACACCCATATTGAAAGTGTTAAACATATCTCTGTTATCGATCTTTCCGGTTTTTTCTATCAATTCGAAAATAGGAAGAACTCTTACTGCACTCTTTTCTATTTTTGCTGAGAATCCGTCAGGAATACTTCTCGGTATATTTTCATAGAATCCACCGCCCGTAATGTGTGAAACGGCTTTTACGGTTACATTATTGAAAAGCTCAAGCATTGGCTTTACATATATTTTTGTAGGAGTAAGCAAGGTTTCGCCTATTGATTTTCCCGACAGGAAATCACAAGGCCTTGTAATGTCATTGTTTTCAATATCAAATACCTTACGTACAAGAGAAAATCCGTTGGAATGCACTCCGCTTGAAGCAAGGGCTATCATAATGTCGCCTTCTTTTACGGTCTTATTATTCAATATCTTTGATTTATCAACTACACCTGTTGAATATCCGGCAAGATCATACTCATCTATCGGATAAAATCCAGGCATTTCTGCCGTTTCTCCGCCTATAAGAGCACATCCTGCCTGAACACAGCCTTCAGCTACTCCCGAAACTATAGCAGCAATTTTTTCGGGAACATTTTTTCCGCATGCAATATAGTCAAGGAATATAAGAGGCTTTGCGCCGCAGCAGATGATATCGTTTACGCACATAGCAACGCAATCGATACCTACAGTATCGTGTTTGTCCATTATGAATGCTATCTTAAGCTTAGTTCCTACACCATCGGTTCCGCTTACAAGAACAGGACGAGTTATACCTGTCATATCTAACTCAAAGAGACCGCCGAATCCACCGATATCAGAAACGACACCGCTTGTCATTGTGCGAGCAATATGAGATTTCATAAGTTCTACCGATTTATAACCTGCGGTAATGTCAACTCCTGCCGCTTTGTAACTTTCACTGTAACTCTTCATTTTAAAAACTCCTGTTCTTTTACTTATTCTCTTCGTTTTCTGAAATTTTTTTATCGTATTTACTGCTTCTGTCGGTTGTTGAAGGCTTATTTGTAGGATATATTCCGTCAAAACAAGCTGTACAGTATCCGCATCCCGTGCCCGATGCTATTTTTTTGATTCCGTCAATACTTAAATATCCAAGTGAGTCAACACCGATGATCTTAGCAATTTCATCTACTGTATGATGTGCTGCTATCAGAGTATCGCTGTTTGAAGCATCGGTACCGTAATAACAAGGATTAAGGAAAGGCGGTGAGGAAATTCGCATATGTACTTCCTTAGCGCCTGCTTCTCTTACAAGATTTACTATTCTTGCACTTGTAGTTCCTCGCACGATAGAGTCATCTATCATTATAACGCGTTTACCTTTAAGAGTATCTGATATAGGATTTAACTTTATCCTTACTTTATCTTCACGAACTTTTTGTCCGGGAGCTATAAATGTTCTGCCGATGTATTTATTTTTTAAAAATCCTATTCCATATGGAATTCCAGATTCCAAGGAATATCCTAAAGCGGCATCAAGTCCTGAATCTGGGACACCGATAACAACATCTGCGTCAACGGGGTGCTCTTGCGCTAAAAATTTTCCCGCATTAAGCCTTGCAGTATGTACAGATGCACCGTCGATAACAGAATCAGGACGTGCAAAATATACATATTCAAATACGCAAAGAGAACGTTGTTTTTGATTGCAAAGTTCGTTAAAACTTCTGCTTTGATTTTTATCAAAAACGATCACTTCACCAGGAGCAACATCACGAATAAGTTTTGCTCCCGCTGCATTGAGGGCACAACTTTCTGAAGCTATTACAATGCTTCCATCGTGACACGCACCGTAACAAAGCGGCTTAAAGCCTCTTGGATCTCTTGCGGCAATTATTTTCGTAGGTGACATTACCACAAAAGAATATGCTCCGTCCAATCTGTGCATCGCTTTGCAAACTGCTTCTTCGATAGAAGCAGACCTCAGTCTTTCTTCTATGATTATATGCAAAATAAGTTCTGAATCGCTATTTGTATGGAAGATCGAACCTTTTAATTCAAGTTCTTGACGCAATTCATACGCATTTATAAGGCATACATTGGAAGAGATAGCAAGACGACCTTTTGTATGGTTAACGACTATAGGCTGCGCATGATCCCGAGTTATCGAGCCAGACGCGTACAGTACTTGACCTATCGCCATTTTACCGTATCCCAGTTTTTCGAGATTCGAACGTGTAAAAACGTCATTTACTATGCCGAGATCTTTATGCGAAGTAAAAACACCATCATCGTTTACTGTAATTCCGCAACTTTGCTGACCTCTGTGTTGTAAAGCAAACAATCCGTAATATGCGGAAGAAGCAACATCAGATTTTTCAGGTGATATAATACCAAACACTCCGCATTCTTCTTGAATTTTACTCATATAAATTTCCTCCTTGGAAAATCAGATGTTATATTTTTCCTCAATAGCTTGATTTTTTGCAAGCACCTTTTGAGCACCCTCCACTCTTGCTTTATCAAGTTTATCTGCAAGGACGGAATCTTCGGTTGCGAGAATTTGTATTGCGAGCAATGCAGCATTTGCAGCACCATCAATAGCAACTGTTGCTACCGGCATACCCGTCGGCATCATTACTGTTGAAAGAAGAGCATCCATACCGTCAAGACTTTTTGACTTTATCGGAATTCCAATAACAGGTAATGTGGTATTGGCTGCAATAGCACCCGCAAGATGCGCCGCCATACCTGCGGCTGCTATAATTGCACCAAATCCGTTTTTTCTTGCATTTGAGGAAAATTCTTTTGCCTCGAGCGGTGTTCGGTGCGCAGAATATACGTGTACCTCAAACGGTACATTGTATTGTTTCAACGTATCAATTGCTTTTTCAACTATAGGAAGATCACTATCGCTTCCCATAATTATTCCAATTTTTTTCATAATATCCTCCTGAAAATACAATATGGGCATCCTATCTAAAATTCAGACAGGGATGCCCAGACGGTTGTATTATTTCTTTCTTTATACCTCATATTTTTTTATTATTTCCGCCGGTCATAAACGCCCGAATAATATCAAAAAATGACATATTTATTATAACATAGATAAATATCAAAGTCAACAGAAAAAAGAATCTAAAAAAAGATTTTTTATTAAAAAATTTATGCTTTATTTAGCATTTATTTGTAAATAATTACAAAAATTCTTATGAAATAACATAATCTGCTGCAGATTCGAATTTTCCATGTCTAAAATAGATTCTTGGAACTCTTCTTGCAATATCGCACATTACCTCATGAGGTATGGTATCGTGAAGTTCTGAATAGTCATAAACAGATGTTGGCGAATCTTTTCCAAAGACGGTTATTTCTTCCCCTATTGAGATATCGTCTACCTTGCTTACGTCTATCATAGTTTGATCCATACAAACCCTTCCTACTATATCGCAAGGAACACCGTGAATATAAATTTTAAATCCCTTTTTTCCGTTGGAGCGACTAAAGCCGTCTGCATATCCTATGGGAAGTGTTGCTACTTTCATTGTCTTTTTAGCGGTAAAAGTTCGGCCGTAACCGATACTTTCTCCTTTTTTTACAGTTTTTATATTTGAAATTACGGTTTTTAAAGAAAAAGTATGTAAAAGATCAAAATTTGTATTTTTCATTTCTTGTGACGGTAATATTCCAAAGAAAAGTACTCCTGCTCGTACCATATCCATGCTGTATTCCGGATAATCAACAAGCCCCGCTGAATTAGCACAATGCTTAACAGAAAATTTGATTCCCCTTTTTTCAAGGCGATCTATAGCGCTTATGAAACGTTCATACTGTTCTCGAGTGAATTGTTCACCTTTTTTTCTATCGTCCGAGATAGGAAAATGAGTAAATATTCCTTCGGATATAAAGCATGGCATTTTACAAAGCTCGACTATCTCTGATATTCGTTTTTCTTCATCATGTCCTCTGAACGGGAATCCTATTCTTCCCATTCCGGTATCTAACTTAATATGAATAGATAACTTTACCCCTTTCGATAATGCGTCTTGGGCAAGTGCTTTTCCGTATTCATAAGAATGTACACATTGAGAAATATTATATTTTGCGAGAAGTTCTGTAATCTCGACAGGAGAATATCCCAATACCATAATTGGTTTTGTAATTCCCGCTTTACGTAATTCAATTGCCTCCTCGGGATTAGAAACTGCAAAAAAGTATCCGCCCAATTCTTCTAAAAGCTTTCCCACTCTTATTGCACCGTGACCGTAGGCATCCGCCTTTATGGTACAACAAACACCTGCTGATGTGGGTACATGCGATCGTATGGTATTATAGTTATGTTCAATCATATCAAGATCGATTTCCATCCAAGTTTTATGCTGCAAATAATAATTCATTTTATTACTCCCCAAGATAAATGTTACTACAAAAAATTTTAGCACATTTTATATTTTATGTCAACCAAAAATAGTATATTTATATGCAAAAAAGAAAAAAATAAAAAATAAATATTTTTTTTAAAAAAATTATATACAAATCTCTTTTTTTGTGATAGAATATTTTCGTATTGTATATATACTTTCAAATTTAAAGGAGTTACAATTATGAAAAAAATTTATGACGGTAAAACCAAAAATGTGTATGCCCTTGATAACGGAAACGTTCTTCTTGAATTTAAGGACGATTGTACCGGTAAAGACGGTGTATTTGATCCAGGTGAAAATTCTGTAGGTCTTAAGATCGAAGGAATTGGAAAAGCAAATCTTCAAACATCGGTTTACTACTTTGAGCTTTTAAAAAAAGCAGGCATTAAAACACACTACATAAGTGCTGATATTGATAATGCTACAATGGAAGTTCTTCCAGGAAAAGTATTTGGTCACGGACTTGAGGTTATCTGCCGTCTTGTGGCAACGGGAAGCTTTATACGCAGATACGGTGAGTATATCGAAAACGGAACTGTTCTTGATGGCGGTTACGTAGAATGTACCTTCAAAAACGATGCTAAAGGAGATCCACTTGTTACCGGAGAAGGTCTTGTTGCACTCGGTATAATGACTGCTGAAATGTTTGAAAGCATTAAAGCTCAGACTCTTGCCATTACGAAGATCGTAGCGGATGATCTTAAGACTATCGGTCTTGATCTTTGGGATATTAAATTTGAATTTGGTTATAACGGTGATGAGGTTATCCTTATCGACGAGATAGCTTCCGGAAATATGCGTGTTTATAAAGGCGACAAGATCGTTGAACCCGTTGAACTTACAAAGCTCATACTTAACAGATAATTATTTCTTTATAAACTAAAAAATCAGGTTGGTTCATTTTGAACCAGCCTGATTTTTTATTTTATTGAGTTTTAAGAATTCTTGAACTGTTAATCAAAACAGCAAAAGCACCAACGTTGTGAAGTATGGAGCCTGCTAAGGCGCTTATTACTCCAAAAGCCGAAAGACCGATCATCAAAGCACTTATACCTATAGAAAGCGCAAGATTCTGATAGATTATTTTTTTGGTCTTTTTAGCAAGTTTTATTGAGAAAGGCACATTAAGAAGATTGTTATTCATAAGTGCGATATCAGCAGATTGAATAGCAAGTTCAGAACCCATAGCTCCCATAGCAATACCAACGTGAGCTTCTTTTAGTGCAAGAGCATCGTTTATACCGTCGCCAACTGCCAAAACATAATTTTCTTCTTTAAGCTTTTTAAGAGAATTGAGCTTATCTTCAGGCAAAAGCTGAGCTTCGAGAGTGTCTATGCCGATCTCCTCACAAATCTTTTCAGCCGCTTCTCTGCGGTCACCCGTAAGCATTACGGTTTTTTCAATACCCATCGTTTTGAGAGTATCTATTCCCTCTTTGGCTTCCTTACGCGCTGTATCGTTAAAGCAAAGATATCCAAGTAAACGACCGTTCATTACAACGTAGCTTACAGAACCTATAAGACCTTCTGCTTCTTCTATAGCTATACCGAAAGATCTGATCCAATCTGCATTACCGAATTTTATATTATTTTTTTTATCTTCGGAAACACCTTCCATTCCTTTACCCGAAAGCTCTGTTACTTTATAATCTTTGGAATATGTGATATCTCCTACTTTTGCCATCAACGCACGCGAAATGGGGTGGGCCGATGCAGAAGCAACAGTTGCAGCAGCGGAAATAAGTTCTTCCTCTGTAACTCCTTCTATGGGTGAAATTTCTGTAAGTGAAAGATCACCGACTGTTACTGTACCCGTTTTATCGAAAACGACTGCATCGATTTCTGTAAGTTCTTCTATGAATTTTGAGTTCTTTATAAGTATTCCTCGTTTTGTGGCTGCAGAAAGTGCTGCTATCATAGGTGCAGAGCTTACAAGCATCTGTCCGCAAGGACAAGAAACTACCAAAATTGCGATTGCCTTTGTTATGTCTGAAGTTATAAGAGCAACACCTGCGGCAATAGCAAGTACGAACGGAATATAATATTTCATAAAACGGTCGATGATTCGCGTTTCGGGAATCGAAATATTTTCCGATTTTTCGAGCAAAGCAAGAATATTTGAAAATGATGTATCAACGTATTCTTTCTTTACTTCTACGATAATTTTACCGTCTATATTTACTGTTCCCGCGTAAACTGTATCACCGATAGTCGCGTGCGCAGGTTGCGGTTCACCGGTAAGCGATTTCTGATCTATATTGGTTTCACCGCTGATTACCACGCCATCTATTGGAATTCCGGCACCGGGTTTTACCAATATTTTCTGTCCTACCTTAAGAGTTTTTGCGTCTACTACGGTTTCTTTATCTCCGCTTATCAAAATAGCTGTACTTTGCTGCATTTTTCTAAGACCGTCGATTACATCTCGGCCTCCCATTATGCTTCGCTCTTCGAGTATATGAGCTATATTAAGTATAAGTGGAACTAATAGGGCTAAAATAAGATCTCCTGAAAAATAGCAAGCTATAATAGCTATTGCAACAAGCATTTCCATAGCATTTTCAAGATTTTTAGAGAAAACGCCCTTGATCGCTACTACAAGTACAGGTATACCTTCTATTAAAAATCCTATTGTATAAAACAAAGCAGGAACAGTAGTTTTATGAGGAAAGATCCAACTGCAAAGTAATCCTGCAAAAAGACAGACGAGCGCTATTGCACCGCTGATTATCTCTCTTTTTAGTTTTTTCTTGCCTTTTTCGGTTAAATTGTCTTTAGATAGAGCTTCGAGGCTGTTTTTTGCAATATTATCTAAATTTTCCATAACAGCCTCCTTAGTTGATAATTATATGGCTGTTGCCGTCTTTAACCGCAACTACTTTACCTATTTTTGCAATAGCAGTGGAAAGCTTATCGCTCTTGATGCGCTCTCTGACAACTATCCTTGAAGCCGGAGATCTTTCGTATTCATCACGAGTTCCCCAAAATTCTGCAAGGTCGCTGTTTGCGGCAGAAGTCTTTTGTGAATAGGTTGTGTTTGCTGCGGAAATTATTTTTTCAGCCGAAGCACTCGCAGCGATCAAAGTTTGTTCTTTGTACTGATTTGCTTCCTTTAATATTTTTTCCGCATCAACGGTAGCGGCATTAACTAATTCGTAAACCGATTTTACTTCTTCGGGCGGAGCTACATTGGTAAGCTCAACGGTACTGAGGGTAACTCCTACGTTGTTATTATCAAGGCTTTGCTGAGCAACGTTACGAACTTCTGTGCTAAATTTTTCTTTACCTGACGTAAGAATAGCATCAAATTTTGTGCAAGCTGCACGTTCAAGCATAGCATTACTTACGCAGGCATCGATTATGCTGTCTATATCTTTGATCTTTAAAGCATAATTTACGGGATCTGTAATTGTATATTTTACAGACACTTTCATAAGTGCGATATTGTTGTCGCCCGTAACTACGTATCCATTATTATTTATGGTTGTCATCGATCCTTCGGTAAAATGAGTGGTTACCGTGCGTTCCATTACACTTCCGGTCTTTACTGTGACTACCTCGTCTATTATGTAAGGAAAGGCAAACAGTATTCCGGGTTCATGGATCTGTTCTTCGGGGGTATTTCCAACAAGCTTACCAAACCGTAAAACTATGGCTACTTCCCCACTCTTTACAAAACGGATACCGGAAAATCCAATGCATACGATGACAATAACTACAAGAACCACAAAATAACGCGATACCGTAGTTATAATATCTTCAAATACTGCATTTTTCTTTTTCATCACGTTCCTCCCTGAGTGTTTTCAGGATCAATAACGTCAGCATTGGCATTTTTATTGCTTTCCAATAAAAGCTTCTCTATTTCGGTTACCAAAGCTGTTCTGTCTTCTTCGGGAAGACTTGCGAGAAGATATTCAAGTTCTTCTATTACCTGCGTGGATTCGTCAACGGTTTTTCCGTATTCAAGTAATATATTGAACGGATAAGCATTTGAATCTACAACAAGAACGGAATTTTCATTAACAGAGTTGACGATAGTATCGAGCTCCTTAAGGAATTTAAAGAGTTCTATATTCGCTTCCTGCGCTTTTGCATAAATTGCGGCAACCTCTTTTTCGGTCTGCGCACGAATTTCAGCAGCTTTATTTTCACCTGCTGCAATTATTTCGGCAGCTTCTGCATCGGCAGAGGAAGTGATATTACTTGCTTTAGCATTTGCATCAGCTAAGATAGCATCGATAACTCCCTGACGTTCAGCGCTGATATTATTAAATATAGACTGAAGATTAGCTTCGGGATAAGAAACTCGAAGAATACTAACATCAAGTATTGAAATACCGTAGTTTGTTTCACAGTTAGATTTAACGAGTTCAAAAATCTTTTCCTGTATCTCATTTGTTTTAAGATTTTCGTTACTTGAGGAGATAAGATCGGAAAGATTATACATACCCATTATACTGTTTGTAGCACTCCAAATCTGATTCTTTATGTAAGTATCTACTGTGCCGCTGGCACCTACACTGTTATGATAAACAAGCGGATCGTCTATCTGCCATATAGCATAAGATTTGAGGATAATGTTTTTCTTATCCATAGTTGTGGTTTCAAGATTATTGGATTCAATATACTGTTCGCGGTTATCATAAGTTACAACCGTTTCAAACGGCCACGGAAGTTTAAAATAGAGTCCTGCTTCGGTAACTGTTTCTCTGGGAGCACCAAATCTCAAAATGATAGCTGCATTTCCCTCACGAATAACACAAGCAAATCCAAAATAAGCTATTACGGCAACCAAGACGAGCGCTATCGCAATTTTTAACATCAAAAATGCAATACTGCCGCCATCCTTGCCGGATTTTTTATTAACTTCTTTGGCAATCTTATTTTCGTCTGCCTGAAGCTTTTTATTATTCACTGCAGTATCGTTTTTAGGTGCTGCAGATTTATTATTTATTTTTTTCTTATTTTTTACTTTCATTTTCTAAACCTCCTCAGGTAGTCGGATCGGTGGTAGTATTGGTAGAATTATTTCCGGATATTATTGCATTGTTACCGATATTACCAAAATAAATTTTTGATGAGTCGACACCGTCTCCAACTAAAATAAGATTTGATTTTCCGTATGACTGAGAAAGTGCGTCAAGATATTTATAGTAATGATAAGATTCCTTATTAGCTTCGTTAGCTGCAACGCTTGCCATAAATTCCGAAACACTTGAGGTGGCATTAGCAACCTTAGTATGATTTTCAGACATAGCAGCATTAATGGTTACGTCTTTTGAAGCTTGTGCGTTTGTGCGTACAACTGTGGCAGAATTTTCCGCCTTTTTAATTATTTCTTCAGCTTGTATTTCAGCACCGATAACACCTTGGTATATCGAAGCTATTTCAAGCGGTGGATGGATACTTTCCATTACTACACTGACAAGCTCTACACCTATATCATGTTTTTTGAGAAGCTCTTCGAGATCTGTTTTAAAGTTTACAGTAAATTCACCGCGGTCTACAGCAAGAAGAGTTTCAAGATCGGTAACTATTACTCGCTGAGTTATAAGATCGTACGCGTGAGCTTCAAGAATTGATGTGGGCGAAGAACTTGTTGTAACATATGTTTTCAGGTCTTTGATCTTATATTCTATTTTTAAGTTAATAGAAACGAGCTCGTTTCCGTCACCAAGCAAGAGTTTATGCTCGTTGCTTCCGTGAGTTCCCGTCCACAAGTTATCCATATCTTCTTTGGCGATATATCCAATCGACACCTTGTTGACCTTTTCGGTATCGTAACATTCCACTTTATCGAAAGGCGCAGGCAACATAAAATGCAATCCAGGCTTCAAGGTTTCTTCTTGAAGAACGCCTAATCGGTAAACGAGTGCTTCCTGATAGGATTCTATTTGAACTATTCCCGTAGATAACCAGAAAAGTGCCGCGACAGATATGATAGTATACGGTATTACCTGCTTTATGAGCTTCATACTCCAAAGACCGCGCATTGTTATACCGGTATTATTCTCAAGGAAGGATAGAATACTGAGGTCATTTTTATCTTTACCTGCAAACGGCAACGGAATAACGATCTTGGGCTTTACGGTAAGTTCTTTTTTGATAAAAGAAATAACTAAAGATATAAGCATCAAAACCGATACATAGTAGAATATTACTATGAATGCATAATAAGCGTATTTTTGCAGTTCGGCAAAGTTTAAGAGCTTTATTGTCATCGCTATTGCTATGATCAAAAGCGACAGTCTGGTAAGATAGAAGAATACTCTTGTATTATGGAAAAATGCACCTGTTCTCTCGTTCTCCGGTTCTGAATGCTTCACCCATTTATCTATTATTATGGCAACCACGAAAAGAATTACACATATTATAGGATAAAGAAAAGTAAACGGATTATAAAGTGACGTGAGTTTAAATAGCATCATTCCAAAAATTATCTGGAATGTAGCAAAAGTACCTACTGCAAATACGATCTGTAAAATTTTATGGGATTTATTATATGCTACCGTTATTGCATATCCTACTTTTTTTATTGCGTAAAGAATGTTTGCAAAAATTTTTTTCGATTTTTTCGTCTTTTCTTCAAAAATTTGCTTCTCCGGTTTGTTCATTGTAAACTTACACGCAAAAAGATGTAAGAAAATATTAGTAGCAACCGGCATAATAACCACTATTGCCGCCAAAAAGAAAGGCAGATACTTAAGGGTTATAAATAAATAAAGCAGAAACGCAAACGTGACGAGGAAAAATACGGTCGATATTATTTTTTGCGCCAATCCACCGATTTTATTGCGCTTCATACGTACCTCCTACGTAATCATAATTATAATATTTTTTAGCATCTGAAAGTAACGAGTTATATCCCGATACACCCAATGCTTCGAATTCTTCTTTTGTACCCTCATAATAAACATAAGCAAGGAAGTTGCAATCCGCGAACGCCATTTCTCCAATAGTTTTTATTGATTTTGGAAGATAAATATGACTGAATTGAGATGCTCTGTAGAATGCATACGGAGCGATCGTTTCAACGTTTTTGCCTACTTTGAGATAATTTAATCCTGTGCAGGATACAAAAGCATAAGATTCTATAGTTTTTAAGGATTCGGGCATATTTATGTAATGAAGATCATAACAGTACGCAAATGCTGAATCGTCTATTAAAACAACATTGTTTCCAAGCTGAGCTCTTGAAAGAGTTGAAGAGGAGAAAGCAGCACAACCTATAGTATATACACTGTCGGGGATGACAACATCTTTTATGCTTTCATTTCCAAGAAAAGCATCGGAAATGTGTTTTACTGTGTCGGGAATCACAACATTGGATTCTGTGCCGTTGTATTTTAATAAAACAGAATCTCCTACGATAACAAATTCATCTGTAAGCTTGTTGTACCAGGGAGTATCAGTAAAAGCTTCAGGATATATTCCCCAAACGGTTTCAGGAATAGTTACATTTTCAAGAAGTGGGCAGCCGCTAAAAGCTGAAGAACCGATTACCTGAAGATTCTTACCGAATGTTACCGAAGTAACATTCTGGTTAGCATAAAATGCGCCTGAAGCTATTGCATAAACGGGATAACCTCCTAAAAGATCGGGAACAACGATTTCGGATTCATTTCCTGTATGCTGAGAAATAATGGCTGTTCCGTCATCATATAAAACGTATTTGAAAACGCCCTCTGTATATTCGGTCTCATCTGTAATGTTTTTTTCGGGGATCGAAAACTTACCGTCACCGCCGATCGGAACATTACTCGAAGAAGACTTATCTGTGTTTGAGCTATTATTACAAGCGGTCAATAATGAAAGAGATAAAATAACAGCCAAAATCAAAGAGAATATTTTTATAGATTTTTTCATTTTGTTCTTTCCTCCTTAACCGCCGATTTTTTGATTATAAGAAATAGATGCCGCTTTAAGGAGATCATTATCTATTGCAAATTTTATTTTTGCGAAATTTGATTCAGATCCGCCATAGTTGACCGCTTTAAGCGCTTCACACTGTGCAAACGCAGATTCGCCCACGGATTTAACATTTTTACCCATATTAACGGTCTTTAATTTCAAACAACCTCTGAATGCGTGTGCCCCAACCTCCTGAACAGAATCGGAGATCAAAACGTTATCGAGAGAGATACAGTTAAGAAAAGTTCTGTTAGGAATATTTTTTAAAGCTCCTAAATCTGCTTTTGTGGCGGAGCTGCAATATGAGAATACTCCTTCACCAAAAGTTTTAACATTATTTGTGAGCTTGATTTCAGTCAGCGATGAGCATCCGCTGAATGCTTCGTTAGAAATTGTAGTAACCGTTTCGGGAAAATCAAAGTAAGCAAGTGAAATACAGTTATAAAAAGCAACTTCATCGATGATCTCAAGTTTTGTAGCGCCTATAAACTCGGCAAGTCGTTCGCAATCATAGAAGGCGCTGGATGATATTTTTTTCAACGCTTCCGATGCTTCAACTCTTGCGAGCATCTTACACGCGGAAAAAGCACTGTCACCGATTACACGAACATTTTTTCCGATAGTAGCTAAAATTACTGCTTCATCGTTTTCAAATGCGCTGTTTCCTATTTCCACAACGTTCTTTCCGTCTATCGTATCGGGAATGACAAGCTCTGCATAATCAACTTCTCTACCGGTAATCACAACGGTGTTATTTTCATAGATACTGTATACCAAGCCGTCATCACTAAGATTATTTTCTGAGATAACAGCATATTTGGTATCATCAAATGATGTAGTACAAGCCGTTGCGATCAATAATATTGAAAATGTCATAATTAATGCTAAAATTGAGGTTAGAGTTTTTTTTGCCATATTTTTGAGCACCTCCACTATATTTTTAATAAAATATAATATAATTTTGATATATCTTTACATATTATGATAACATACAGACATCTTTTTGTCAAGTAAATTATAATTTTTTTGCCTCAAATACATCATATTTTAAATCAAAAATCATCAAAAATACATACACTAAAAATAAACCATTATTTTGGTTTCAGAGGTGAAAATGTATTTTAAAATTTTTGTGGGAATAATCATTCCCTTTATAGGTACTTCTTTGGGGGCGCTCTGCGTTTATTTTCTTAAGAAAAAGATAAAAAAAAGAACCGTTCAGATACTTAACGGTTTTGCAGGCGGTGTTATGATAGCGGCATCGGTATGGAGTTTACTTATTCCCGCTATGGAATATGAAAGCTCACAAGCTTTTGGAAAATTTGCTTTTTTACCCGCTCTTTGCGGTATATGGCTGGGTGTTGCGTTTATGTTTCTTTTGGAGAAATTCATTCCTACGCCCAGTTCCGAAAGCCTTGTAAAAAAGAATATGCTGTTTTGGTCAGTATCAATGCATAATCTTCCTGAGGGTATGGCGGTAGGTGTTTTATATGCCGCTGTATTAAAAGGCGGAGGTGCTCATATCTTAACAGCAGCATTTTCCTTGTCGATAGGTATTGCCATCCAAAACTTTCCCGAGGGCGCAATAATATCTATGCCGCTTTACGGAAAAGGTATGAATAAAAATCGCGCTTTCATATTCGGTATCCTATCAGGAATAATAGAGCCTGTCGGTGCTTTACTTACTATAGCTGCTGTAACAGTTTTTCTACCGTTTTTACCCGCGCTTCTTGGATTCGCTGCAGGAGCAATGATATATGCGGTTTTAAGTGAACTTATGCCCGATATAATATCTGATAACGGTTCAAAAATAGGAACGCTTCTTTTTATTGTCGGCTTTTCTTGTATGATGATACTTGATGTAGCGTTGGGATAAAAAAGCTATACCGCTTTA
This sequence comes from uncultured Clostridia bacterium, assembly GCA_937894775.1. Classification (GTDB taxonomy): domain Bacteria; phylum Bacillota; class Clostridia; order Oscillospirales; family CAG-272; genus HGM12713. Next base: position 32,185 of record CALAXC010000174.1, read on the forward strand.
GCGTGTTATCCTTAACGGAGAACACGCATCGAGATAAATCCCTCACGGGAT
>CALAXC010000175.1 GCA_937894775.1 uncultured Clostridia bacterium
TCACTTTTGCAAGGCAAAAATATCATGCTGACGGAGTCAGCATATCACTAAAAACTTAAAACACTATCTTCCCTCTTGCAATCCGCCCCAAAACGTGCTATAATAAACTCAGAAAGGCGGTGGAGCTATGAAAAAAAGTATTTTTATTGCGGTACTTTGTCTTTTATCGGTTTTATTGGTTTCATGCACTGTTCCATATTCCTTTATGCATGGCGAGCCGGACATTGATACGATCAAAATTGAGATCGTAAATTTGGAAACAGAGATGGGGTATCATGCCGCCTCCCCTTACAACGAGGAGAATATTTCGGTTATCAAGGTTATAGAAACCGATAAAAATGAAGAATTTCTTTCCGATTTTAAGAAGATCAAGAGTTATCAGCCGAATTTCGGCAGCAGGATAGATTGTATTTCAGGAGTGGCAATTCGTATTACTTACGCGAACGGAGATATTGAGTTGATCACGGATTACGGAACGGCAACCGTCGAAGACGGAGAAATTTCCATCCAGACCACGACCTTTGATGCAGATTCTTTTTCTGAATTGATCGATAAATATTCATAAAATCGATCGGCATTTTTGAGCAAGGGAGTAGAAGTGAACCTTTCCCGGTGCTTTTTCGACGAGCTTATACTTGACGAATAATAAAAATTATGGTATAATTACAACACAAATTAAGAAAAGGAGTTGATCATTATGTCTGCAACTGTATACTTTACAAACACACTACAAACAAAACAAAATATGAATAGGAGATATAATGATCAAACTACAAGGAAAAAGAAACTCCGCAATTGTGTTTGCCGATAAAATCGACAAATCCACTAAAACACAGATCAGTGAATTATTGCGTGAGGAAGCGTATGCCGACAGCAAGATACGCATCATGCCTGACACACATTCGGGAAAGAATGTTGCAGTCGGCACAACAATGACCGTTAAAAACAGAATTGCGCCCTCTCTTGTGGGCGTTGATATTGGATGCGGAATGGAAGTTGTGTTTTTGAAGGAGCAAGAGCTTGACCTCGAAAGATTGGATAAAGCTATACATGCTCTCATTCCTGCCGGCGCAAAAATACACGATTTTCCCGTGACTTCATTTGACTTTGACACCTTGCATTGCAAAGGCAATGTCAATTTAGAACGGGCTCTTAGAAGTATCGGGACGCTTGGAGGCGGAAACCACTTCATAGAGGTAGACCGGACAGAAGCGGGCGAGCTTGTGCTTGTCATCCATTCCGGCTCGCGCCAGCTCGGCAGCGACGTCGCAAGCTATTACGGGGATCAAGCATACCGATATCAATGCAAAAAGCAAAGAAAACGAGTGCGTCAGAGTTATTATGATGACGTTGACGCGGGAGGTTTTGTCAGCAACAAATCAAGCGGAAGCTCCGTTCAGGTGAAGCGAGAAACTGCTGTTCTTGAAGGAGCGTTGCTCAAGGAATACCTGCACGATCTTGACGTTGTGGTTTCCTTTGCCGACTTGAACAGACAAACGATTGCAAATCTTATTTGTGATGATATGGGACTCACCGTAACGGATCGCTTTTCGTGTATTCACAATTATATTGACACAGAATATATGATACTGCGTAAGGGAGCGATCTCGGCTCGTCTTGGCGAACGAGTTATCATACCCTTGAATATGCGTGACGGAGCATTGCTTGGAAAAGGAAAAGGAAATCCCGAATGGAATTTTTCGGCTCCTCACGGCGCCGGTCGCGCATGTACCAGAACAGAAGCAAAATATGCTTTTACGGTCGAGGAATTCAAGCGAGAAATGGAAGGGATCTATACAACAACTGCCACGGAGGGTTCTATCGACGAATGCCCGATGGCGTATAAATCGCCTTCTCGAATATTTGAATTTATAGGCGAAACGGTATCGGATTACGAGGTCATAAAGCCAATATATAACTTCAAATCCTGCTGATTTCCGAATATTTAGTTGGCATCTTTTTTGTCAACACGACTCAAAAAATTCCGTACACGCGAGTGTGCGGAATTTTTTACTTTTTCACTCTTCACTCTTCACTTTTCACTAATTGGGCGTGTACGGATTTCTTGGA
>CALAXC010000176.1 GCA_937894775.1 uncultured Clostridia bacterium
GTATTCAATATTTTTAAATTGGCACTTGGCATCAAGTTCAAACCTGAACTGATCAAGCGTCATTGCCTCTCGCTCTTCTGCAGTAGACTTTCCGGGATAACGAATATAGTCGCGAATGATCGTGTCAAGAATTCGTCCTACATAAAGGCAACAGCTGATATCTCCTGCAGCAAAGCTTTGATCTAACTTTGCGACATCTCTTCTTAAGTCATCATCACCAAGCGAATCTATCATTCGGTAGATTACATCACAATGCTTAAGTGTAGATGCAAAATCAGACTTTTTAGTTTCCTTGAACTCAACAATTCTTCGCTCTTCAATAAGGTATTGCCGCCTTAATTCTTTGAAAAGCTCTGCTACATCCTCGGAAACGTTTTGCGCTTTAACAGCACAACGGTTGAACCATTGGTCGGTGATTCTATCAAAGGGGCTCTTAAGCAGAAGCTCGTTTCCACGAACAAATACCGAAACATCCACATCGTACAGAACCTTGCTATCCTTCAGAAATATAACATTATAATCTCTGAGTGATTTCTGTTCCGAAGTCTCGACCTTTTCCTCAAATGTTTCAAAGTCTCCGTCGATGAAGGTCTGTGCATCCTCGTCAAAGAACAACTCGTCAAACTCAGCCTGAATCTCGGCCGCATCATCGTCCGAGCTGTATTTCTTTAAGCGCATGTAATGCTCATATGCTCTTTTTACGGATGCTTTGGGCGGCTCTTTGATTCCCGAGCGCGTTTTCAAGGAGTTTTCACGGCTGTCGGAATCATCGATATGCGCCGTGTCTCCAAAAAACGGCACAACCTCACCTGTGATTGCATCCTGATAAATATACTTTACATCAAGCTTATCCGAGAAGAGAGACTCATAGGTATCCACGAAGCTGAACGTTTCTTCCTTCAGTCGTGTTGAAACCGTAAAATCTTTTTCTGCATTTGCTCTGATTTTATCAAAGGTCTGACCATCTATTACAGAGGAGAATTTTTCAAGCATGATAAGTTCAACCTCTTTTTTTACCTCATCTGTATAGCTATCCTTTTGCAATCCTTTTTGCTGATTTTGAAGAATTACAAGCGAGAGATAAAGCCACACAAACAAGTCCGCACCGATCTGCTTCGGAATCAAAGCGCTATATCGATAAAAAGGCCAAACAATATTATCTACTGTTTTCCCCTCGTTTGGGTTTAAAATCTCATTATGTTCCATAGTATCCTTCGTCCTTTACATACTCAATAAAGTTACCGAAATGTGTGTTTCTACGATAGGTATCCGCATCCGCAACCATAATCAAAAGCTTCCTCGCTCTCGAAAGCGCAACATTGATTCTGCTTGGCGAAGCGTCAATAAAGCCAAGGCTCTTACGGGAATCTG
>CALAXC010000177.1 GCA_937894775.1 uncultured Clostridia bacterium
AAATTAAAAAATCCTCATCAAGTGTTTTCGCCAACATTTCCGAAGCGCAATATCCGCAAAGTCTTGCCGATATGCTTTCAAAATTTGAGATTGCACGCAAAGAATGTATGGAAACCGAAAGTTGGCTCAAATTGATTTTTTCGTCTGGAAGTATTGATGAAAAAGCCTTTAAGAAATACCGTAATCTCTGTGGCAGAATACGCAGGATCTTGACATCCTCTTGTATTACAATTGAAAACAAAATGAAGCAAGGTTGAAAAACCTTGCTTTTTTAGTGGGTTCGGGCTTCTGCCCGATTCTGTCCCGGCGTGGGCGGAGGGACGGTGCGAGATGGGCGCCGCCAAATGGCGGTGGACGTCCACGCGCTATGCTTGCCCCAGACGCAAGTGTCGAGAAAGCGGAAAAAGATACAATCCAAGGATTGCTTGGATTTGAAACAACGAATTGATAATTGTTTTTTTCACAAACATGTGCTATAATATAATCACACCGGTGAAATGAATTTTGGAGGTGCTTTTATGCAACTTGATTTAGGACAAAAAATACGCGAACTGCGTCGGCGAGATGGACGCACACAAGAAGCACTTGCCGAGGCTATCGGAGTGACATCGCAGGCGGTTTCTCGCTGGGAAGCCAATGGTGGTTACCCCGACATGGAAATGATTCCGTCTATTGCTAATTATTTTGGCATTTCAATTGACGAACTCTTTGGCTACAACAATGAGCGTTCAAAGAAGATTGACGAGTTAGCTGCAAAGATCGATCAAATGAATTTTCAAAACAACGGAGTAGATATTAACATCGATGAATGTATTTCTCTTGCAAGGAATGCGTTAATCGAATTTCCGGGTAATGAAAAAATCATGCTGTGCCTTGCTTCGGTACTGTACAATGCAGGATATGTTCGTTATGGTGAATGTCATTTATCCGATGATGAAGGTTATGATGTTTTGGATATTGAAAAACATCGTACCTACTCCGAATGGAAAGAAGCAATATCTCTTTATGAGAAATTGTTAAAAACCATGGAAAACGGAGAACCTCGCCATCGTGTAATCCGCGAGCTCACCCAGCTGTACTTGAATACCGGCGAACACACACGAGCACTTGAAGTGATTGAATCTGCCCCAAATATTTACGGAACAAGGGAATTTCTCAAAGCCAAGGCAGTAGACGGAAAGAAACGTGCCGAGACTTACGGCGAGGCGTTGCTAAAAACAGTCAGAGCTTGTTCTGAGCTTATGGTCAGCGGTGTACTCGCCAATGAAAAGAATCTGTCTGTAGCAGAAAAAGTGCAAATCCTGCGAAATGCTATCGAAATATTTAATACTATTTGCACCGACGGTAATTGCGGCTTGCACCATTCCTATATTGCGCGCGTCTACACATTGCTTTCCCTGTATCTATGGTTGGACGGTAAAAAGGACGATGCATTTATGGCTTTGGACGCTGCACTTCTGCACTTCAAACGCTTTGATGAGTGCCGTATCAAGCGTACAGGATACTATACTGCACCGCTTATTAAATTAGTTCAGTATGAAATGTGTAAAAACGATTCGGATGTTGATTTGCCGATTGAAACATCTCACATGAGCCTTGCGGAAGATTGGCCTTGGTGGAGTGTTTCCGAATATGAGATTGTGAAACCCGAAATCCAAGCAGATCACCGATGGAATGAATGGGTGTCCAAATTACAGTAATAATTCTACTCTCGCCCCGCCTCGCGCGGGGCTTTTCTTTGTTTTCTGCACATCAAAATCTCGGTTCGGACATCTAATCGAACGCTTCACCAAAAAACAACCTAAATCGATTTTTCGATTTAGGTTGTTTTTTATTCAAGACCGAAGGGCTTGCGTATGGAATTGCGGGTTGTCCGCAAATGGCATCAGCCGTTAGGCTGTGTTTTTCGTTTTTTATTTTATAGCGTTTTGCTTTTTGAATATTTTTTTCCAGTTTATAAATCCGTAAATATCATTCGCTAAAAATGCTATAAAGCATACTGTTACAGATAGGTATGAGATGTTTACCGTTGAAGCCAATACCCACAAAATGATCAAAACGATATCGTTTGCCGCATAGGCTAAAGCATAATAAGGACTTCGCTTGAACATAAGAAATGATGCTGCAAAGCTCGTAGCTACAGATATAGTGCTTACAAAAAGATTAGCCGTGTTCAGTGCTTTAAGAATAAAATAAAAAGCAAAGGTTACCGAAAAGGTAAGTAAACACATAATAATGATGTCTGATCTTTTTAAAACGCTTATTCTTACTTCGGCACTTTTACCTTTATCATAGGGATTTTTAAGCCAGGAAATAAGTGAAAAAACTGCCATAGGTAAGGTCATACACACGTATGTGATCAATTCTCCGTAGTATGTGAATTTAAAAGAAATTATACCGTAGAGAATACTGAAAACAATTATGATCGCTTGACCTATAGGGTGTCCCTTTGCGCAGAATATTAATGAAGTGACGCCTAAAAGGGAAGCTGTCAGCGAAAGAAAGCCTTTTCTGTCAAATATACAGAAAAACACTGTTATCAGGATCACAGAGGAAAGCCAGAGAATGATCTCGCCCTTTGAAAAATATGATAGTGCTTTTTTTATTTTCATATGTATTATATCTTGTTTAATGAATCTCTTTTTGAAAATTCACAACCGCAATAATTTTGTCTGTAAAGGTTGTATTGCTCTGAAAGTTCGCAGGAACGTTTGTATCCGTTTTTCTTTTTAAAATCCGAAAAAAGATATTTTACACCTGCCGCATCGCCTTCTTCTTTACCTATCGTATTTAACCATTCTGCGTTTTTATACGGACTTATCGACAGTGTAGTGCAGAAGTAATCAAAGCTTTGCTCTTTTGCTATTTCTGCGGTACGCGCAAGACGTAAGCGATAACAGCTTTTACAGCGTTCTCCGCCTTCTTTAATATCTTCCAAGCCTTTTGACATAGAGTAAAATTCATTTGGATCATAAGGAAGAGTTATTATTTTTACCGTTTGATTGAGAGGCATTTCGTCTATAAGACGGTAAAGCTCGCTTTCTCTGAAATCAAATTCCTCTTTTGAGGTTATATTGGGATTGTAAAATAAAACAGTTATATCAAAATGCTCCGAAAGATATTCCAGCACGTAGCTTGAACAAGGAGCACAGCAAGCATGAAGAAGCAGAGTAGGGCGCAGCCCTGCTTTTTTATTTTCTTTTATTAGATCGTCAAGAATAAGCGCGTAGTTGATTTTTTGCTTTGCGTTTTCCAAGTCTGTACCTCACATATAAGGATTTATGATATATTTTTCATCTTCAAAAAGAACAAGCTTTCTGTCGCTTATTGCAATAGCTTTTTTGTTTATTGAATTGATATGTACAGCAACATTTCCGCGACTTACTCCGTCATTAAGTACTGAAAGAAGCTCATCTATCGTCTTGCCTTTTGATTCGGCAATTGATAAGAGTAAATTTCTTTCGGAAGGAGAAAGCTTCAGCGGATATCCTATCAAATAAACCTTTTTACCGTTGATACTTAAAAAATTTACGTTCATAGTCTTACCGTATCAGTTTTTAAAAAATTTCAAAGCTTCCTTATATCCTTCAAAACCAAGTCCGCAAATAGTTTTCTTTGCGATAAGGGAAATGTAGGAGTGCTTTCTGAATTCTTCGCGTGAGTTTATATCCGAAAGATGCACCTCGACAGTAGGAATGGCTACAGCCTTCAGCGCATCAAGAATAGCAACACTTGTATGAGTATAGGCTGCGGGATTTATTACAATTCCGTCGTATTGCTTATATGCGGCTTGAATCGTGTCAACGATAGCTCCTTCGTGATTTGACTGATAAAGTGTTACGTCGATATCAAGCTCGTCTGCAGAATCTTTAATGAATTTTTCAAGCGCAGAAAATGTTTGTGAGCCATAGATGTCGGGTTCTCTTATGCCAAGCATATTGAGATTTGGTCCGTTTATAACGAGTATTTTCATAAAAGCTCCTTTGCTATTTTGAATAGGAATTAAGTTCGGAAATTATTTTGTCTACCGTAATTTCAAGCGAATCATTGTTGTCGGTCACGATGTCGGCAAATCTGAAATATGCCTCCTTGCGACGTTCGTAAAGCTCTTGTAAAGCGCCTGCTTTTGAAAGAGGTCTGCCCTCGGTTGAAAGCTTATCGATATCACGTTCAATGAAAATAATTATTCCGTTCTGATGTAACGAGGGATAGTTTTCTTTTCGTGTAACGGCTCCGCCGCCTGTCGCTATAACAGCTCCGCTCATCTTTCCGAGAGAGGCAATAACTTCTTGCTCCATAAGACGGAATTTATCCTCGCCAAGCGACGTTATCGCGGTGGCAGGTGTAATTCCGTGCATTTTTTCAAATTCTTCGTCTGCGTCAAAAAAAGGACGCTCGAGCTTGCTCGCAAGAATATCTCCAACCGAACTTTTTCCCGAAGAAGGCATACCGATAAGAATAATATTTTGTGTGCTTAATGCTATTTTTGAAATTATTTTCTCGGTAGTGTCTTTGTCGAATTTTTCACCCGTGAATATCTCTGCACCTTTTACAGCTTGAGCTACGAGCATCGAAAGACCTCCGATCGCAGTAATTCCTTTTTCTTCTGCATTGAGCATTATTTCGGTGTGCATAGGATTGTAAACTATGTCAAGCACAGCTTCGAGTGAATCAAACAGGGAAATATCAGTTACCGCTTTTCGGTTGTTGGGATACATTCCAACGGGTGTTGCGTTGACTATTACGGAAGCATCTGAGTGAAGAGAAACATATTCCTTTGTGTTATCCTCTATGCCGATAGAAACTATTGAACCTGCTTTTTTGTCTTCAAGAACGGCGCGCAGTGCAACCGATGCACCGCCCGTGCCGAAAAGGACTACTTTTTTTCCTTTAATATCGACGCCTGAGGATTCCAGCATATATTCAAATCCAAAATAATCGGTATTGTAGCCGTAAAGCTTTCCGTTCTTTTTGATAATAAGATTAACAGCACCGATAACTTTCGCTTCGGGTGATATATAATCAAGAAAGGGAATGACCGCTTTTTTGTAGGGGATCGTTACGTTCCACGCATCGAGATCATTGTTCTTCATAAAAGATTCAAGATCATCGGGCGCGACCTCGTAAATATCATAGGAATAGTCGCAAAGATAACTGTGGATAAAAGGAGAAAAGCTGTGTGAAAGATGCTCTCCTAAGATCCCGCATTTTTTATCTGAAAATCCGAGCTTCATTTAAAACACCTCCGAGTAAGAACCAAAGAAAGTAAATTCATCACATTCTGTTTCAAGTGCGGTAAATAGCTGACTAAGAATCGGTGAATATACAGATACTTCGATATCGAAATAAAACATAAATTCAAAATCTCTGTCGGGAATAGGACGTGATTCAAGCTTTAAGAGGTTTATTCCTAAAGCGTTGAACCAAGATAAGATCCTGTAAAGAGAACCGGGCTTATGCGGAGTTACCAGCATAAGCGAAATGCGGTCTGACCCGGGATATATCTCGGTCTTGTTTGTTATACAGATAAAACGTGTGTGATTGTTTCCGTTGTCCTGAGCGGCGTTTACAAGTGTGTCAAGGGAATAAAGAGAAGCGCAGATAGGCGAAGATAAGGATGCTACGTCATTTCTTTGCGATCTTGCGACCATTTCTGCCGCTTTTGCGGTGTTTTCTACGGGAGTTATCTTTACGTCACTTCCGAGAGAAGCAAGAAATTCCGAGCATTGACTTATTGCTTGCTCGTGAGAATATATTTCTTTTATATCCGAAAGCTTAGCACCTTTTTTTGCAAGGAGCGAGTGATTTATTTTAATTCGTACCGAACGAACTATTTTGAAATTCTTGTCCTTCATAAGGTCATATACTTTTTTTACCGAGCCTGCCGTACTGTTTTCTATCGGTATTACTCCGTATCTGCACATGCCCGAGTCTATCGCATCAAAAATTTTCTCCCAATTCGAAAAAAACATTATGTCGGGAGCATTAAAGAGCTTTTCGGCTGCGATCTGCGAATATGCGCCTTCCACTCCTTGACAGGCAACCGAAGCACGTTTTGGAAAGAGCTTGGGTGTGTTTTCAAGAGCAACGGAGATCTCTTTTGAAACCGAAGAGCTTTCATTCATCGCTTTGTATTGATATGAACGGGAAAGCTCGAGTATAGTTGAATAGAGTGTTCTCGTGTAATCTTCAAACTCTTCACCCGAAAGCTCGGATATTTTGTTGAGAAGCGCTCTTTCTCTTGAGGCATCGAGAATAGGCAACTGATTTTTTTGCTTATATTCTGCAACTTGAGCGGAGCAGTTCATTCTGCGTATAAAGAGTGATACCAGCTCTCTGTCTATAGAATCTATTTCTTGTCTTATTTCATTAAGTTCCATATTAACTCCTTTATTTATCCGCGAGCATATCGCATATTGCAATAGCGGTGGCAGCTTCAAAAACGGGAACTGCGCGTAAGGCTATGCAGGGATCGTGACGTCCTTTTATTATAAGCTCTGCAGGTGTCATACTGTTCATATCGACACTCCTTTGCGGCTTGAATATAGAAGGTGTAGGCTTTATGGCGGCACGGAATACAAGAGGCATACCGTTTGTCATTCCGCCGAGTATTCCTCCGCAGTTGTTTGTTGAGGTGCGTATTTTTCCGTCTTGCGAAATCTCAAACGGATCGTTATTCTCACTTCCCAAAAGCCGTGCGGTTTCAAATCCGTTACCGAATTCTATTCCTTTTATGGCGGGAATACCGAAGATTATAGCAGATATTCGGTTTTCAACTCCGTCAAATATATGTTCTCCAAGTCCTATTGGAAGACCGAGAGCCGCACACTCTATAACTCCGCCCACAGAATCACCGTCTGAGCGAGCTTCGTTTATTTTTTCCTTCATAAGCTCTCCCGCGTTTTCCGAAAGAACGGGGAAGGTTTTTCTTTGATCGAGTATGTCAAACTCTTTTAACGATACGTTTGCAAGATCAAAAGGCGTATCTTTTACGTTACCGATAGAATATATATGTGCTTTTATTTCTATACCGAGCGAGCGAAGATACTGTAAGCATATTCCTCCTACGATACACATAGGCGCAGTAAGTCTGCCCGAATAATGTCCTCCTCCGCGAAGATCAACGCTTTTTCCGTATTTTTCACGTGCCGTAAAATCTGCGTGTGATGGTCGGGGAATAAATGTTTCTGAAGCATAGTCTGAAGACCGTTGAGAAGTGTTTTTTATGATTGCGTGAAATTCTTCATCGGTTATTTCAAATTTACTGTCGCTTATCTTTTTTACACCTGATAGAAATTCAGGAATATCGGGCTCTTTTCGCTTCGTGGAAAACTCATTTTGCCCTGGAGCACGACGTGACATAAATGCGATAAGCTCTGGCAGATCAAAAGAAAATCCGAGCGGAAGCCCTTGTGCGTGTATTCCTATATGATCACCGTGTGATCCGCCATATATCGATATTTTTAAATTTTTACCGTATTCGGTCATAATGAGCACCTCATATGTGTTTTTCTGTTATTTTCATACCGAGTGAACAAATATCCTTCCAGAATAAAGGATAGGATTTGTTTACTGCTTCGGCTCCATCAATAACTACGTCATCGGTAGATACTGCAGAGGCTATTGCCGCGCACATAGCTATTCTGTGATCTCCAAAGGAAGAAACTTTGCCGCCTCGCAGGGAAGCTGTTCCTTCTATTATAAGACCGTCATCGGTTGGTGTTATGCTTGCGCCAAGCGTCGAAAGAACGGTCGATATAGCAATAAGACGGTCGCTTTCTTTGATTTTGAGCCTTGCCGCACCGCGTATTACGGTTTTTCCATCAGCAACCGCCGCAACTGTGGCGATTATAGGTACGAGGTCAGGAATATCCGAAGCATCAAGCTCTATTGAGTGAATCTTTGATGGAGAAGCTGTAAAAGAAGAATCGTTATGCGCTATTTCTCCACCGAAAAGTGTGAGAACGTCTATTATTTTTTTGTCGCCCTGCGATGAAGTTAAAGAAAGATTGCTGACAGTTATAGGTCGTTTTCCTATAATACCAAGTGCCAAAGGAAATGCGGCATTCGACCAGTCGCCTTCGACCGATATTTCTTTTGGAGAAGAAAGCTTTGCGATCTGCGGAATACGGTATAAATTACCGCTTTTTTCTATTTTTACTCCAAATAGTGCAAGTGCGTCAAGAGTTATATCTACATAAGGCGCGGACTCAAGCTTGTTTGTTACTGTAAGTGTTGCGTTTTTATTTGAAAAAGTGAGTGCAAATAAAAGTCCGGTTATAAACTGTGAAGATACGTTACCCGCAATTTTAAAGTCGCTGTTATTGAGCTTTCCCGTTATTGTAAGCTTTCCGTCTGCTACTTTTGAAAAGGTCACTCCGTTTTCTTCAAGTAATTCTTTTAACGGTGAAAGGGGGCGCTGAGGTAATTTACCTTTCATATCAAAGGTGAATTCTCCGCCGATGGCTGCACATATGGGTACAAGAAATCTTAAAGTTGAACCGCTTTCGTTGCAGGGGAGAAGTGCTTTTTTGTTGAATTCCTTTATAGGTGAAACATTGAAAAAAGGATCATCTCTCGTTATCGTTGCACCGAGTGCGCAAAGACAGTTTACCGTTGCATTTATATCCTCGTTGCTTTCTTCACAACGTATTACCGATGGAGCGTCTGCAAATGCCGCACAGATCAAAAGGCGGTGAGCAACCGATTTTGAAGCTATTGCGCGTACAGTTCCGAAAGTTACCGATCGAGATAGTGTTACTTGCATTTTAAAGTCCTTTCTCAATTATATTTTCAAGCTCGTTTACGTTGATCTTTACAGGCTTGCAATTGCCTATTCCGTGAGGTAAAATAAGATTTATCTTATCTCCCGCACGTTTTTTATCCGCAGTTGCAACAGAAGCAAGCTCCTTTGCCGTGAAATCTGTTTTTGTAGGAAGACCGATTTTTTCTAAAACAATTTTGATGCGACTAAGATCTTCTTCAGGACAAAGGTCGAGCGTTATCGCTATTTTTGTTGCTATCATCATTCCAATAGAAACCGCTTGTCCGTGTGTTATTGTAAGCGAGGAACAAATTTCTATTGCGTGTCCTATTGTGTGACCGAGATTTAAAAGCTGGCGTATTCCTTTGTCAAATTCATCGACACTTACTATTTTAGCTTTGTTGGTAACACAGCTTTCGATTACAAAATCAATGTTTTCTTTTATATCGTTTTTTTCAAGATATTCAAAAAAATCAATATCATTTATGACACCGTATTTGATAACCTCAGCGCATCCGTCCGAAAAGGTTTCAGGGGAAAGTGTGTTGAGAGTAGTGGTATCGCAAATTACAAGAGAGGGCTGATGAAATACGCCCGCAAGATTTTTACCCGCCTTAAGATCGATAGCGGTCTTTCCGCCAACGGAGGAATCTACTGCTGCAAGAAGAGTTGTGGGAACTTGAATGAATTTTATGCCGCGAAGATATATTCCTGCCGCGAATCCCGCAAGGTCACCTACAACTCCGCCCCCGAGCGCTATTATTATATCACTGCCTGTAAGTCTGTTTTGAGCGAGGAATTCTAAGAGAGAAATAAGATTGTCGGCATTTTTGGATGCTTCTCCGTGGGGAATGACGAATTTGATAAATGTAATATTTTCAGCAGATAGAGAAGCTTCAACTTTTTTTGAATAAAGTGCATCAACGGTGTCATCTGTAACGATGCAGGCTTTGACATTGCCAAAAAGTGATTTTATACGTTCTCCTGTTTCTGAAAGTAATCCCGCGCCTATCAGAATATCGTAGGTGCTGGATGCATGTACTTTAACAGTTCTCATAATTACTCCTTTTGTCGGTTTTATCCGTCAACTTTTTCCTTTGCCAATCTTCCTTCGCGAAGAAGTGATCTCAAAGCTTCGCAATCGTTTGACTCAATGGCGGTTTTATATTCGTTAAGAGAATTTATAATGTATTCAAGCTCGTAGAGTAACGGCTCTTTGTTTTCCATAAAAAGCTCCGTCCACATATTTTCGTTTAATTTTGCTACACGTGTAAGATCCTTGTAGCTTCCTGCCGAAAAGCCTTTGTGTGACTGAGCGGTGGGAGTTTTTACATATGCGTTTGAAACAATGTGCGCGAGCTGGGATGTAAATGCTATCATTTTATCGTGTTCTTCTGCCGTTGTTACCGAAAGCTTGCCAAACTCTGCGGGAGAGAGCAATTCTTTTATACGGTCAAGAAAATCGATGTCATCGTATACAGGCGGAACTATTACCATAGGCGCATTTTTGAAGAGGGAAGCTTTTGAATATTTGATTCCCGAAAATTGACGTCCCGCCATAGGGTGTCCGCCTACAAATGTGAATCCGTATTTTTCGGCAAGTGAAAATCCGCACTCGCATACAGCTTTTTTAGTTCCGCAGAGATCGATAACTGCTGTTTTTTTATCGATCTTCGGTGCTGTAGCGGTGAGATATTCAACTGTGGCGAAGGGGTAGAGCGCAACGAATAAAAGATCGCATTCCTTTAATGATTCATCTGTCAATTCTCCGTCTATGATATTTGAAATCAAAGCATATCCAAGCGTTGCGATATCGGTGTCATAAGCATAGACGGTATGTCCTTTTTCTTTATAAGCTTTCGCCATCGAACCACCGATAAGACCTAATCCGCAAATACCTACTGTCATAGCTTAATCCTCCGATATAGCATCGAGTACTTTTGATACCGAGCGTGTAACGTCGGCAAATGCTTCCGGAGTCAGTGATTGAGCACCGTCACAAAGTGCGTGAACAGGATCGTTGTGAACTTCTATCATAAGTCCGTCAGCACCGCAAGCCGCTGCCGCTAAAGCCATAGGCTTTACAAGACGAGCAATGCCCGTTGCGTGAGAGGGGTCTATGATCACGGGAAGATGGGTAAGCTCGTTAAGCATCGGAACAGCCGAAAGGTCAAGGGTGTTTCTTGTGTAAGTTTCAAAGGTGCGTATGCCTCGTTCACAAAGAATGATGTTCTCATTTCCGCCTGCCATTATGTATTCGGCAGACATAAGAAGCTCTTTAAGAGTGTTTGCGAGTCCGCGCTTTAAAAGAATAGGCTTCTTTATTTTTCCAAGCTCTTTGAGAAGCTCAAAATTCTGCATATTTCTCGCACCCACCTGAATTACGTCCACATCGTCAAAAAGCGAAAGGTGATTAGCATTCATTATTTCGGTTACTATCGGGAGTCCGGTTTCCTTTTTTGCCTCAATAAGAAATTCTATGCCTTCTGCCTTAAGTCCTTGAAAATCATAAGGAGAGGTTCGTGGCTTAAAAGCTCCGCCGCGGAGCATAGTAGCTCCTGCGTTTTTAACAGCCTTTGCGATCTCAATAACCTGTTCTTCGCTTTCAACCGAGCAAGGTCCTGCTATAACGGCAAATATATCTCCTCCTACCGAGGTATTTCCAACAGTTATAATACTGTCATCGGGATGGAATTTTCTGTTAGCGCTCTTAAAGGGTTCGCTGATACGTTTTACTGTGTCAACTACCTCAAGGCTTTCAAGAAGCTCAGCATCTATTTTGCTTGTGTCGCCGATAAGACCGATAACAGTGTGTTCACTTCCTTTTGATACGTGAACGTCAAGTCCTTGCTTTTTTAACCAAGTACAAATACTGTCGATCTGTTTTTCCGTAGTTCCGTTTTTTAAAACTGCAATCATTTCTAATCTCCTTCTACTCACGGCTGCGCGAGAGTATAAAACAAATAGCCTCTCGGCGCTTGTCCGAGAGGCTTTAAAAATTTAATCTGATAAATCTCTAAAGACGGTAAAAATACCAAATTCCGCAACAAAACACCCTTATTATTTATTACAGCTAAAGTAATAAAAATAAAGGCCAAAATAATTGTTAGCGAAAAGTATGCTCATTTTTACCTATCTCCTTTGATTTGATGAATTAAGTTTAGCACTCTCAAAAAAGTTTGTCAAGTGGTTTTTATAAAAAAATTAAAAAAGTTGAAAAATTGAAATATTAAGCTTGCATATCTGCTGTGCAAGTAAGACGATACAGGGCATCGTCAGAATTGAAAACAGAGTAGTCGCACCTACGCATTGAGCGGCATATTCGGGGGAGGTGTCGAATACTTCTCCAAAGGTAATAGTTGACGTTGCAGAGGGAAGTCCCAACGCAACGGTTAAAAATACTACCCAAAAATCAGAAAAGCCGATGATCTTAAGTAACAAGCAAAATATGATCGGAAGCAGTATTAATCTTAATACCGCAAGATAATATATTTTCCCCGAAGCAAATATGTCTTTTAATGACTTTCTTGCAATAAGCGCACCCGCCAAGAGCATAGATATAGGTGTACAAAGTCCGCTGATATAGTTGATGGCAGTACTTACGAATACAGGTAGCTCAAAGCCGCTGCAGGGTGGGATGGCGGGAATGATGAATATTACAAAACCGATAAGACTTGCAACAGTACCTTTGTTTATAAATATCTTTTTGGGCGTAAGCTTTATATCCTCACGTCCTCTCGCGATAATTCCAAGACCGATTATCCAGAGCAATATATTAAATCCTACTATAAAGAAAGAGCTAACAAATGCTCCGTTTTCGGGAAAAAGCACCGAGAAAAGCGGTATCCCGAGAAAACCTGTATTTCCGAATACCATAGCGAATTCGGTTATTTTGCGCTCGTCAAAATTTTTGATCTTTGCACAAAGCAACCGTGCTATCAATGCCATAACACAGTGAAGGATCAAAGAGAATCCTACACCGAGCATAGCAAGCTTTAAATTTTCTGGCGAGTATTTTTTTGATGTGATCGAGCCTATTATAAGAGCGGGCTGAGCGACCATGACCAAGAGTGTTGAAAAGCTTTTTGAAGCAGAGGCATTTATGATCCCTATCTTACCGAGAATAAATCCTACGATAAGAACCAGGAACATAGTTATTACCATATAAAAAAATCCTGAAAAATCCAAAATGTATCTCCAATTAATTTTTAAGAGTATCGAGCATTTGCTTTATCTTGCGCATATCCGTCATCATTTCATCTTTTTTTCTGGGATCACGCAAGAGAAGTGCTGGGTGGTATACTGCGGTTATCGGAATACCGCACAAATCGTACCACAATCCGTGTTCACTACTTATTTTAAAGTTTTTATTTATTAAACGTTTTGCGGATATTCTGCCAAGACATACTATAAGCTTGGGAGAAATAAGTTCTATCTGTTTTTCTAAAAAATGTATGCAAGCATCTTCTTCGCAAGGACGCGGATCTCTGTTTGACGGAGGTCTGCATTTAAGTATATTTGTAATATATACACTGTCACGGTCGATACCGACAGCGGCTAAATATTCATTAAGCAGCTTTCCTGCGCGGCCTACAAAGGGAGTGCCGGTTTTGTCCTCGTTTTCACCCGGAGCTTCTCCTACGAATAAAAGGTCTGCTGATTTGTTGCCCGAACCGAAAACACAATTCGTGCGAGATGCTGAAAGCTCGCAGGCGATGCAGGATGCGCATTCGGAATAAAGCTTATCCCAAGAATCATTCATAGCAAAAATACTCCAGTGTTTATTTTGTGATCTTACGGCATTCAAGATAATATCTTTTATCTTCCGCGTGTCCCATAGAAAATGTTTTGCGGGGAAGAGCGCCGTCATAAATTACTGTTTTGAAAAGCTCGGATTTGTTCATTCCCGAGAAGATAAATCCAACAGAAGTATTTGAAACAAGACTCTTGACCGAGCTTTCTCCGTGAATATAGTCAACGCTTGCGTTGGGATTATCTTTAATATAAGAATCTATAAAATCCTGAAGTGTTCCGACAGTAAGCTGACGAACGGGATTTTTAACGGTAATAGTTCCGTTTGCGACGTCGGATATATATTCTATTTTCTGTTCGGAAGCATTACCCGAAAGAGAATCGGTGTAGTTTTGAAGCTTGGTGATAAGATCGTTGACGTCTACATTAAAAACTACTCGGTAGATAGGCTCAAACTTCATTGAAGGATCGTGAATATTTACGACTTCTGTAAGCGCATAACGTGCGGGATGAGTAAGAGCGGCATCGCCTATTTCCGCTTTGATATTTTCGTATATCGTTTTAGCTGTGGCAAGAGAGTGATTTCCGTCACCGACCGCAAAGAGAAGGGGAGCAAGAGAAGCATCACCGTATCTTTTTTTCATAGCATCGGGAGTGATGAGAAGATCAAGAGCAGACGATACCGCACTTTTTTCTTCGTCTGTCAGAAACCTTCCTTTGATACTTCCACCGCCAAGCATAAGAGGAGTATCGTAGGCAAGAGCAGAACCGTTATTCATCATTAAAGGCTCGATAACACTTTGATCCGGATCGTCTATAAGGAGCATAACGTGAGGAAGCTCGATAGGAGCATCTTTCCTTATTGCAACACGGGGAGGGATCCTTTCGATAACCGTAGCCTCGGTAGCTCTGATAAGCGAATCTGCACCTTTTGTAAAATCGTAAGCCTCGAGATCAATAGCGAGCACGATGCCGCGTCTTACTGTGCCGTCTGACTGAATGCGTTCGGTATAGATCATAGAATCGGGATGCGATACGAGGACCTCGTTAAAGTATTTTTCCATAGTCGCATTTATTGAAGGAATTCTTTTTTCGGTTTCCGAAAGATATACTTCGGGAAGTATTATTCTGAGCGTGGATGGAGCATCGCCCACCTCTTTGTCTGCGGCTTCCCAGTAATGAGGTTCGCTGGTGAATTGATCACAGGCAACTACAGCCCATTTTTTAGCGTCTGTTTTTGAAAAATCGGGAAGAAGTATATCTGTACTTTTGTAACATCTGTTATTCATAAGGTTGGTCCTTTCGTTATTTAAAAATAGGGAAATATAGAAAGATCAATCGGGCTTTATATGCTCAAAAATAGAGTAGTATCCCTGACGCTTGAAGAAAATATATTGCTTGTTGCTTCTTACAGTCCAGATAAAGGCTTTTGCTTTAAATATTTCGGTCGCAAGAACAAAACCAAGCTCCTTTGTGTGATTGTTTTGCATAGATATAAAATCAGGGCGGGAGAGAACGTTTAAAAGAAGATGGTTAAGAGCAAAGGCAACAATGGGGTTGTTTGCTTTTGTACCTTTTCGTTCCGAACGCTTAGGCGCTTTTGAAACAAGCTGTCCTCTTGCAAAACGCGGTCTGTATTTTTTGAAGTAACGAAGTACACGAGGATCAAAAGACTGTACCGCAAAAGAACCTAAATATTTATCAAGAGTCTGCGCAAGGAGAGAACAGAGTTCTTTCGTTTTTGCATAATATTTTATTTCTATGAGAAGAGGGACACTTCCGTCAACAAGCTCAAGAACTTCATCAAGAGTTGGGATCTGTTCGTCTGTGCCCATAAGACGAAGCTGCTTTATTTCCTGTGATGTCATATCGGATATTTTTTTGTCAACTCCACACATTCTTGTGGCGGTCTGATCGTGAAATACAAATATTACGTTGTCGGAAGAAAGTTGAACGTCTATTTCTATTCCGTATCTGTTGTCAATGGCATTTGAGTATGCCGCAAGAGAATTTTCGGGGATCTCTTTTGTATGAAGTCCGCGGTGAGCATAGTCTACGGTGAGAAGATCCATATTTGCCGAATCAAAAACACGGGGCATAGTTAAAAAGACGTAAATGACCGCAATGAGGATCACTATCATAGAAATAATTAAGGCAGGAATCATAAATTACCCCCTGTTTAAAAGTGCATTTGCTTTGAGAACGGCAGACTGGGTTTTGCCGTCTTCGATCTCTCCGTTAAGAACCATAGTAACAAGATCGGGAAGAGGAATTCTTAAAGTTTCTAAAAATTCATCATCATCAGGATCGCAGCTTCCAAAGGTGAGATCTTTTGCAAGATACATATAGATTTTTTCGCTGAGAATAGCGGGGGAACCGTAGTAGATTCCAAGAAAGGTAAGAGAACCCGCAACAGCGCCGGTTTCTTCGCGGAGCTCACGGCGAACAGCATCGTCGGGGGATTCGTTTATTGAATCAAGCTTTCCTGCAGGAATTTCAATAAGAGGCTTACGTACGGCATAACGGTATTGACGAACACATATAACTTCGTTGTTATCTGTAATCGGAATTACACAAACGGCTCCGTTGTGAGTACAGTACTCACGAAAAGCAGGTTTACCGTTGGGAAGGGAAATATCGTCAAGATGAAGATTTATTACGTGTCCCTCAAAAAGAGTTTTTGAGGACACGGTTTTTTCTTCGATGTTTTCTAAATTTTCTAATGGGAGAAATTTATTGTTTTCTTTCATAAAAACCTCGTAAAAAGATCGGTAATAAAGATACTGATAAAATAAACATATATATTATATCACACAAAAAAATAAAATGCAATAAATGAAGAAAAATAAAGCGAAAATAAAAAAATAAAAAATAAATAAAAAAATGCAAAAAAGGTATTGACAAGCCAAAAAGTTTGTGTTATAATAATCGAGCGTCGAGGTTGACAGCATATGGGAGCATAGCTCAGTTGGGAGAGCATCTGCCTTACAAGCAGAGGGTCATA
>CALAXC010000178.1 GCA_937894775.1 uncultured Clostridia bacterium
TTACGTTGCAGATGACCAATCATATGCCATTTAATATCTTTGGGCATCACCTCGTACTTATCCAGAAGTTCCTGCACTTTATTTTCTCCGAAATGACGACACCCTTCTTCATAAGCTTCTTCCAATAGGGAAACAGGCTTTGTTTTACTGACTGCAATCAATGTCACTTCCTTAGGGTCCCGTCCGGCCCGCTTACAGGCCGCCTCGCTATTCGCAGTTACCTCTTTCACCGCAGCTGCGACCGTATGTATTTCCTGCATGTTACGACTCTCCTTCAATTAAAATAATATCTTTTGTGACTGCGGAAACATCCAAAACAATATGATCATACATAATCCGACAAAAGGAATCCGTATTCCTAAAACGGGCGTCTTTGAAAACCGTTCTCTTACGCAGGAAGAAATCAAAAGCGCGAAAGATGCTTTCTTTGAACTTGCCGAGAAGTTTAAGGATTATCCCGCATCAAAATTCCTTAAGGAGTTAGACGAAATTGTAAAATGTGCCGTAGAAGCCACGGGTGCTTCTTCAATGAAGGACATGGGCAAAATCATGGCAGAGGTAATGCCTAAAATAAAAGGCAGAGCCGATGGCAAGCTGGTTAATGCACTTGCAAAAAAATATTTATTGTCTTTCAAGCAGAGGCTTTGCCAAAATGTCATCTTTTCTTGTGATCAGATCATCCGTCGCAATTGCCGCTTCAAGAGCATCCGTGCCTATACGGTCAACTGTTGCACCAAGACGCTCCTTGACATATCCGTTTTCCTTATACCAAAGCATAACCTTTTCAATAACGGTCGGAACTTCATCTGCCGAATAGACATTATTCAAGAGTGTTCCCATGCGTTGGGTCTTTCCCCAAGTTCCACCCACAAAGATACGGCAGACCGATGCCGCTTCCTTGGGAACAGCGCCGAAAGGACATTTTCCAACGCAAACGCCGCAGCTTGTGCATTTAGACGTATCGATAACCGCCTTTCCGTTGACAACGGATACTGCCTTTGTCGGACAGCTTTCGGCAACGGCACATTTTTTACAGCCTCGGCAAAGCTCACTGTCAAAAGAGAACGCACGGCATCCCTCAACGCCTACGTCATTAAGACTCGGCTTCATACAGCTGTTCGGACAGCCGCCTACTCCGATCTTGAATTTATGCGGAAGCTTCACGTCGCGCATCCCTATGTAAAACTTATCGTATATAACCTTTGCAAGTGCCTGTGTATCAATGTTTCCGTAAACGCAGGTCGTGCCTTTACAAGCGGTAATAGGACGAACCTTTGCGCCCGTGCCGCCAAAATACAATCCACGCTCTGCCATAAAGGCTTCCGCTTCGGGAATTTTATCAAACGGAATTCCAACGATCTCTGCGGCAAGTCTTGCGGTAAATATTACTTTGCCGTTGCCGTATTTCTCGGAGCATTCGGCGATAGCGTGAAGCTGGTCGGGAGTAAAAAGTCCTGCGACCGTAACGATTCTGCCTGAGAAGCAGTCGGTTCCTCTGTTTCTGAGAAAGCCTCTTCCTTTAACACTTGTTATTTGTTCATTCGTCAACATAGCTGTTTACCTCGATTTCATTGACTTACATCTGTTTTTATGATATAATATTATATCACGTTTTCCGTGATTTGTCAATGAAATACGCCATTTAAGAGGATATATGAAGAAAGTAAAAACAATAAAGAACATCGTCGCTTTTCTGTTGATCACAGCAGTTCTGTTTTCTATGTCAGCGTGTAACGGTCAACCGAAAAACGAGAACAAAAATACGGTAGTCTTTACCGATGCCCTCGGTCGAGAGGTGAATATCAAAAAGAACCCCGAGCGAGTTGCCGCCCTTCTTGGAAGCTTCGCGGACGTTTGGATGCTTGCGGGCGGCAAGCTTTGCGCATCTGCTGAGGATGCTTGGGAGGATTTCGGGCTTGAGCTTGACGATGCCGTCAATATCGGCGGCGCGCATTCTCCGAGTCTTGAGCTTCTCATATCAGCAGACCCCGATTTTGTTATCGCAAGCGCGTCCACTGCCTCCAATGTTGAGATGAGGGAAACACTGGAAGCTATGGGAATTGCCGTTGCATATTTTGACGTGGATAGCTTCGACGATTATCTGAAAATGCTCGATATTTGTACCGACATTACAGAACGCAAGGATCTGTACGAACAGAACGGACTTGCGATCAAGGCACAGATCGATGAAATAAAAGCAGAGTACAAAAATTCAGATATTCCCGAAGATGAACGAAAAGTCCTATTGCTGCGAGCCGCTTCAAGCTTTGTAAAGGCAAAAGGCAGCAGTGGAACGATCCTTGGCGAAATGCTTCACGATATGGGCTGTATCAATATTGCCGACAGTAACACGAGCTTGCTTGAAAATTTGAGTGTAGAAGCGATCATTCGGGAAGAGCCGTACCACATTTTCGTGGTAACGATGGGAAGTGATACAGAGGCGGCGAAGCAGTCGCTTGAAAATCTGATAAAGGAGAACCCTGCCCTGAGTACGCTTGATGCGGTGAAAAACGGTAGATTGCACGTTATGGATAAAACGCTGTTCAATCTGAAGCCTAACGCGCGCTGGGCAGAGTCATACGGAATACTTTATGATAAGCTTACGAAAAAATAAGATAGGATATATATACGGTATAGCGATCCTTTTATTGCTTCTTGCTGCCGTTCTCGGTGTGCTTTTCGGATCATCG
Source organism: uncultured Clostridia bacterium (assembly GCA_937894775.1). Taxonomy (GTDB): domain Bacteria; phylum Bacillota; class Clostridia; order Oscillospirales; family CAG-272; genus HGM12713. Next base: position 2,691 of record CALAXC010000178.1, read on the forward strand.
GAGCTGAGGCTTTCGGACATGCTTTCGTCGCTTATAGCGGGAGATATGCAGAGTCCCGAGGCAAGAATATTACTATACGTCAGATTGCCGAGAGTTCTTGGAAGTCTTATATGCGGTATGGCGCTCGCCGTGTCAGGCGCGGTCATTCAAGGCGTGCTTGCGAACCGATTGGCATCTCCGAGCATTATCGGTGTAAATGCGGGTGCAGGTCTTGCTGTCACTATTGGCTCGGCATTGGGTATCATAGGTGGCTGGAGGCTCTCTCTGTTTGCTTTTGTCGGTGCATTCTTGACCGTGATGCTTGTCAGTCTCGGAGCAAGAAAATGGGGGGCTTCAAGAGGAACGGTCATATTGATGGGCGTAGCGCTGAACGCCTTGCTCGGCGCGATATCCGATACAGTCACCACCTTCAATCCCGAAATCAGTATACAGAGCCTCGATTTTAAGATAGGTGACTTTTCATCGGTGACTTACGCAAAGCTGATACCTGCCACAGTGATCGTTTTAATATCCGTCTTGATACTCTTGACATTTTCAAACGAGCTTGACGTGCTGACTCTTGGTGACGAAAACGCCAAAGGGCTTGGAATGAATACGAACGTGATGCGCGTAATATTCTTACTGCTTTCCGCACTGTTGGCAGGTGCGGCAGTCAGCGTTTGCGGTCTGCTTTCCTTCGTAGGACTTTTAGTGCCGCACGCAGTGAGAAGAATAGCTACGTCGGAGTCAAAGCATCTGTTGCCTCTGTGCGCTTTGTTTGGCGCGGGCTTCGTTTCACTATGCGATACGCTTGCGAGAGTAGTATTCGCACCGTATGAGCTGCCCGTGGGAATCATTATGGCATTCCTTGGTGCTCCTTTCTTTATCTTCATTCTGCTCAAAGGAAAAGGAGGACACAGAAATGCTTGAACTGAATCGTATATCGGCAGGATATGGAAAACAGACCGTGCTTAACGACGTAAGCGCATTTTTTGAAAAAGGTAAGCTGACGAGTATCATCGGCGTAAACGGATGCGGAAAAAGCACGCTGCTCAAAGCTATACTCGGCATTTTGCCACTGTCAGGCGGTGAGATCACTGTTGACGGCGAAAATCTCCTTACAATGAGCAGAAACGAGATTGCCAAAAAGATCGCATATCTCTCGCAAGGAAAGAACACTCCCGATATGACGGTTATGCAAATGGTGCTTCACGGTAGATTTCCTTATCTCAGCTATCCAAGAAAATATACAAGCCGCGACAGAGAAATTGCGTACTCCGCTATGGAACAGGTAGGAATTGCAGATTTTGCAGAAAAGCCGCTGTTTATGCTTTCCGGCGGTATGCGTCAGAACGCCTACATAGCAATGGCACTTGCGCAGGATACCGATTACATTCTTCTGGACGAGCCTACCACCTATCTTGATATCGCTCATCAGCTTGAATTGATGAGGCTGTTAAAACAGCTTTCCGATAACGGCAAGGGGATCGTGACCGTGATGCACGATCTGCCACTCGCCTTTGATTTTTCGGATACGCTTACCGTGATGAACAATGGAGGAATCATTGCTTGCGGAACGCCGAGTGAACTCTGCAACTTACCCATTATCGAAGATATATTCGGTGTAAAAATAAAGCAGATGCAAGATGACAAATATTCTTATCAATATTGATAAATCAAACCCTCGTTCCGAAATGGAGCGAGGGCTTTCTTTATACAATCTTAATACCGCGCGGTAGAGTGCTAACGTCGTCTTTATCTGTTTTTTGGTAAAATATATATAGTAGAAAGAGTATAAGGAGAGGTGTATAATGCGGCCTTTACATAGATTTAAGCTGTCATCATTCCAAGTCATTTTACTTGGTTTCGCGGCAGTAATACTGATTGGAGCGTTTCTGTTAATGCTCCCCATATCAAGCAAGGAAGGTGTCATAACACCGTTTTCGGATGCTTTGTTCACATCAACCTCAGCAGTATGCGTAACAGGACTTATCGTGCAGGATACGGCAACATATTGGTCGTATTTCGGACAGGCTATCATTCTCATACTCATTCAGATAGGCGGTTTGGGTGTCGTTACGGTTGCAGCTTCGGTATCTATTCTCGCAGGCAGAAAGATCGGGCTTGGACAGCGAAGCACGATGCAGGAGGCAATGTCAGCCCCAAGCGTTGGCGGTATCGTTCGTCTGACTTGGTTTATTCTCAAAGGTGTGCTTATTATTGAAGTGATCGGTATGCTTGCTATGCTCCCCGTATTCTGCATCGACCACGGAGCAAAAGGAATATGGATGGCGGTGTTCCACTCCATATCGGCGTTCTGCAACGCAGGCTTCGATGTGATGGGAGATGTCAGCGGACAGTATTCGTCACTTACCGCCTATGCCGCGCATCCCGTAATCAGCATTGTAATTATGCTGCTCATCATAATCGGCGGCATCGGCTTCTTGACTTGGGAGGATATATACAGGCACAAATGGCATGTCAAAAAATACCGCACGCAAAGCAAGATCATACTTGCGATGACGGGTGTGCTGATATTCATTCCCACGCTGTATTTCTTCTTCTGTGAGTTTGAAGAATATGCTATTGGTGAGCGAATACTGCTATCTCTATTTCAAGCAGTAACACCGAGAACGGCAGGCTTCAATACGGCAAACCTCGGTCTTATCAGCGAGGTCGGACTCTTGCTTATGATCTTCTTAATGCTTGTGGGAGGCTCACCCGGATCAACCGCAGGCGGTATGAAAACCACAACGCTTGCCGTTCTGTTTGCTTCTGCAACCTCGGTTTTCCGTAAGAAAGAAAACGCACAGATGTTTAAGCGCCGAATTGCAGATGATACAGTCAAGCACGCCTCTGCTATCTGCCTTCTGTATATCGTGCTGTTTTTGCTCGGCGGTGCAGTCATAAGTGCTGTTGAGGGATTGCCTCTTATGACCTGCCTTTACGAAACGGCTTCGGCAATCGGTACTGTCGGTCTTTCACTCGGCATAACCCCGTCGCTTGGTACTGTATCACGAATCATTTTAATTGCTCTGATGTTCTTCGGACGTGTCGGAGGACTTACCTTGATTTACGCCACCTTTGGCGGTACAAAGAAAAATATATCGAAGCTACCGATTGATAAGGTAACGGTAGGATAAGGAGATAATACTATGAAACATAAATCAATTCTGCTCGTAGGAGTTGGCAATTTTGGAAAGCATATCGCAAGAAAATTCAATGAGCTTGGACACGACGTAATGGCAATAGATCAGGATGAAGAACGCATCAATGACGTGATGCCACTCGTAACGAGCGCACAGATCGGTGACAGCACAAACGAGGACTTCCTTCGCACTCTCGGTGTGGATAATTACGACGTGTGTATTGTGACCATCGGCGGCGATTTCCAAAGCTCACTTGAAACAACGTCCTTGCTAAAGGAGCTTGGCGCGAAAAAGGTTGTTTCCCGTGCCGAGCGCGACGGTCAAGCAAAATTCCTTCTCCGCAACGGTGCTGACGAGATCGTATATCCCGA
>CALAXC010000179.1 GCA_937894775.1 uncultured Clostridia bacterium
GTTCTCGATGCACACGCGCATCTTGTCATCGAAAACAAAACCATCAAAGACAAGAGTGGCGACGACGTTCTGCTTTCCTCTACGGGAACGAAATTTGAGTACATCGGCAAGCTCACCATCACCGAGGACGGACCCCATACCGAGCTTGTGGAAACCGCTACATACGAAAAGACCGATGCGACCGTGGATGCGTACCTTGCCGAAATCAATGAGAGCTACGCAGAGCTTGGCAACCGTGTGATCGGAGAAAGCACGGTCACGCTGAACGACTACGACGGCGATACTCGTCTTGTCAGAAACAGCGAAACCGCACTCGGCAATCTTTGCTCGGATGCGCTTCGTGTGATGACGGGAGCTGACGTGTCCTTTGTCAACGGCGGCGGACTGCGCGCACCTATCGAAGCAGGCGAAGTCACCTTCAACGATATTTTCTCGGTGTTCCCGTATAACAATCAAGTCGTAACGGTTGAGATCACAGGGCAAATGCTTCTCGATATGTTAGAGATGGGCGTGATGAATTACCCCGAAGAAAACGGCTCATTCCCAAGTATGTCGGGCGCGACCTTCTCGCTGAATACAGCGATCCCCACCTCCGTCAAGACCGATGAAAACGGTTTCTTCACGAGCGTGGACGGTGAATACCGTGTGTACGGTGTCAAGGTGCTCGATAAGGAAAGCGGCGAATACCGTGACCTTGATCTTAACAAGAAATATGTTCTCGCAGGCTTCAACTATCATTTGCTCTCGCAAGGCGACGGAATGGCAATGTTCAAGGATGCCAAGCTCATTGATGCCGAGGGAACGCTTGACATCGAGCTTCTTGAAAACTACATTGTAGATCACCTCGGCGGCACCATTGGCGAGGAATACGCCGAGCCGCAAGGAAGAATTACCTTTACCGAGGGGTAACTGCTTATAATACAGTCAAAGCGGTGGGCAGAAATGCTCACCGCTTTCTCTATCAAAACGCAATATCTGCATCGCTGTAAGCAAAGAAAACGCCCGACGAAAAAATTAGATTTATTTTCGAAAAAGTGCTGGACTTTCTCTCTCTTCTGTGGTATGTTGTTGTGCTGACAGAAAAGGAGGTACAACCTATGAAAAGTATGATAAACGAACTGTGGCACGGAAATATCATTCCGCAAGAGGACAGCAGAACCAACTCGCCACAAATGAAGGAACTCCTCGGTTATATGTCAAGGCATCACGAGGACTTGGCAAAGACCTTCACCGACGAGCAGAAGGAGATCTTCGAAAAGTTCCATGACTGCTGGGATGAGTACGTAAGCATTGCCGAAGCAGCCATCTTCGAATATGCCTTCCGCCTCGGAGCAAGGCTCACGATGGAGGTTCAGACGGACGAAGAATAGCAACAAAACAGCAAATCAGGCATCGGTGAAATATCCGATGCTTTTCTTGATAAAAATTATTTGGAAATCTCCAATAAATTTCTTAAAACATATTGCGTTTTTCAGAAAAATATGTTATAATTGGATAAATCCAAAATAATGTTAACGAACTATACAGGAGGACAACGCTTTGGCAAGAACGAAACAACCGTCGCTACTCAGAGCGAAAATCGTAAAATCAGCATCGGAATTGTTTTTTGAGAAGGGATTTTCAAAGACAACCTCATCCGAGTTGTGTTCAAAGGTTGGAATGGGAACGGGTAACCTGACCTTCTATTTCCCCACTAAGGAGCATATTTTAGCGGTACTCGTACAGATGATGATCGATTACCAATGGAAAGAGATGGAGAACGCCGCAGACGAGGGGAAAAGCTCGCTGCTTGCGTACTGTCTTGAGCTTTCCGCTTTGGTCGCCATCGCCGATGAATTTCCCGAAATGAACGACTTTTTTGCGGCGGCGTATTCTCACCCGATGACTCTTGAGCTGATACGAGCCAATGACGTTGAAAAGGTAAAGCAGGTGTTCTCCGAATACACTCAAGGTTGGGATGACGAAAAGTACACCGAGAACGAAGCGATCACATCGGGCATCGAATATGCAACTATTATGAAAACCGAGCATTCCGCATCGGTCGAGCATAGAATAGAGGGTGCGCTCAATACGATTATGCTTCTGTTCGGCGTTCCCGAAGAAACACGAAATATAAAGATCGCAAAGGTGCTCGCGATGGACTACCGAGCCATCGGAAGAAAGGTCTATGAGGATTTCAAAACATACGTGACCGAAACCAACGAACACAATCTCGAAGAAATATCGAAAAATACGAAGGCAAAGCCGAAAAAATAAAATGTGCCGAGGGATAGCCCTCTGTCAAAGGAACACCAACAATATTTATCAAGAGGTAAACCTAATGAAAAAGAACAGTAAATTAAAGAAATCGATCGCGCTTGCGTTAATACTCATTTTTTGCATATCTCTGCTGCCACTCGAAATATTTGCCGCAAAAACCGACAGTATATGGGTAGGCGGTGTGGAGCTAACACAGAGTACGCCCTATCTTTCGGTCGGCAGCACATCTGCGTCAGCTGAAAAACCGCAAAGCGGCGGTTACGCCCATTGGGATACGGATACAAAAACACTTACGCTCAATAACTATACATATTCGGGTACGGGATACGTTTACGGCACCAACAATATGACAGGTAATTACGAAAAAGATGTGACAGCCGTAATTCATACCACAAGTGACTGCTCTATCCTGCTGTATGGCAGTAATTCTTTGAACAATACAGCAAAAAGCAGCGATAAAATGCTTGGCACCGGTATCTATGCGGACGGAAGCAACCTTACTATAAAAGGAACGGGAAGCCTTGACATTTCTGCTAATTACAGAGGCATCTATCATATATATGCAGGCGGAAAAGTCTTGTCGTTTGAGGGTGGCAACATTACCCTCTTTCCCACGCAAGAAGATGCGATCGAATTCAGAGGAATATACAGTTTGTACGGAAGCATTATCTTTAAAAACAATGTAAACGTCACCGTGGATATGAAATCACGTAAAGATGATTCAAACTTAGGCGTTACTGTTTACGGCTCGGACCACAGTGAAGCAGCCTCTACCCTTACAATTACCGATCAGTCAAGCCTGACTGTCTTGGGCCATAACAAGTACGGTATATATGCAAATGTGTGCGATACCGAGATCAGCAAAAATGCGAAGGTCAAGGTAACGGTCGAAGGCGCTCCTGAAAATGGCTTTTATGCAAAAAACGGAGCATTGACCGTAAAGGACGATGCTCAAATGAATGTCAAAGTGGGAAATAATCCAAACAAAACGACCAGCGGTATCTATGCTACCAAGGATATCATAATAAGCGACAGATCAACAGTCAGCGCAACAAGCGAAGGCGGACAATGCAGCTACGGCATTTGGGCAAACGGAGCTCTGACACTTAGCGGTGCGCCTACCGTTACGGCTATTGCGGGAGAATCTACGTTGGAACAAATCAATGCAGGTATTTATGCGATAGGAGTAGTTTCTATTATGGGCGGCAGATTAAACGCGATCGGCGGAGTTTCTCAAGGGTCGAGCTACGGCATCTATGCTGAGAATGATATCGAGATCGGCGAAGCTACCGTAAATGCCAACGGCGGTGAGTCAAAAAGCGGTGGCTATGTTCGTGCTTTGGACAACGTAAACCTTTTAAAAATCGTGCCGAATACAACAATAATTTCGGTTTTTATTGGCGATACCGCAGCCGATACACCGTTGATAGGATCACCGTTCAGTCAAACTGTAATTTTAAACAGACAGAATGCGACAGACACAAATTATGAACCGAAAAAATATTTTCTTGCTTATCCAAATGTTCATATCCATACGATGGAATATTTCTACACCGATGGATCAGGACATTGGCAGGAATGTTCCGCCGCAAACTGCTATGACGCAAACAAATGCAAGACCGAGATCAGCGAGCACGATATGACAGATTCGACTTGCACAGAAGCGGCTAAATGCCAAACGGAAGGCTGCAACTATACCGCAGCGATCGACGAGAATGCCCATTCCTGGAACGAAGGTGTTGTAACAGTTAATCCCACTTGCTCCGCAGTTGGCGTCAAGACATTCACTTGCGCGCACAACAACGAACATACCAAGACTGAGGAGTTGGCGATTGATGCAAATGCTCACGCACACGGCTCGACTTGGGTAAGCGATGCGATCGAGCATTGGAACGAGTGCGAATGCGGAGATAAAGCAAACAAGGCAGCACACGCAGACAGTGATAATAACGGCAAGTGCGATACTTGTAACTACGAAATGCCCAAAGCACCCTCTAACAATGAAACTGAAAAGCCTACTGATGCAACCGAATCCGAAAAGGACGATAGCACCGAAGCCGAAGCTCCCGCAGATAAGGGATGCGGCGGATGCGGCTCAAGTGCGGCTCTCTCTGCTCTTGCAATAGTTGCAGTTGTCGGCTCTGCTCTTGTAATCAAGAAGAAAGAGGACTAAATAAAAAATAAGGCGGTATGCACCACCTGCCGCTTTATATAAAATTAGGGGCTGCGTCATTTAGCACAGAACAAAAACACACGAAATAAAATTAAATAAAAAACAGCTTTAACAGTGAAAACAAGCATTGTTTAAGCTGTTTTTTGTAGGAATTTTCGAGAAAAATCTCTCAAATTCCATTTTT
>CALAXC010000180.1 GCA_937894775.1 uncultured Clostridia bacterium
AAAGGAAGTGTAAGGAAGTAATCATGGAATACGTTATCACCGCTGTTATCGCATATCTGTTGGGATCTTTGAGTCCGTCGGCATTGATCGCAAAAATTAAGCATAAGAATCTGAAAAAAGAGGGTACGGGAAATCTCGGAGCGACCAACACGATGTTGGTATTCGGTAAAATGCTTGGCTTCCTCGTCATGATTTTGGATATCTTCAAAGGCTTCTTGGCTGTAAAAATCGCAATGTGGATCGTTCCCGAAGTCGAATGGTTTGCGATGCTGGCAGGATTTCTTGCCGTAATCGGACATTGTTTTCCGTTTTATTTGAAATTCAAAGGAGGCAAAGGTCTTGCCGCCTTTGGAGGAGCTATTCTCGCATACAATCCCTTATTCTTTCTCTTTGTATTGACTACAGGCGTCATTATTGTGTTAATAGCGAATTGCGGAGCAACACTTGCATACTATGCGGCGTTGGTTTTTCCGATATATGTTTCTATCACAACTAAGAATATTTCGACGATTGTAGTATGCATTATCATGTCCTTGTTTATGATGATTATTTTCATTCCGAATTTGAAAAAAGCAATCAAGGGGCAGGAACATAAAAGCCGAGATTTTCTGAAAAGCCGGATTAACAAAGAATCAAAATCCGAAAAATAAACGACTATGAAAGGAAAAAGAATGAGTGTAAAAATAATCGTAGATTCGGCATCTGATATAAAAGTCAGCTTTGCCAAAGCAAACAACATCGGGTTCGCACCCTTGAAAACCAATCTTGCGGGAAAAGAATATCGTGACGGCATTGATATCGTGCCGGATGTCTTTTATGATAGACTGGCGGCAAACAAGGAATTGGCGCACACAAGCCAAGTCAATCTCGGGGAATTTTCCGAACTGTTTGAAAAAGAGATCAATGCAGGAAACGATATTGTAGTGATTACTATTTCAAGCGGACTTTCAGGAACGTATCAGAGTGCTTGTATCGCCGCCTCGAACTATCCGAATAAGGTATTTGTAGTGGACAGCCTTTCCGCAACGGCAGGTGAGCAGGTTTTGATCGAGCGTGCGATCAGCCTTCGTGACACCGGCAAATCGGCGGCTGAAATTTTTGCCGAGCTTGACGCATTGCGAAAAAAGATCCGCCTGCTCGTTCGTGTCGATACGCTTGAATATCTCAAACGAGGTGGGCGTATTTCCAAAACTTCCGCAGCATTAGGCGGCATCTTAGGCATCAGACCTATACTTACGTTGAATGGCGAAGGAAAGCTGGAAACCGTTGGTAAGCCGCGAGGGATCGTTGCCAGTCATAAAATGATGAACGATAGTATCGAGGCTTGCGGAGGCATCGACTTTTCCATGCCTGTAGTCATTACATATGCAGGCAACATTTCCGACGGCACGGTACAAAGATATCTGGAGGACAGCAAAGATATCTATCGCGGTCACGAAGAGAATTTGACCATCGGACAGCTCGGATGTGTAATCGGTACGCATACCGGTCCCGGCGCTATCGTCGTGTCATTTGTTCCCGCAGAATAAGGAGTTGACTGTAAACACAATTTTTGTTAAAATCCGATCTATCTATTAGGAGAAAAATGAAATGCAGGCTTTAGAATACAATGCTGTTATGAAAACACCTATAGGATACCGTATCGGTTTCGCTATCGTGCAGATTACAGATCAGATTGTTAGTGGGTGTATTCGCTTTTTTGAAAAAGAAGGAAAATATCAAGGAACAATTGATAGTAACGGGAATATGACTATACAAGGTGAAATGCCTGCACCAAATGAAATTATCAAATTTAATGGGATTGGGAAAATAAGCTTTTATTCTCTCCATTTGGAACTATCGACAGTAAATTTTGTATATGAACTTGATGGAACGGCAAGAAGATAGTAGCTTTATTATGCGGAGCAGGAGAGATACGAAATGGTGACGAAAAAATTTGAAACAAGTACAATTTAACGAACGGAAAGGATATTTCAGCCAAGCAAAACAAACGATTTCTTTGAATAAATCAAACCGCTATGCTGCTCTCGGCTCTATAAAATGTGATGAAGAATAGCATTTTGATTATCAATTCAAAAGAAAAAGAAGCAATCGAGATACAAAATCGTTTACAAGGTGCAGATACTGACATTTACATTGCATCCGATATGCAAACGGCATTGATGCTATTTGTAAAACACAACTTTTGCCTTATTATTTTAGATGCGTGTATGTCTGCAGAGGACGATCATAAGCTGTTGAAGGCAATGAGGACTGCAAAATCAACGCCCATTATGGTTTTGTCCTCAAAAACGGATCACTCGCACAGGATACACGCTTTACGGGCAGGCGCACACGCATATATGGGACAACCATACACGCAAGAAGAATGTATGGCACAAGCACACTCGCTTATGCAACTGTATTCCGATATTGCTCCCGAAGGAAACCTATGTTACACATTGGCTTTTGGAAATGAGCTTATTATTGATCCGATCACAAGACAGGTGTTCATACACGGAAAAGAACTGAAATTCACTCGTAAAGAATTTGATCTGTTGTTCCGCCTTGCAAGCAATCCCGGAAAAGTGTTTACCCGTGAACAATTATACGATCACATATGGGATGACCAAGCCGCATACAACGTGGACGATGTAGTAAAGCACCATATTAAAACACTTCGCAAAAAGCTCACCTCTTCAAACGCAGAATACATAAAAAACGTTTGGGGCATTGGTTATCGCTTTGAACACGATACAGAAAAAGACGGTGAGTGATCACCGCCTTCTGTTTTTCTCCCTAAAATCTCCCTATTTCTATCCCTGTTTTCTCCCTTTTATTTGGTATAATCTCTTCATACAAAAGAGAGAATATAGCCAAAGCCGGACGTTGAACGCAGAGTAACGTGCTGTATTCGGAGGTGTAATTTTGAACAATAGCAAAAACGAGTCGCTGTGGATACCTTGCCCGCTTTGCGGAGCAAAGACCAAAACAAAGGTGTATCAGGATACCGTCCTTGTAAAATTTCCGCTTTATTGCCCGAAATGCAAAAAGGAAACAAAGATAGATGTCATACAACTGAAAATGGTAATAAGCAAATGAGCCCGTCACAAAAGTGCAGAGCCTGCTACCCATGCTGAAAATGGATATGCAGGCTCTGCACTTTTATTAGTTAATGAGTTTTGCGTTTTGATCTCGCAAGGCTGCAAGCACGGACTCAAATACGGGAATGATTGCCGCCGCTTCTTCTTCGGTGCATTCTTCGATCAGAATACGAAGCTGATTGAGAGAGGGAGAATTCCTATGTACTTCGGGATAGAAGATTTCCGTCGGATCAATCTTCAGCGTTCTGATCAACGGATACAATACTTCGAGCTTGGGATTTCCTTTGTTATTCTCAATGTTCAATACGGTACGGTTGTCAATATCCGCTTTTTCAGCCACTTGTGCTTGGGTTAAGGTTGTTTTTGAGCGTGCCTTTCTTACGGCATCACCCAAGTTTTTAGAGTATTCAGGCATCGCAATTCACCCCCTATATATTTTACAATACACCCAACAAAATATAAATGAACCTCGATTTATCTCTTTTGTGTATCGCAATACATACAACTGTGAAAGGAAATACATTTAATGAGAAAATCATCCTCAAAAGACCTTAAAATGATATCGAAAATGAATTTCATCCTTTTGTATGGGGGAGCTATGCCCAACTAAGTGTACTACAATTCACCTCACAAAATCATAGTTATACTTGCGCCTGCTTGCGTTTTGCGAACAGACGCATTTTTTATTATAGCACAAAATTATTAAGAAACTGTTGTTCTGCCCGCGCTCCTCCTGCTCGAATTTTGAAAACTTACCCACTTTCAAAATTCAAAACAGGAGGAATCAGGCATGAAATATGCACCCAAGAAAGTTTTTATATTAGAGAATAACGAATACGCGGAGATTACCTATGAGGAACTCTGCCACAGAGAAGCAACCGACAAATCCTATCAGGACAAGCTCTTTCTCCCTCTGCACGGAATGCTCATGGAGGTCACCGAGGACGTTTACGCTGACTTTTATCGTGATAAGCGTCGTCAGCAGTACATAACCGCAAGAGCGATTGCAAACGGCGACGTCTCCTACGATGCGCTGAATACCGACGAGTTCAACGGCGAGGACACCCTCGTCGATCCCGATGAGAACGTAGCCGAGCAGGTCGCGCAGAAGATGCTGATTGAGAAGCTCCATCGTGTTCTTCCTCTGCTGTCGGAGGACGAGCAGCTCCTCATCCACCGCCACTATTTCGAGGACATTCCCGAAACCGAGCTGGCAGAGATCTACGGGATCACACAGCAAGGAATCAGCAAGCGGATTAAGAAAATTCGTGAGAAGCTGAAAAAACTTTTGGAAAATTAAAAAAATTTAGTTGTAGGCCCCCTTACTTTTTGCCATGAAAAGTGAGGGGGTCATTTCTGTTTCCCCCTTTGATCCTTGAAAACTGAATATCTGCACACCTTTTACTTTCCCTCTGCTGTTCCGAGAGGAACGAGCCACATGAACGAACACCCGGTAAGGCAATCAAAATCCGTTTCCGAGGTCTTCAGGATTCAGACGGTACGGCGCACACCGTAACGAAGGCCACGACAGGCAGAGGCACTAATGATACTTGCGTTCAGTCACAGGTCGAGCGTTGAAGCGGTAACAGAGCCGTGAGCCGTCGCAACCGATGAGAGCGCCTGCGTGAGATCCACGCGGAGGTGGGATTCCTATGAGGTCAAATGCATGACCGGGAGGTGTGTACCCTTTGTTCGGGGAGGTTGAGGACAAATACGAACAGAAAAGAAACGATTGATACCAAGGCGGTCGTCTGCAAATTGCAAACGACCGCCTTTTTTACACAAATATAAATGGAGGAAACAGAACATGAAATACAAACAAATCAAAAGAGGTGAAATCTATTACGCTGACTTAAGTCCCGTCATCGGGAGCGAACAGGGCGGCCGCCGTCCCGTACTTATTTTGCAAAACGATATCTCCAATAAGCACAGTCCCGTCACCATCGTGGCGGCGATCACAAGCAACCGAGATAAGACCTATCTGCCAAATGATATAGCGATCAATCCCGCCTGCCTGCCGTTACCTTCTGCCGTGCTTCTCGGTCAGATCAGGACGATAGACAAAACCCGCCTTGAAGATTATGTCGGCAGGCTCGACAAGATCTCCATGGACGAGGTCGACCGAGGGATCGTCAGCAGCTTCGGAATCAAGTATTTGGAGGATCTGCTGAAATGAAGAACCAAGATACCAATAACGCATCCTTTTGCTACAGCGTTAATTTACTCCGAATGCTCCTCGATATGAAGCTGATCACCAAGGAAGAATACGATAGAATCATTGAAATATCCGCCACTCATTACGGCACAGAAAAAATTTGTGTCTGAACTGATAACTCTGCGAAAAACCGCTGGATGTATCCGAACTCTTGTGGTATGATGTGTCTTGCCGAAAGGCAGACAACAAAACAGCAAGGAAACCCCTTGCGGAAAGGAAGGAATAAATGTACATCACGGACATCACCCCAACCCTGCAGAAAAAGACAGAGAAAATCCGTCTCGCTCCTTATTGCCGAGTATCAAGCGATTCCGCCGATCAGTTGCATTCCTTCGCCGCGCAGATCAGATACTACAGCGAATACGCAAAACGTCACCCCGAATGCGAGCTTGTAGATATCTATGCGGATGAAGGAATCACAGGCACGGACATGAGCCGTCGAGATGAACTCCACAGACTTCTGCGGGATTGCAAACTCGGCAAGGTTGACCGCATCGTCTGCAAGACCGTTGCCCGCTTTGCGAGAAACACGGAAGAACTCCTCACTACGCTCCGAATGCTCAAAGAGATCGGAGTCTCGGTGTACTTTGAGGAACAAGGCATTGACACCGACAAATTGAATATGGAAATGATCGTTACATTCCCCGGTATGGCAGCTCAACAAGAGAGCGAAACCATATCGGGGAATGTTCGTTGGAGCATCCAAAAGCGTATGCAGACGGGCGAATACGTTGGAACATATCCCGCATACGGATATCGGATGAAAGACGGCAAGCTCGAAATCAACGAGGAAGAAGCCGAGGTGGTGCGAAGAATATTCGCCCTCTACCTCAAAGGCTATGGCGCACAAGCCATCACCACCATACTCAACAAGGACGGAATCCCCCGAAGAAACGGTCAATCAAGATGGTATAGCAAGAGCCTCATGTATATCCTTACAAACGAAAGATATATGGGAGATGCGCTTCTGCAAAAGAAATACCGAACAGAAACCCTGCCTCACAGAACCATGCGAAATGATGGTAAAAAGGCACAGTACTACGTGGAAAACAGCAACCCGCCCATCATCAGCCGAGAAATGTTCGAAGCAGCTCAAGCACTACTGAAAAGCAAAGGTTCGTTTGATAGGCAACGCAAGCGTTTCCCTCTGACAAGCATTATGGTATGCCCCGAATGCGGAATGAGATTTCGCCGCCAAATCATCGACGGAGTCACATACTGGATATGCAACGGACGAGCATCAGGCGCAAGCCAATGCCAAAGCCGACGAGTCCGAGAGGACATGGTCTACGATGCTTTTATGAGCATGGCAGATAAGCTTGCAGATAACCGCAAATACCTACTCGGAACGCTGATTGGACAGATCGAGCTTCTGCAGAGCAAGACGAGCAAGAGCCAAGA
>CALAXC010000181.1 GCA_937894775.1 uncultured Clostridia bacterium
ATAACGCTATCATCCGCCCATGGGAATCCCGCACAGTGGTCGTAATGAATTTCTGTCTTGACCTCTCGTGAAAACAGCTCATCGATGTAGCAACCGAAAATGTCAGCCATTATCGGTAAAAAGGTAATATCGGGCGCGGCTTTTGCATTTTCCCACTTAGACACCGCTTGAAAGGTGACGCCTAACTTTTGTGCAAGCTCGTCCTGACTTAACCCGCTTTTCTTTCTATACTTGAATATATTTGCCGCTAAAACAATATTTACGTTTTCCATATTCACCTCTCCTTTCGTTGAGTTAATTATATCATATTTCAGATAGCAAAACAATAAATCAACGGTTTAATTTTTTCAACCTGCGGTTGAAATTGCACTTTTTATAATAGCAGATGCGAATTCTCAAGGGCTCGGGCAGTTGAGTGGCGTCCTATCTATCCCCAAAAATCCCGAGGCTATTGCCTCGGGATTTTAGTTAGTTTTGTTGGATAAAAATACAATCCTAAATTTTCAACTCTAATTGCCGTAATATCTCCGAGTCCAGAGCTTCATCATATTTTGAAAGCTTATTCCATGCACTTTCAACATATTCCTTGATCCTGTCAGGAGTTATATGCCAAATGCCATCGTCATCCCCTTCCAAGAACATAAGACAATGTTTCTCTTCCGGAGACTTGATAAAATCCAAATACATATCTCGCGCCTCAATCAACTCTTGCATACACTCGGTGGCACGCTTTGGCATTTTCAAATCCACGTACTCCTTAACCATTCCCGACAGCAGCGACATTTTTTGATACATCATTCTGTGCGGTAAGTATTCTCCGCCTGACAAAAAAGCATTTATCATCGTAAGCATATATTCATTCAAATCAAGTCGTTTTTTTATTCCGTCCTCGCCATCCACCTCAACGCTGATCATTCTGGCAAGTCGAATACATCTTGAAATATAGCGCGCTTTATCATGAAAACTCAATTTGCATTTTTCTATTGCCAGATCCATATTTTTTTCGGCAAATGCAAACTCTGCTTCCCAATAAGCACGATCTCCAAATGTGGAAGGGATACGCTCCATGATCTCATCGGCACGGCCTTGCTCTCCAAGTGCTTTGTAGCATCTTGACAATACGTAATAACTCTTAAATACAATATCTGCATTCGTTTCATAGCGAAAGATGCAGTTCTCATAACGTATGCATTCCTTTAATAATTCGTATCTATTATCCGAATTCTTTCTCTGAGATAACAAAACAGACAAGCTTTCAAGGCACCAAAACGCTACTTCTGAATTCGTTGGATGTTTTACGAAAAACGGATGTGCTAAATTATATATACGTTCAGCTTCTTTTAATGATAGATCAACCGGGTGATGTCCAATCGACTCACGCAAAGAAATAATATCTTCAAGCTCAGTATCATTACTAAGCCCCAAAATTGTATCGGTTGAAACGTTTAGCGCTTTTGCAAGAGGCACGATCTGAGAAATATCCGGCATTCCCGCATCGGTTTCCCATTTTGAAACAGCTTGAACACTCACACCAATTATTTCTGCAAGATCGCCCTGCGTAAATCCTTTTTCTTTTCTGTAGAATTTTATAATCTGACCAACAGACATAATCTTTCTCCTTATTTATTAATCGGTACCGTGAATATATTATATCATATATAAAGAGCTTTGTACACCTACCAATTAGAAAAGAAAAATCCACGATGCGTTGATATGTAGCAGTTTCAAGAGCAAAAGGTCGGGGAAAAGGTGCAATGGTGAAAGATGGTTGTTTTTA
>CALAXC010000182.1 GCA_937894775.1 uncultured Clostridia bacterium
GATAACCGCCATCTCCATCCTATTCATATAATCGATCATTACGGAGATCTGGTCTCGTTCCTCTTTAGTTGCGGCTTTGTTCCTTTCGGCAACAAGCTTTTTCTTTTCCTCACCCCAATAGTGCTGAACCTTATCATACATCTTTACGGCAGTATATTTATCCACCGACACTACCATTGCTTTGCCACGGAAGCCACGACGAGGCAGGTGATGCACGATATCTCTTGCAATTTTATCAAGTCGGTCATCACGCTTGATAACCTCAAGGATTCTCGACGAGGAATTTTCAAGGAGCTTTGTTTCGGCTTCATTGAGGTTTTCGTCCTCAATAATGTCAAGTACGTCATCGTCAAGGAAATCGTTTTCAAGCCAAACCTCGGGCACTCTGCGGCTATAAAACAGCGGCACGGTAGAGCCGTCCTCAACCGATTGCGCGAAGTTGTATTCCGAAACGTAGTTACCAAACCATTGGTTCGTCAAACGCTTAGAGCCAAGCAAGGGCGTTCCCGTAAAGGCAATATAATTGGCGTTGGGGAGCGCGGTTCGCATATTTTCCGCGAGACTCTTATACTGCGTACGGTGTGCCTCGTCAACCAAAACGATGATATCATCCCTCTCGGAGAGCACGGGATACTTCTTTGTTTTATCGTAATTGAATTTATGAATCAGCGTAAAGATAAACGATTTGTTGGTTTGCAGATACTCACGAAGCTGCGCGCCATTCTTGGGCTGACATTCTTCCTTTTCGCCAATGACTTCGGTGCGCACGAAATTCTTGTGAATCTGCGTATCAAGATCGTCGCGGTCGGTGATGATAAGGAAGGTAAAATTACCCTCAATCTTACGCTTTACCTTGCGGGTAAACATAACCATTGAGTAGGACTTACCGCTTCCTTGCGTATGCCAAAATACGCCGAGCTTGCCCGCGAGTGCCTTGCGATCTTTAACCGACTCAATCAGATTATTAACACCGAGATATTGGTGGTTCTTTGCGATAATCTTGATTGACTGATTCTCAAACAGTATGAAGTTCTCAATATAGTCAATCAAATTTGCTTTCGGCAACAAACCGTCCGCAAAGTAAGACAGCGAAACACCGTCCTCGGAGATTGCCTTGCGGTCAATTTTCTCATCCTCGCTTGCTTTCAGCCATTCAAAGAAATAGTCATAGGTAGCAGAAAACGCACCGAGCCTTGTTTCAAGTCCATTGGAAAGAACGCAGATCTGATTGAAAGCAAAGAGATTGGGAACGTCTTTGAGATAGCTTTTCAGATTGCGGTTGTACGCTTCTTCCACCTTGACGTCGCTGTTCTTAAGCTCCACAAATACAAGCGGAAGTCCGTTGACAAAGATGATAACGTCAGGACGGCGCCAATTAAAACGCCCCTCGATCCACATCTGCGAAACGGCGGTAAAGGTATTGTTTTCGGGATTGTCAAAATCAATCAGCTTGACAAAGTCAAAGTCCTGCTTACCGCCCCGCCTTACCGACACCTTTATGTAGTTGCGGATCTGCTGATAGAGCTTGTAGTTGACCGCCTTCATATCCCCGCCCGTAAAATCGCGGCACAAATCCTTTACGATTCCGTCGATCTCCTCGGCAGGAATTGTATGATTGATACGTATCAGCGCAGAACGCAGCACAGAAGGCAGAACGCATTGCTTTTTGCTTGTGCGTCCCGTTCCGTCGTTTATATTCTCTTTTGATGATGTCGAAGGATCACAAGTGATGACGTCATAGCCAAACGGCTCGGCAGCTAACTTGTCGAGTAACGCTTTTTCTATGTCGTCTTCGTATATAAATCTTGACATTAGAATCCTCCTATTTTATCGAATTTTAGGGCAGTTCCGGAGTATAAGTCTTAATTGCAGAAATGATTTCATCTCTGATATTGCCATCTTTTCTACGTACAAGATTCAAGACTTTCTCGCGGTAACTACTCTTGTTAAGATCGAATTTAGGACCTACTTTTTGAGACATTTCTTTAAGGTTAAACACCTTCAAAATTTCTTTAATATCGGTTGCAGCATCAAATATTCGTTTTTTCTCCAAAAGGAACGCTTCGATTTTTTCTTTTGAAAATGCTTCATCAATTTTCTCTTTTATTTGCTCGGGAGTTAGTTTGGCTTTTTCAAGTTCAAATGTTGAAAGTCTATAATGTAATTCTTGATGTAACGCCAAATTGATTTGAGATTCCTTGATTTGAGAAAACAACTGAACGATAAACTCTTTAGCCACTTCAGCGGTTCCTTCATTACACCCAAGTTGTTGCTCCATTATATCCAACACTTCCGGCACGATAAAAAGATTTTCCACTTCTGCAACATCAAGAAAATATATTCCGTCATCTCTTAAAGATGCGATTTCGTGCTCCGTTCTAAAATCGCGATCAATAAGCCCAACCACATCAATAGAGCCAAGCCTCTCATATTTTTCTTTAGATTTCACGAGGCGTACTACCTCGTGGCATCCACCACAGGGAATTACGTGATA